>JBMTZD010000001.1:0-114207 GCA_049455235.1 Steroidobacteraceae bacterium
CACGACGATGAAAAAGCCTATAACAGCCGAAACGACGCCAAACCAAAGGTCGGTGGTCGCGAGCATGTCGAGTGTGCCGAGCTGTTCGTAGCTACGACTGATCTCGTGCATCACAGACGCAGACGTGCTGTCATCCGCGGGCGAGATATTCAGATCAAGCTCTCGAAAGAAACCGAACATTCGATTCGAAATAAAGCCCGCGATCATATTGGTATTAAACGCAACCTCTTCGAAAATCACTAGTAACACTGGGGGCAAGACAGCCCAAAGAAATGGGTTACGCTTAGCATAAACGGACATCAAGAGCAGATAGACCACTACCGGCGCATACCACAATGCCGCTACGAGAACGTTTTGTAGCATGGTCAGTTGCAAGATCACCCAAGCGCCAGGATAAAAAGTGGCCAAGGGTGCGAGCGGCGTGCCGCCGAGTTTCAAACTCACGATAGCAAAGACGGCGAGGCTCGCAATCATCGACACGAGCCACACCCACAACGGCACGAGCAGCAAGGCCGTCGCGAGTTTTGAACCGACAGTTTGTGCATCGGAGACCGGCATCGATTTCCAGAAAAGAATGCTGCGATCTTTTCGTTCGTTGTAAAGGCTATCGAGCGCATAGAACGCCACCACGATCATCGCAACGATCATTTGCGGAATGACAAGTGCGCCGAGCCAAACAGCAAACAGTTGTTGCTGATGGGATAAGTTCGTCGACAAAGTGGCAAAGATCTCTTGCTCTTTGCCATCCAGGTTGATGCGGATGCTGCCGGTAAGCTTTGTGCTCAATAAGGCCGTGAGTACGATGACCGCGGCCGTAATCAAAGGTGCCCAAATAAGGCCACGATGTTCCCAAGTCTCGCGCCAAAGCAAGGTTTTCATGACCTTGAGGTTCATCGCGCACCCTCCGCGCTAACACCAGCCGAATTCATGCCCGTCGAGTTACCACCATTCATCAAGGCAACGAACAAATCCGAAATCGACGGTGTTCGAACATCGCCCCAAGCGGCAAGTTCGTCCGCCGTTGGCGCCCCACCCTTACTGATGTCAAAAATGAAAGCGTAACGGCCAAATACTTCTCGCTCATAGACGGGCCGTAGTGCGCGAGCTTCTGCCACATGATCGGATGAGGTAACGAGTTGCGAAAATCGACTCGGCAACGCATCGACCGTTGAATCGAGCATGATCTTGCCGTGACTGATAAAAAGCACGTCGGTGAGTAGATTCTCAACTTCCTCGACCTGGTGCGTCGTCACCAGAATGGTGCGCTCATGATCGAAATAATCGTTGAGCAAAGACTCATAGAAGTCTCGTCGGTACAACAGATCGAGCCCAAGCGTTGGCTCATCTAGCACGAGCAGCTTCGCATCGATGGCCATAATCAACGCCAAGTGCAGTTGCGTGATCATACCTTTCGATAATTCACCCACTTTGCTCTTTCGCTTGATGTCGGTGCGCGATAGCACCTCATCGGCTCTTTGCCGATCAAATTTCGGATGGACTCCCGCGACGTAGTCGAGCGCATGATCGACACGCAACCATTTTGGTAGGACCGCAACATCGGCGATAAAGCAAACATCCTGCATTAAAGAGTCGCGCTCGGTGCGCGGGTCTCGTCCGAGGACTTGCAAATCGCCTTCGAAAGGAGTCAACCCCAGGATGGCTTTGAGTGCGGTAGTTTTGCCGGCACCGTTAGGCCCCATCAGCCCGACGATGCGGCCGGCGGCCACATCAAAATTGAGACCATCTAGCGCCAGAGTCGATCGACCATAGCGCTTACGAACGTCGTGCGCGTGTATTACTGCTCCCATGGGAGAGTCCTCACTTCTGTTCTTGAGTTGCGAGCAGCTCGTCGATGGCCAGACCGAGACGTTCGATCTTGGCGCGGGTGCGTGGCCACTCGTCCGCCAAGAATCGTTGCCGCTCATCTTTGAGCAGCGCCGCTCTGGCGCCGGCGTTGACGTACATGCCGCGGCCGCGTCGCTTCTCGACCAGTTGCTCATCGACCAACTCTTGATAGGCCTTCAGTACGGTCAGGGGATTGATCCGAAACTCCGCCGCGACGTTACGCACCGAGGGCAAGGGATCACCCTCCTTCAATGCGCCGTCGAGAATCATGGCGACGACCCGGTCCCGCAATTGACGGTAGATCGGGGCATCGTCATTCCACTGGCGGTCGATCATGACCCCGACTTCCTCAAGTCAACGAGAAAGAGACAACGGAGGAACGAGGGGTGGCGAAAGTCATGGCGGCCAGCGGCTTCGAAGAGGTCCATGTATGCACGTTAATGCCTCCGGATTAAACAATCTAGTGTTATATATAACTACAACACCAAAACGCAGTCAAGTGGCCACGGCACGGGCTCCCTGATCACGTAAAATCCGCCCGCCTATCAACGTGGAGATTTTCCGGATGAAGCAGCCCTTGAACGTCGCCATTACTGGCGCCGCTGGTCAGATTGGTTATGCCCTCGCTTTCCGTGTCGCCTCTGGCGCCATGCTCGGACCTGACCAACCGGTCAATCTGCACCTGTTGGAAATCACGCCGGCGCTGCCGACGCTGCAGGGCGTTGTGATGGAACTCAACGACTGCGCATTCCCGACGCTGAACAAGGTAGTGGCTACGGATGACGCGCGCGTCGCCTTCAAGGATTGCCATGCTGCGCTTCTCGTTGGCGCACGCCCACGCGGCCCTGGCATGGAGCGCAAGGACCTGCTGCTCGCCAACGCCCAAATCTTCTCGGCACAGGGCAAAGCCCTGAACGATGTGGCGGCCCGCGACGTACGAGTACTCGTCGTCGGAAATCCGGCCAACACCAATGCGCTGATCGCGATGAAGAATGCGCCGTCCCTCAAGCCGCAGTCGTTCACGGCGATGACGCGCCTCGATCACAACCGTGCGCTGTCGCAACTGGCCGAAAAAACCGGCTGTCATGTGAACGACATCCAGAAAATGATCATCTGGGGAAATCACTCGGCGACGCAGTACCCCGACATCAACCACTGCCTCGTGAAGGGTCAGCCAGCCCGCTCCTTGGTGGACGCCAACTGGATCGAAAAAGATTTCATCCCGACGGTGCAGCAACGCGGCGCGGCCATCATCAAGGCCCGCGGTGCGTCCTCGGCCGCCTCTGCTGGCTCAGCCGCGATCGATCACATCCGTGATTGGTTCCGCGGATCCTCCGCTGGCGATTGGGTGTCGATGGGCATTCCCTCGGATGGCAGCTACGGTATACCCGAAGGTGTCATCTACTCGTATCCGGTCGTCTGCCGTAACGGCCACTACGAGATCGTGCAGGGCCTTGCGATCGACGAGTTCAGCCGTCAGCGCATGGATGCCACTCACAAGGAATTGCTGGAAGAGCGTGACGGCGTGAAGGAACTCCTGGGCTAAACCCCTCGCTCAAGCGAACTCAGCAAGAGGGGCCGCAACGGCCCCTCTTTTTTTGTCTGACCTCTTGTAGTCTATGACCATGACTAACGCGATCATCTCCATCACTCTGGCCCTCCTCGCTGCCTGGGCGCTCACTGCCACAGGCGGCATCATCGCGCTGCTCTTCGTGGCAGCCGTACTGTATCTCGCCTACAAGCGACTGAGTCTGCTGGCATTCACGGCCACGTTCTTCGTGCTGCTAACCGCGTACAGCGCGGCCGGCGAACCGGCGGGTATATGGAAGGGAATTCTTTGGCTGCTTTTCTTCGTGCTGGTGGCATTCAATATCCATCCGCTGCGAAAGGCCGTAATCACGCGACCGTTCATGAAGATCTATCGACGCATGTTACCGTCGATGTCCTCAACGGAGCGCGAAGCGCTCGAAGCGGGCACCGTATGGTGGGACGGCGAGCTCTTCACCGGTAATCCCGATTGGTCGAAGTTACTCGGGGCCAAGACGCCCCGACTGACTGCGGAAGAACAAGCCTTTCTGGATGGCCCTTGTGAAGATCTTTGTCGAATGATCGATGACTTCGACATCACTCATCGTCGTGGCGATATGCCGCCCGAAGTGTGGGACTTCCTGAAGAGCAAGGGCTTCTTCTCGATGATCATCCAGAAGAAGTACGGTGGTCTCGAGTTCTCTGCGTATGCGCACTCATGTGTGCTGGCCAAACTCTCGAGTCGTAGCGCCGTCGTCTCATCGACGGTAGCGGTTCCCAACTCGCTCGGCCCAGGCGAACTACTGCAGCACTACGGCACGGAGGATCAAAAAAATCACTACCTGCCACGCTTGGCGCGCGGTGACGATATCCCGTGCTTCGCGCTTACAGGACCAAGAGCGGGCTCCGATGCTGCCTCGCTCCCGGATACCGGCGTGATTTGCCGCGGACAATGGCAGGGCCAAGAGATCATCGGCATCCGTCTCAATTTCTCCAAGCGCTACATCACGCTGGCGCCGATCGCGACGGTCATCGGTTTGGCTTTCCGTCTTTTCGATCCAGAGCGTTTGCTCGGTGATCAGGAAGATATCGGCATCACCTGCGCACTTATCCCGCGTGGCACGCCGGGCGTCTCGATCGGCCGACGTCATTTCCCACTCAACGTGCCGTTCCAGAATGGCCCTATCCAGGGCGAAAACGTTTTCGTACCACTCGATTTCATCATCGGTGGTCCGAAGATGGCAGGGCAAGGCTGGCGGATGCTCGTCGAGCAATTATCTGTGGGCCGATGCATCTCCCTTCCCTCGAGCGGAACGGGCGGCGGCAAGGCGGCCGTCTTCGCCACTGGCGCCTATTCGCGAATCCGCCGGCAATTCAATATGCCGGTTGGTCAGTTCGAAGGAATCGAGAGCGTTATCGCTCGCATGGTAGGACTGACATACACCATGGATGCCGCACGATCGGTGACGGCCGGCGCCATCGACGGCGGAGAAAAGCCCTCCGTGCCTTCAGCCATGTTGAAGTATCACGTCACCGAAATGAGCCGCATGGTTGCTAACGATGCGATGGACGTTCATGGCGGTAAAGGTATTTGTCTAGGTCCAAAAAATTACCTTGGTCGTGGTTATCAAGTCGTCCCGGTTGCCATCACTGTCGAGGGAGCGAATATCCTCACGCGTAGCCTCATCATCTTTGGACAAGGGGCGATTCGCTGTCATCCGTTCGTCCTCAAGGAGATGGAGGCTGCTCGCAATCCGGATCGCCAGCGTGGCGTCGACGATTTCGATGCCGCTTTGTTCGGCCACATCGGCTTCACCATCAGTAATGCGGTGCGTTCGTTCGTGATGGCGCTCACCAATGCGCGTTTCACGGCCGCACCCGAGGCCGGACCCGCCACTCGTTATTACCAACATATCGTTCGTTTTTCTGCGAGCTTCGCTTTCGCGGTCGATGTGGCGATGTTGTCGTTGGGTGGCTACCTGAAGAAGAAAGAAAATCTCTCCGCCCGCCTCGGCGATGTTTTGTCATACATGTATCTGGCATCGATGGTGCTCAAGCATTACGAGAACCAAGGTCGTCGCAAGGAAGATCTACCCATCGTTGAATGGGCATGTCGTCACCTGCTGTATCAGGCTCAGGAACAGCTGCACGGTTTTCTGCGAAATTTCCCGAACCGTTTTCTTGCTGCCACGATGCGATTTCTGATTTTCCCACGTGGCTTGCAGTACTCGGCACCGGACGATCGACTCGGTCGCAAGCTCGCCGCGCTCGTCACATCACCCACAGAGACCCGAGATCGCCTGTGTTATCCGGTTTATCGACGAATCGAGCAAGGCAACGCCCTCGGCCTGCTACAAGAAGTGCTCGAGATGGCGGAACGCGCCGAAAGCCTTGAGAAGCGAATTCGCGTCGAGGGCGTCAAAACAGGCCGAATTCATTCGCTGGATCTGCCTGGACAAATTGCCGAGGCGCAAGAAATCGGCATCATTAACGCCGACGAAGCGGTTTGGTTACGGGCCTATGATCGCAAGGTCATGGATTTGATCCATGTTGATGATTTTGCGCCAGATGAACTCGGCACACAGTCGCAACCGCGTATGCAGGTTTCGCTCAATATCAGCGAGCACGACGTCGTTTCGTGAATTGCCTTAACTGTAACGCCCCGCTGACTGGCGCATTCTGCGCCAGCTGCGGACAGCGTCACATCACAAAGCAACCGACCGTTGCTCACTTGCTGGAAGAGACAGTCGAAACGCTGACACATGCCGATTCGCGGCTGTGGATCACGCTGCGTTATCTGATAAGCAAACCAGGTTTTCTAACGCGCGAGTATTTTGCTGGTCGCCGTAGTGCTTACCTGCCGCCGATTCGCCTCTATCTGATCATCAGCGTCGTGTTCTTCTTGCTAGCCTCGCTCCCACCCGCAACCGAGACTCGACATAAACCGATCGATCTCGACACGACCACGGATAATCGAATCTGCGAATGGCAATTCGAGGGGCCTTTTGCGAATTTTCTCCAACCGCGATTTCGCGCAGCATGCGAACGAATGAAAGTCGACAACGGCGCCAAGCTTGTCGAGAACTTTCAACGCAATGCGCCCAAAGCCATGTTCGTTCTGCTGCCGGCTTTCGCAGCATTAATGATGCTGTTTTTCTGGAGTCCACGACATCTCTATGCCGAGCATCTGCTCTTTCTGATCCATAATCACAGCGCAATCTTCGCGATCTTGGTACTCGATACGCTCTTAAGTTATGTGCTGCCCATCGTCGTAAGCAGCTGGTTGAGTGCAGCTGTCTTTATTTATCTCACATGGTATTGCTGGCGGGCGCTGCGTGTGTTCTACGACAAGGGGCTGGCGAAGACTTCATGGTTGTTCGCCATATTGGGTTTCGTGTATTGGGTTCTGGCCTTGATGATCTTGATATTGACCGGCTTTGCCTCGCTTCTCGCGAGCTAAAATATGCTCCGCCCACAGAGGGTCATACTGCATGTCGACATGGATGCGTTCTACGCATCGGTCGAACAAAGAGACAACCCGCAGTTACGTGGCCAGCCGCTGATCGTGGGCGGAACGAGCGGTCGAGGCGTCGTCGCTGCGGCTAGCTATGAAGTACGTGCATTCGGCGTGCGCTCGGCCATGCCGATAAGTCGCGCCTTACAGCTCTGCCCTCATGCCATCTGCGTAAAGCCTAGAATGGCGAGATACGCGGAAGTTTCTGCGCAGATATTCGAGATCTTCAACGAATTCACCCCCTTAGTAGAGGGTCTATCGCTCGATGAAGCTTATCTCGATGTCACGGCAAGCCTCTCTTTGAAAGGCGATGCGATCTCGATCGCTCGCGACATTAAACGCTTGATACGAGAGCGCACTGGGCTTAATGCATCGGTCGGTGTTGCACCTAACAAGCTCGTTGCGAAGATTGCTTCCGATCTTGATAAGCCTGATGGTCTCACGGTCGTTAACCCAGACCGCATATCGGAAACGCTCGAGCCGCTTTCGGTCAAACGTCTTCCGGGACTTGGACGAAAGAAGGGCGATGAACTGCTTGCATTCGGCATCAAAACCATCGGCGATCTGCAAAGAGCAACAGATGCTCAAATGAGTCGCTGGTTTGGTCGACACGCCTCTTACTGGCGCGCTCGAGCGAACGGCATCGATGATCGAGCGGTCGAACCTCGGCAGGATGAGAAATCGGTCAGCAACGAACAGACTTATTCGAACGATCTTACGGATGAACGCGAAATGCTGGCCGAAATTAGTGCGCTCAGCGACAAGGTCAGCGCCAGACTGCGTCGCAAAGGATTACGCGCGCGCTGTGTCGGGATCAAGGTTCGCCGAGGCGATTTCGTCACGTTCAGTCGCCAAAAAACGCTCGTCGTCGCAACAGACGAAACTCGTCTCGTCATGACGACGGCGACCGATTTACTGCGCGCTTTTCTGCGCGAAAATCCCCGAACGAAGATAAGGCTACTGGGGGTAACAACCTCGGAATTCGATGCGGCTCAGCAGCCAGATCTATTTTCAGATGTTATTGCGCCAACATCGTCTATCGATACGGCTGTCGATGCCATTCGGCAAAAGTTCGGCAATATTGCCGTTGCTCGAGCAAGCGGACTTTTAAGAAAGAGTGACGGAGCGCGGTCGACACCATCCCGTCGACGCGAAGACTAGTCCGCAGATCACTCCTGATGCTGCACCGACCAGATGGGCATCGATCGCAATGGGCGTACCACTGATCAAAGTGGTTGTATCTGATAGTTGTTCGAATGCCAACTTCAACAAACCGACCAGTGCAACGGCGAGCGCCACGCGCTCTCCATCAGCTACTCGCACAGCGATTCCGACAGCCGCTATCGCATGAATCAGTGCAGATGATCCGACGTACCACTCGAAGTCCGTCAGCCACCACAAACTTAAATCAATGGAAATGATCGACACGATCGAGACGACGAGCCAACCTTTTTTGGTCAAGGTATTGGATAGCCAAGCGAACACCAAGAAAAATCCCGCTATGTTGAGCAACGCGTGGGTCAGATCAAGGTGTAGCCAATGTGCGCACCAACTACGCCACAACCATTCGATGGTAGGCGCTTCTCGAGACCAGCGTAGTAGCTCGCGAACCGGCGTAGGGACAAGCCCTCCGATCAGAAACGTGATCGAAATCAATCCTGCTATAGCAAAATCTAGTCGTCGGGACACAACTGGTATCTTTGTACATGACTGATAGATGCCGCACTGGCTAGCGCCGCATATCCGGACGATGGCAAATCTAGACTGCTGATGTCGATATCGTCGAGCTTCGTAGCACCTTCGCTACCAACCGCATAATCTCGCGCGGGCATCGAGAACCCATCGCCGCGGCACTTTAAATAGGCCTCTTTGCGCGTCCAGATTTTTAAAAAGACGTCATCTCGCGCGGAATCAGAGACCTCTTCCGCGCGGCGCAGTAGCGCTTGCTCATCAGCGGTGAAGACACGTTTCGCGAGTTGCGAAGCCCGTGGAACGGATCGCGGTACTTCGATATCCACGCCGATGCGCGCGCGCAAGCTGACACCGACAAGCAACAACGCGCCGCTATGACTGAGATTGAAGTGGCAATGCTGGTGAGGCGGCTTGAGTACGGGCTTCCCGTGTGTATCGAGCTCAAAGCGCAGCTCGATCGGGCTCAGATCCAACAGGCTGCCCAGAATCCGTCGCAGCACCATACGAGAGCTGATGAAGCGCTCGCGGGAAATCCCCTCCGGCTTGAGTCTTGCTCGTTCCCAATCAAGTGGATCGAGACACTCTCGATGCTCGTCACTGGAGCTGTCCCATCGGTCGAGGTCAGTCAACCAGAGATGACAGTCTTCCCTCGGAACGCGCGCCGCAACGGAGCCGAGAGAGTGCGGCGATAGCGCAAGCCAAGATGAGCCAACGGTAGGCACGGTGCGCGCGACTATGCCGCGCAGCCTCAGTCCATGCAATACTCCGCTCTGGAAAGGGGGACACCGCGGATTACCGCGGCCGTATACGCATGTCTTTCATTCTCGATGCGCTGAAAAAATCTGAGGAAGAGCGGCTCCGTCAACAAAATCCGTCGGCGCTGCCGGCGGCTGCACTTCGCTCGACGAGCAAGACTCCATCATGGGTATGGGTACTGCTCGGGTTATTGGCTATCAATCTCGTGGTGCTGGCATTCGTCTTATTGAAACCGGCAACCTCACCGCCGATCTCGACGCCCGAGCCGCTATCAACAGTCGCGCCGGCCATCGCGCCAGCAGTAGCCACACCGATGCAGCGCGCGCCCTCGACACCCGATGAGAGCATGCCACCTGCCATATCGACGGCGCCGACACCCCTATCCGACACGAGACCGACGCCAGCAGACACGTCGCTCGCAACGGTACCCACTCGCGATCAGCAGATAGCCGCGGGTGCCGATCTGCCGATCGCGACACTCAATCTCCATGTCTACGATGTCGACCCGAGTAAGCGATTCATCCTGCTCAATGGTGAGCGTCTACGTGAGAGTGACGCGAGTCGCGATGGACTCAAGGTGCTCTCTATCACGCCTGAAGGAGTTGTCTTGTCTTACGGAAGCTCCTCGTTTGCCGTTTCGATTGAGGGTCGGTAGTGGGACAGACCGCCGCAATAGATGAGCTCGACGGTCTACAACTGGCGAACGCGCTGCGCGCCGGGATCTACCGTCTGTTCGAGCGCACCGATCACATCAACAAAATCAATGTATTCCCCGTTCCGGATGGGGATACGGGCACGAACATGTCGATGACTTTGAGCGCTGTGCTCGCTGCGATCGATCGCGCTCCGGAACCCCATGCAGGTACGTTACTCGTCAGAGCGGCTGACGCGGCACTCGATGGCGCTCGTGGCAATTCGGGAGCGATCTTGGCGCAATTCTTACTCGGACTCGGTGATGGCGCGGGCCATCTCGCGCGTCTCGGGCGTCGTGAGTTTGTTTCCGCCGTCACTAAAGGATCTCTTTACGCACGTGATGCACTCAGCCAACCTCGCGAAGGGACGATCCTCACGGTATTGCGCGAGTTCGCCCAAGCATCCGAAGCGACTCTTGATCAGTCGCGCAACTTCGGTGACTTATTCGCCACCGCCTTGATTCGTGTGCGTACCAGTCTTGAAGCTACTCGATCTCAATTAGACGAGTTAAGACTTGCCGATGTAGTTGATGCAGGGGCACTAGGGTTCGTCGAGGTGCTCGAGGGCATGCGGCGATTTTTGGAAACAGGTGAGGTTGGCCCCGTCGTTGCGCCCATGCACGTGGGTGACGAGGCAATGGCAGATGCCGGCGAGCTCGCGGCAGATCAGAACTATCGCTACTGCACGGAATGCCTAATCACGGCCCCAAGTGACGGGCAGCTCGATCTGCGCCAGTTGCGCGAGCAGTTTGCCGAACGCGGCGCGAGCCTCGTGGTCAGCGGTAACAAGCGCAAGGCCCGGATTCATATCCATACCAATGAGCCCGATGATGTGTTTCGTCTCGCAGCCGATTACGGTGAAGTATCGGCTCAAAAAGCCGATGACATGCAATTGCAGCAATCGGCAGCACATCACACCCGTGCTCAGAAAATTGCCATCGTCACAGACTCTGGGGCCGATATACCGGATTCATTCGCTGAACGACTTGGCATCATGATGGTACCGGTACGCATTCAGTTCGGAACGCGCTCTTATCTCGATAAGGTGAGCATGACGCCGAGTGAATTCTATCGAGAGCTACTCGTGAATCCGGAGCATCCGAAAACATCCCAACCGCCGCCGGGCGACTTCCGGCGTATGTTCGAATTTCTGGCCTCGCACTACGAGGGCGTCGTTTCGGTAAATCTAACGGCGCGCCACAGCGGAACGTGGGATGCCGCAACCAAGGCTGCTGATCGCGTTTCTCCGGCAGGTAAGCCGATCCGCGCGATCGACAGTCGCAACGCGTCGGTTGGACAAGGGCTCGTCACGATCGCAGCTGCGGAGGCAGCGGCTACGGGCGGCGATATGGAGGCCGTGACGGCCGCTGCTCGCGATGCGCTTGAGCACACCCGCACTTTCGCATTACTCAAAGATATCAAGTTTGCGGTACGGGGTGGTCGAGTCCCAGCCATCGTCGGCACGATCGCCAAATGGCTACGCCTCAACGTCATCCTGCATACGCATCCGGACGGTCGCATTGCCGCGGGCGGCGGCCTCATCGGTCGACTCAATCTACGATCGCGCTTCGCAAGACATGTCGTGAAGCAGCTAGGGACGTTAGCGGCCAACGAGAAACTGCGGATTCTGGTCGGTCACGGCGACTTGCCAGAGGAGGCACAACGTCTACAAGCCGATTTACGCAAACTCCTCGATCCGAGGTGCGTTGAGTGGCTGGAGATCACCGACATGAGCCCCGCAGTTGGCGTGCATGGCGGACCGGGAACTCTGATCGTGGCAATTCAACGTAAAGCGGCGACAACCTCGGGCGGAGCCTGAACGAGCTCGATTAAAACGCCCTCGCCGGCGATCGGAAACTCCTCGTTCGACTTCGGGTGCAAAAAACAAATGTCGTGACCTGCAGCACCCTTGCGGATGCCGCCAGGCGCGAAACGCACTCCACGACCCGTGAGCCATTCAACTGCTTTCGGCAAATCATCGATCCAAAGACCAATATGATTAAGCGGCGTCTGATGCACAGCCGGCTTCTTATCAGGATCGAGCGGCTGCATCAGATCGACCTCGACCGTATATGGGCCGCGCCCCATGGCACAAATATCTTCGTCGACGTTCTCACGTTCGCTAACGAAGTTGCCGGTGACATCGAGTCCTAACATATCGACCCACAACGTCTTAAGACGCTGTTTATCAGGACCGCCGATAGCGACTTGCTGAATACCAAGAACCTTGAATGGTCGCTCTGCTGCAATCGACATGCTGAGCAACCTCACTCGAATCGCATGATGACTTGATCGACCGCCAAGCTCTCACCCTTCTTAGCGACAACGTCACTGACGACGCAATCTTGTGTTGCAAACAAGATGTTCTCCATCTTCATAGCCTCGATCGCCGCGAGCTTCTCGCCAGCGCGAACAGTCTGGCCGGGCTGTACAGCCACATCGACGAGCAAGCCAGGCATAGGCGACAACAGCACTTTGGACAAATCGGGTGGCGCCTTGAATGGCATCAAGGCTTCGAGCTCCGCCTGACGCGGTGAAAAGACACGCGCGAACAACGAAGCGCCATTGTGTGAAATGCGATAGCCGAGACCGACCCTTTCGATCTGCGCACAGAAAGTACGCCCATCGAAACTGCCATGTACGGCGATATCACGAAGATTATCCTCGAAGGAAACCTCGTGCGTTTGTCCAGCAATCGTCACATGAAACGCAACACCGGCCGGACGCACGGTCACGGGAATCTGATCACGAAGGCCCGACTCATCGGTCAAAACAATGATGAAGTCCTCGCGAATGCGAACCTCACGGTTACGACGCTGGCCGGTTAATGTCGCAGCGCGTTCACGCGAACGGCGGTGCGAAACCGCTGCTAACGCCAAAAGGAAGCCCGCTTGCTCGTGCGCTACGCTACTCGCCGAGAATCCTTTCGGATAGTGCTCGGCGATGAATCCCGTGTTGAAATCACCGGCAATGAATTTCGGATGCGCGAGCAATGCCGCCTGAAACGGGATGTTGCTCGAGATGCCGCGTATAACGAAACCATTGAGCGCCTCACGCATCCGCGCGATGGCTTCGTTTCGATCGCGCCCATGCGTGATTAACTTGGCGATCATCGAGTCGTAAAACATCGGGATTTCGCCACCTTCGTAAACGCCGGTGTCGACACGTACGCCGCCGCCCTGCGGAACCGGCTGTGACGCCTCCATGTTCTGTTCGGGTGGACGATATTTCACCAATCGTCCCGTCGAGGGGAGGAAGTTTCGATACGGATCCTCAGCGTTGATGCGGCACTCGATGGCCCAGCCGTTGCGCGCAATCTCGCTCTGCTTGAATGAGAGCTTTTCGCCTGCCGCAACACGGATCATTTGCTCGACGAGATCAAGACCGGTGATGCACTCGGTCACCGGATGCTCCACCTGGATGCGCGTGTTCATCTCGAGGAAGTAGAAACTCTTATCCTTGCCAACCACGAACTCAACCGTGCCCGCACTCTGATAGTTGACCGCTTTGGCCAAGGCAACCGCCTGTTCGCCCATGGCTTTGCGAGTCTTATCATCGAGAAACGGACTCGGCGCTTCTTCAATGACCTTCTGGTGCCGACGCTGGATCGAACACTCGCGCTCCCACAAATAAACGCAGTTGCCGTGAGCATCGCCGAGAACTTGAATCTCGATATGGCGCGGCTCTTCGACAAATTTTTCTATGAAGACTCGGTCGTCACCAAAACTGTTACGCGCCTCGTTACGGCAAGACGTAAAGCCATCGAAAGCTTCTTTGTCGTTCCAGGCAACGCGCAAGCCCTTACCGCCACCGCCGGCACTCGCCTTGATCATCACCGGGTAGCCGATTCCCTTAGCGATATCGACCGCTTTCTCTGCAGACTCGATCGGATTGTTATAACCCGGGATCGTGTTGACCTTCGCTTTTGCCGCCAGTTCTTTGGAGGCGATCTTATCGCCCATCGCAGCGATCGAAGCTGTCTTCGGGCCGATGAAGATGATGCCTTCTTCCTCAACGCGACGCGCGAACTCGGCGTTCTCGGATAGGAATCCGTAGCCAGGATGTACCGCCTCGGCACCCGTCTGCTTACAGGCCGCGATGATTTTATCGGCAACCAGATAAGACTCGCGTGACGGCGCCGGCCCCAACAAAACCGCTTCATCGGCCAATTCGACATGGCGCGCGTCACGGTCTGCTTCTGAGTACACCGCGACCGTCTTAATACCCATGCGGCGAGCGGTCTTAATGACGCGACAGGCAATTTCACCACGATTGGCGATCAGGATTTTTTTGAACATGATTGATCTTGCTCCTTCACGCCATCACAGAGGAATGTTGCCGTGCTTACGCCACGGCTCTTCGATCTTTTTGTCGCGCAACACCGTGAGAGCGCGGCATACGCGTCGACGAGTTCCGTGCGGCATGATCACATCATCGATGTAGCCGCGAGCGCCCGCGACGAACGGATTGGCAAATTTCTCTTTGTACTCTGCTTCACGAGCGGCGAGCTTTTCCGGATCGCTCTTCTCGTTACGGAAGATGATTTCGACAGCGCCTTTGGCGCCCATCACGGCGATCTCGGCATTCGGCCACGCGAAGTTCACATCGCCACGCAGATGCTTCGACGCCATGACGTCATAGGCACCACCATAGGCCTTGCGCGTGATGACGGTAATTTTCGGCACCGTACACTCAGCGTAGGCGTACAACAGCTTCGCACCATGCTTGATGATGCCGCCATACTCCTGCGAAGTACCCGGCATGAACCCAGGCACATCGACAAAAGTCACAACGGGAATGCTGAAGGCATCGCAGAAGCGCACGAAGCGCGCCGCCTTGATGCTGCTCTTGATATCAAGACAACCCGCTAATACAAGCGGCTGGTTGGCAACGATGCCAACGACATGACCATCCATACGCGCAAATCCGATGAGGATGTTCTTGGCGTAATCCGGCTGAAGTTCGAAGAACTCACCATCATCGACGATCTTGGTGACGAGCTCCTTCATGTCGTAGGGCTTGTTCGGGTTATCGGGAATCAGTGTATCGAGCGAAAAGTCATCGCGATCGGGCGGATCACCCGCCTCGCGCATCGGCGCTCTCTCGCGATTGTTAGACGGCAGATAGTTGAAAAACCGTCGCACCATCAACAATGCATCGACGTCGTTCTCGAAGGCGAGATCGGCAACGCCGCTACGGGTCGTGTGAGTGATCGCACCGCCGAGATCTTCGGCCGTGACTTCCTCATGAGTGACAGTTTTGACGACTTCGGGGCCGGTCACGAACATGTACGAGCTGTCCTTGACCATGAAAATGAAATCGGTGAGTGCGGGGCTATAAACTGCGCCGCCAGCGCTCGGACCCATGATCAGGCTGATCTGTGGCACAACGCCAGATGCCGTGACGTTACGCTGAAACACTTCGGCATACCCGCCAAGTGACGCAACGCCTTCTTGAATTCGCGCGCCACCAGAATCATTGATGCCGATAACAGGTGCTCCCACCTTCATCGCCATATCCATGACCTTGCAGATTTTCTGCGCATGGGCCTCGCTTAGAGAACCGCCAAACACTGTGAAATCCTGACTGAATACGAAAACCAATCGACCGTTGATGAAGCCGCAACCTGTCACGACACCATCACCGGGAATTTTTTGATCTTGCATGCCGAAATCGCTGCAGCGATGTTCGACGAACATGTCCCACTCTTCGAAGCTGCCTTCATCCAGAAGTAATTCAACACGCTCGCGCGCGGTCAATTTGCCCTTGGCGTGCTGTGCTTCTATGCGCTTCGGCCCGCCACCCTGACGGGCTTGAGCCCGCTTCTTCTCGAGCTGTTGGATGATGTCATGCATGAGTGGATTCCCTTTGTTCGAATAGGTCTAGCAACTTACGGGCGGCCGACGACGGTGCCATTCGCGAATGACTGACATCCTCAAGCACGGCCGGGAGCGCAGCACGAACGGCTGCGCAGTCACGAAAATCGGCGGCCAACCGGGCGTGTACTTGGTCCCACATCCAAGTCAGCGCCTGCTGGCGACGCTTCTCGGCAAATTCGCCGGTGGCCTCGCGCAGTCGCCTGAACTCCTGCACCTCGGCCCAAAACTGCTCGAGCCCTTCGGCACGCAGCGCGCTGCCGCGCATCACGCGGGTCTGCCAACGATTCTCGCCGCTCGTCCCCGGCGCACCCGTGAAACGTAATACTCGCAACGCGCTCGTGATCTGCGCTTCCGCACGGGTAGCAGCATCCGGATCGAGATCGGCCTTATTGATGACGATGAGATCGGCCATTTCCATGATGCCCTTCTTCATCGCTTGAAGATCATCGCCAGCATTAGGTAACTGCAGTAGCACGAACATGTCGGTCATACCCGCAACCGTCGTCTCAGATTGACCGACACCCACGGTCTCGACGATCACGACGTCATATCCCGCAGCCTCACACACGAGCATTGCTTCGCGAGTCTTCTCCGCAACGCCGCCCAAGGTGCCCGAGGACGGGCTTGGCCGGATGTAGGCACGATCATGCACGGACAAACGCTCCATGCGCGTTTTGTCACCGAGAATCGAACCGCCCGATACGCCCGAGGAGGGATCGACTGCCAGCACAGCGACCTTGTGTCCGCGGTCGATGAGATACATCCCTAACGATTCGATAAAGGTTGATTTGCCGACACCCGGTACGCCAGAAATCCCAAGACGCAGTGCACGACCACTCTCGGGCAATAACGCATCGAGCGCCGCGTCGGCACGAACGCGATGCTCGGGCAACGTCGATTCGAGCAACGTGATCGTTTTCGCCAGCGCCCGACGATCGCCCGTACGCACGGCAGCGACTAAGGCGAGATCGTCCATGTCAACCGATGGCACAGGCGTCCTTGATGTGCTTCAACACATCTCGCGCGCTCTCAGGAATCGGCGTACCCGGTCCGTAGATACCTTTGACTCCGGCACCATACAAAAACTCGTAGTCCTGCTGTGGCACGACGCCACCCACGAATACGATGATGTCGTTGGCGCCCTGTGCCCGCAGAGCAGCAATGATTTCGGGCACTAGCGTCTTATGTCCCGCGGCGAGTGTGCTGACACCAACCGCATGCACGTCATTTTCGATGGCCTGGCGGGCGCACTCCTCCGGCGTTTGGAATAGCGGCCCAACATCAACATCGAAGCCGAGGTCGGCAAACGCGCTCGCAACGACTTTTGCGCCGCGATCGTGTCCATCTTGACCGAGCTTCGCGATCATCACGCGCGGCCGACGGCCGGCGGCTGCGGCAAACGCATCGATCTCAGTTTTCAATGCATTCCACGCATCTGCGCTCTCATAAGCTCCTGCGTACACGCCACTGACCTCCTGAGAGTTAGCGCGGTGACGGCCCCAGACTTGCTCGAGGGCGTCGCTGACTTCGCCCACCGTGGCTCGCTCGCGCATCGCAGCAATACTGAGTTCGAGCAGATTGCCATCGCCCTGGCGCGCAGCGTTGGTCAATGCAGCGAGCGTCTGACGCACGCGCGCCTCATCGCGAGACGCACGGAGCGACTTGAGACGAGCAATTTGGTTTTCGCGAACCGCAACGTTATCGATCTGCAGAATCTCGACTGGGTCTTCCTTGTCGAGCTTGAATTTATTGACGCCGACAATGACATCACGACCGGAGTCGATCCGCGCTTGTTTCTCAGCGGCACTCGCTTCGATCCGCAGCTTGGCCCAGCCGCTGTCAACGGCCCGCGTCATACCGCCCATCGCATCGACTTCCTCGATGATGGACCATGCCTTATCTGCCATTTCCTGAGTCAGGCGCTCCATCATGTAGCTGCCCGCCCAAGGATCGACCACTTTGGTGATCTGCGACTCTTCTTGCAGGATAAGCTGGGTATTACGAGCGATCCGCGCACTAAATTCGGTCGGAAGCGCAATCGCCTCATCAAAAGAATTGGTATGCAGACTCTGCGTGCCGCCGAAAACAGCTGCCATCGCCTCGATCGTGGTGCGAACGATGTTGTTGTAAGGATCCTGCTCGGTGAGACTCCAGCCCGAAGTCTGACAGTGCGTGCGAAGCATCAAGCTCTTCGGGTTCTTGGCACCGAAGCCCGACATGATCTTCCACCAAAGCAGACGAGCCGCGCGCATCTTGGCGATCTCGAGATAGAAGTTCATACCGATACCCCAGAAGAAACTGAGGCGTCCGGCAAACTCATCGACATCGAGACCCTTTGCAATGGCGGTTTTGACGTACTCCTTGCCATCGGCGAGGGTGAAAGCCAACTCAAGTGCTTGATTGGCTCCAGCCTCTTGCATGTGATAGCCAGAAATCGAGATCGAGTTGAACTTCGGCATCTTCTTCGCGGTGTACTCGATGATGTCGCCAACCACGCGCATCGAGGGTTCCGGTGGATAGATGTAGGTGTTGCGCACCATGAATTCTTTGAGAATATCGTTCTGGATCGTGCCAGACAGCTGATCCTGGGTAACACCCTGCTCTTCTGCGGCTACCACATACGCCGCCAACACCGGCAACACGGCTCCGTTCATGGTCATAGAAACCGAAACGCGATCGAGCGGTATGCCGTCGAAGAGAATCTTCATGTCCAAGACGGAATCGATAGCAACACCGGCCTTACCGACATCACCCGTAACGCGGGGGTGGTCACTGTCGTAACCACGATGGGTCGCCAAATCGAAAGCAACCGACACACCCTGTCCGCCGGCTGCCAAGGCTTTGCGATAAAACGCATTCGACGCTTCGGCAGTCGAAAAACCCGCGTACTGACGAATGGTCCACGGACGCACCGCATACATCGTTGCCTGCGGCCCACGGATGAAGGGCGCGAACCCCGGGAGGGTGTCGGTATAGGCCAGTCCCTCTAGATCGGCGGCCGTATACAGCGGCTTGACCTCGAGGCCCTCGGGCGTAGTCCACACCAGCGCATCGGGGTTGCCCCCCGGCGCAGACTTGGCTGCCGCCTTAGTCCAGACCCCGATGGAGTCGGAGTTCAGAATATCGTCCTTGCTCATGACATCCCTGCAACCGGGCGAAAAACCTCGGCAGTCTAGCAAGGGGGGCGTTTAGCAGCGAGCGGCCGCGACAAAGCCGCCCGCAGAACAGGATGCTCACGAATAATGCCTTTAAAATCAATGATTTAAATAGCTACTGGCCGGCTGCCGCGCGATGACTAATGCGCACCAACTTGGCGACGTCGTAACCCATGGCACCGACCTTGCCCACCAACTCCTGATAGCGCGCCTCGTCGATGGTCGGGGTTCGGGCCATGATCCAGACGTAGTCACGCGCGCTACGGGCGATGATCGTCTCGGTGTAGTTCGCATCGACGTGTGAAATGACGTACTCGGCCTTAATCGGCCAAATGAACTGCATGCCCCAGATGGCGTTATTGGTGCCGGGGATAACGAAGCCCTTGGGGTTCATCTCCTTGGCAGGGCCATCTAGCGCGCCCTTGTTGAAGGTGAAGGTGGTGAGGATCGTGCCATCTGACGCCAGCTCATAAGACTCGACGGCGTTATAGATGTCTTTTTCGATGAAGGTCGGAATAACCGCAATCACGTACCAGGGCCCCATGAAACGCGGCAGATCGACCGACGGGACGACCGGCACCGTCACTTTCTGTGGGTTCACGCCGCAGCCGCTGAGCAACATCGCGAGCGCTAAAACCCACCACCCGGTACGACGGTCCATTCGAGGCGAAGACGCTGAGACATTTTGCATGACTGACTGCTCCAACTGACTTGGCCAAGTTTACTCGGCGACGTACCAACGCCCCTCGACTCGCTCGAGTACATAGCGATCGAAGGGCAATCCCTGACCCGTGACATCGTACACGGCGCGATTGCCCGCATTTTCGAAAGTCGCAGCTGTGCGCTTCACGATCCTCAATGCAGCGATCAACAACTCACGACTTGCCATACTGCGCCGGCAACTGCTGATCAGGGAGTCTAAAGTACGACCAGCGAGACTGCGCTGAAGTTCCGGGGTCAGAAATTCTTTGTAATATCGGTCGCATCGTCCCTCGACCAGCACCTTCTCGGCGGCTTCCAACATGCTGATGACTTCGGGCGGATTACGCTCCGTCGATTGGGTCGGCGATGCCGGCGGCATCGTTGCAGCAGCGGCGATCGGCGCTGCAGACGTTACCGGGTCTCGTGCCTGGCGACCCACCACGAGATCATCAACCAAGGCTTCGAACTCTGACGGTAGCGCAGCGCGCCACTCTCTGCCGTACGCCATCAGCGTCACGACCGCGATCGTGTCGATGCGGCCGCTGTCTTTGGGGGGGCGCTGCTTCACCAGCACATGCACTCGCTCGCCGTCGCGAGTCGCACTCAATCCCTCGAGACTCTCGTGAATGCGTACCGCCGGCGACCACCGGCGTGATAGTGCGCGAAAGAAGTTCACGCTGGTCAGTCGCTCGATGTCGGCGAGCGGCATGGCGGCGCCGAATAATCGCTCGCGGATCACGTTACCGCCGCGGGTCGATTCCTCTCGCAACTTTTGCAGGATGCTGAAGCGCAAGCGATCGAGTTCAGTAGGGTGGATTGCATAGGCCAGCGCCTGAGCATCACCACGCGACAGCGCGAGCAGATAATCGCTGGCGGCCTGGCGCTGCGCACCGTTGACCGATTCAGCACGACTGAGCGAGCTGAAGGTCGCAAGGAACACGATGGCGAATAATGGAATGCCGATCCATCGGCTCATACGAATCAACCCTCTTTATGCTCGCGAGTTGCGACGGCCGAATAGCCGAACTTCAATCCCATCAAGCGCGTCACACCAAAGATCACAACATAAGCGGCCATCGATACAAGCAAACCCCAGAGACCCGATGCGATCCACGGCGGTGTGAAAGCCTGAGCAGCGATCACTCCCGCGGCGAATGCGGCGACCGCAGGCGGATTCCAACTCGGCAAGTGTGGAAGCCGGCTCGTGTCGTAATGCCGACCTTGGAAGAGGTAATAGTCAACGATGACAGGGCCAATCAACGGCGGCACTAGATTCGCGATCTGATTAATCCAGTCCATGAAATGCTGATAAATGCCAAGCCCCAGAATCGTACCGATCAACCCGCACACCACGATCGTCACACGCTTCGGCAACTTGAAGACACTTGCTGTCTGGATAGACGGCAAATAGAGGTTAGTGTCGCCGGTGGTCCACAACGCGAGACTCATCGCGATCAGCCCGACGAATGCGATCACGGGCCCGGCGGTTTTGAGATAGGCACTGAAATCAAAGCTACCTGAAACGATGCCACCCATCGCACCGATGACTTGCAGAAATATCTGCGTCACGATCAGCACGATGAAGGGAATCGCAATGGCTACCCAAGCCTTACGTGCAAAGCGCGTGTACTCCGACATCACCACGCCACCGACGATCCATGAGCCGATCACGAGATTGATAGCCTGATTGTCCGTCAAAGGATTCGTGGCAGCGGCGCTCGCCGACAGCGCTAAGAATGCCTCCCATCCGCCGGCACGATCGACATTGAACCAACCGGCATAGAGCCCCACTAGCGCAAGCACGATGGTAGATGGCACTGCAACTCGCTCGAGTCCTTTGACACCGAGATACGTCGTTGCGGTGTACAGCAAGCCCGCAAAGATCGCGATCGGATAGAACAGCGGGCTCTCGAAGCTGCCTGCCCAGGTCAATCCCATGGCGCCCACCACGATGCCCTGCCAGCCGATCGTCAATGCAGCTAGAAACAAAACCGGAAGATACGCACCGACATTGCCGTAAGTCAGGCGGTACAGCAGCCCGCTGTTACACGCTGTCTTGTACCCCATGTAACCGACTAAGGCGCCGACGATGAAATTGATCGTATTGCCCCAAAAGGCATTACGAACCAAGTCGGGGAAATACAGCCCGGCGCCAAGCGAACTGCCCACCAACAGGCCCGTGATCAAAAACCCCCAGCCGAAAGCGAGCGTCAATAATGGCAACGTGTCGCGACGTTGATCGTCACTCAGCGGTGCATTCGGACTGTCGGCGCTCGCGGCTTCTTCGCGTTCGTCGAATCGGAACCAATCTGACCAGCGACTCATATTCTTATTTTCCCCCTGATGCATCGTCGTGCTTACGACCGAGTAACCAACCGTTCCCTACCCACAGCACGCCCAACAGCGCACCGATCAAGGCAGCGCTCGTCGGCGAGGTGCCAACGGCATCAAGCGCCGTTTTCGCTTGTGCACCCACATAATCTGCGGCTCGATAGACAGGGACGTCGATGAAACTTTTGGCTTTGTATTTGGATTCCGTATCGAGCGAACCCCAGAGCATCTCGCGGCCCGGCCGGATGAAGGCGTATTCACCCCAGCGCCGCAGTACCAGTAGTGCAGCGATCATGCCAAATACATTGAAGACCGAGAGCAACATAAAGCCAATCACCATCAATAATGGCACGAAGGTGAGTAGCGTTCTGACGCCGAGCTTCGATGCGATTCGGCCCGTGAGAAACAGCTGGGAGAAAATGGTCAACGATTGAACGACGAAGTCGATCGTGGCAAACACTTCGGTTCGACGAGTCGTGTCTTCGAAGGTTTCGGTAACGATACGGAGTTGCTCGAAGTATAAGAAAGTATTAACTGCAGACAAGAGAACGACGAAGGAGGCGATACCCAACAGATAGGGAGATCGGAGCACGATGAAAACGCCAGCAAATGGATTGCCACCTAGGCCCTCATCCGGCGCAATCGCAGCGTCACTCGTGGCCGCAGCCAAGCGCTCGTTACGCTCCCGATTCCAAATGCCGATCAAGATGCGCTGACAAATGATGGCGCCGAGAAATCCGACGGACCCCACGTACAAAACGCCAGAATTCCCGATCGAATCAACGAGTACTCGGGCAATCAGCGGGCCGACCAATGCACCAAATGTTCCGCCGGCCGCAATGAACCCAAACAAGCGTTTGGTTTGCTCGGCCGAGAACATCTCGAGGAGAAAACTCCAAAAGACCGAAACCAGCATGAGATTGAGCACGCTGATCCAGACATAGAAAAACGTTCCAACGCGCAGATTGGACTCATCCATCTGGATATTGAAACCAATGATGCCGAGAATGACGGCAACCGCGCCGTAGACCCATGGCAGCAAAATACTGCGGCGAAAGCGCGCGATGAGCCAGCCATACAGCGGTACGATCAAAATGGCGAATAGAGCGGTGTAAAACCAAAGGTCGGCAACGCGATCGCGGCCGAGCAAAGTTGCCACGGTCTCGCGTACCGGCCTTACGGCGAAATAGCTACCCAGCACAAAGAAAAACAAACAAAACGCTGCAACGACAGCGGCTGTTTCGCGCGGCTCTACTTTTGCAAAGCGCGCCAACTGTCGCTGAAGGGCTGTCTCATTTTTCATCGGCTTTCAAACCTCCGAAGAGGAGTGACCAATTCGGCGTGCCCGTCGCATTGCTCGCGACGACCTCAAACGTTTTTTGAAACGCTTCCGGACGATTAAGAGCGGCAACAGCCATCGCTGCTACATCGGCACGTGCGATGCGTCCCTGACGTGATAGATCGTCACCTTGCATCATCATCGGCAAAAACTCGCCCCCTACCGCCTCAGTCAGACCACCGGGCCTCACGATCGTGTACGGCACGCCAGAGGCTCGCAGCGCATTCTCGCCCTTTAGCTTCCAAGTCAAAATATTGGAGTACATTCGGTTAAGCGGATGATCACGATGGGTCGCACCCATCGAGGAAACGAGGACAAAATGGCGAACCTTCGTCTTGGCTGCCGCCTCCGCCAAGCGACGAACGCCACCGTAATCGACGAGCTCGGGAGTATTCGATGGATCGTTACGTACGTTAGATCCCAACGCCGAAATGATGAAGTCGACACCATCGACAGCTCTTGAAATCCCTTCACCGGTGCGCACATCACCCACAATGAAGGTCACCGTATCGCCGAGCGCCGCACGAGCGCGAGCTTCGTCACGAACGAGTGCTCGTACCTGATAGCCCGCGGCAAGTGATTGTTCGACGGCCGCACGCCCTGTTCTACCGGTCGCACCGACGACGAGCACGGTTCGAGCAAGCGCACCCGGTGGTTCGGCGGCGAAACCCAAAGCGGTAAATGACAGCGCATAAAGCGAGATCGCTACGGCGAGTCGGCGTAATCCGAAGTTCATCGATCGACTCTCCCCAATCGCATCGAGTCGAGGTCGATGATATCCCCTGGATGGGGGATTGAGATATGTGCGCCGCGCCGATGCAGTGCCGACTGCAACAACCGTGCGGGTTCGGGCTCGCCGTGGACCAAGCAGACTGGGGGATGGCCCTCGAAACTGTCATACCAGCGCAATAAATCTCTCTGCCCACCGTGAGCGGACAAGCCGCCAACGGTATGTACGGTCGCCCGAACCGGCACCGACGTCCCATGAATGGTGACTTTAGATGCGCGATCTACCAAGGCTCGGCCGAGAGTGCCGGGCGCCTGATAGCCGGTAAAAATGACGTGGCATTCGGCGCGCGGCAGATTGTGCGCGAGGTGATGGAGCACACGTCCGCCGTTACACATGCCACTGCCTGCGATGATCAAGGCATGCGAGCGTCGCGCGTTGATCAGCCGTGACTCGTCGGCGGTTCTCGTCAGGATCAGATTCGGTAGTGTCGGCATCGAGGCAAAACCATCCCGCAACCGAGCGGCCTCCTCGTCATATCGTTCGGGATGGCGCCAGTAGATTTCGCTCGCCTTGATCGCCATCGGACTATCGAGAAATATCTTCCAACGCTGAAGGTTCCACTGCTCGGCGTGCTGACCGAGCAGATACAACAACTCCTGGCTGCGACCCACTGCAAACGCCGGAATGATGATGTTGCCGCGGTCTCGATCGGCTTGCTCAATGATTTCGCCGAGCTCGACGAGTGTTGCAGCCCGATCGCGGTGGTCGCGATCGCCGTAAGTGCTCTCCATCACGATAAGGTCGGTCGACTTGAACCCATATGGATCCTGCAAAATGGGCGAATCGTATTGGCCGAGATCGCCACTGAAGACGATCCGTCTGACCACGTCGAGTTCGCGCAGCTCGAACTCGATACTCGCTGACCCCAAGATGTGCCCTGCCTCACGTAGACGCACCGTCATACCGGGAAACGGCGCGTATTCGGTGTCGTAACGAATGGCTCGCACCAACTTGAGGCATTGCTCGACGTCATCGGCATCAAATAGCGGTCGAGCTTCAGGCTCGCCCGGCTCGCGCTGCCGGTTGATGCGCTCGACTTCACGCAGCGCAAGATCGGCGCTGTCATGCAGCAGAATCGGCAGCAGGTCACGACAAGCGGCATTGGTATAGATGGGACCGCGAAAACCGCGCTTGACCAGTAACGGCAAACGCCCGCTGTGATCGATATGGGCGTGCGTGAGAAATACCGCTTCCACGGACTCCGGCTTGAAGGGGAAGTCCTCGCGGTTACGCGTCGCCGTTGCTCGACCACCTTGAACCATGCCGCAATCGATAAGAACGGTCAGCCCACCGTTGCGCAAAATGTGACAGGAGCCGGTCACTTCGCCGGCGGCGCCGTAAAACTCGATCTCCATGGTCAAGCTCTCCCGAAGCCTTTGCGCCGCCACCCGATCGGCGGCGTGTTTGGGTATATTGTGGTGGTTTCAACCGAGCAGATGTGAACCGGAGAACACTCGTGATCAGTTTGAACATCAACGGCGTCCAACGCGAAGTCGAAGCTGACGCGGATATGCCCCTGTTGTGGGCACTGCGCGACATCCTGCAACTCACTGGCACGAAGTATGGCTGCGGCATCGCACAATGCGGTGCCTGCACCGTTCATCTCGATGGCCAGCCTATACGCTCCTGCTCGATTCCGGTCTCGGCCGCCGTCGGCGGTCGCATCACGACCATTGAAGGCATCGCCGAGGGTGAGAAGTTGCACCCCGTTCAACAGGCGTGGATCGAACTCGACGTCGTGCAATGTGGCTACTGCCAGTCCGGGCAGATCATGTCCGCCGTTGCATTGCTCGAAACCAATACCAATCCAAATGATGCGGATATCGACGCTGCAATGAACGGCAACATCTGCCGTTGCGGCACTTATCCGCGAATCCGCGCCGCCATCAAACGCGCTGCCGAGATCAAGCGAGGCGGCAAGCCGGCATGAGCTCGGAAGGTCAAGGCACAGCCGACAACGGTCGGCGCCAATTTTTGATCGGCATCGGTGTCGTAGCCGGCGGTACCGCAGCTGGCATGGCGCTGCGACCCTGGCTGGTCGGTGCCGCTGAGGCTAACCGCCCGCCGGCTGATTTCCAGCCTCATGCGTTCGTCAGGATCAGCTCGGACGACACCATCACTGTCATCATCGGCAAAAGCGAGATGGGTCAAGGGGTGTACGGCAGCCTACCTATGATTCTTGCCGAGGAGCTCGATGTCGATCCGACTCGCGTACAAGTCGAGATCGCGGGAGTGGATCCAGCATTCAATCACCCTTTCCTGCCTGCGCAGTTCACGGGTGGCAGCATGAGCGTGATGACGACCTACGATGCGTTACGACGTGTCGGCGCTCAAGCGCGCAGCGCCATGCTGACTGCCGCAGCGCGGCAGTGGAACGTTGATGTCATCACGCTCACGACCGACAACGGTGTAGTACGCGACTCTCGGGGTCGCCGCTTGCGTTATGGCTCGTTAGTAGAAGCGGCTAATCGATTGCCGCTGCCCGACCCGACCAGCGTCATACTCAAAGATCCCTCTACGTTCAAATATATCGGCAAGCCTCAGCGCCGACTCGACAGTCCAATCAAGGTGACTGGCAAGGCGACTTTCGGTATCGACGTCATGCGGCCCGATATGCTGACGGCCGTCATCGCACGACCGCCCGCCTTCGGTGCGCGCTTACGCGGTTTCGATGCAACGGCAGCCAAAGCCATCAGCGGTGTTATCGAGGTCAAGGCGGTGCCGAGCGGCGTTGCCGTCATCGCGCAACACACCCACGCAGCACTACGTGGTCGCGAAGCGCTCATTCTCGATTGGGATACGAGTGCTAGCGATTCGCTCTCAAGCGATGGCCTGCGCGACGAGTGGCGCGCACTTGCCAAACGCCCAGGCTTAGTCGGCAAAAATGTCGGCGACGTCGACGCGGCCTTTCGTTCAGCAGCTCGTACGATCGATGTCGAATACGAACTTCCCTATCTCGCTCACGCCTGCATGGAACCGCTGAACGCCGTCGCCGAAGTGACCGCAGAAGGCTGCGAACTTTGGCTTGGCACTCAGTCGCAATCACAGGATGCCCGCTTCGTCGCCGAGGCCTTGGGTATCGAGCCCTCGAAGGTACGTATCCACACCATGTTCTTGGGTGGTGGATTCGGTCGTCGCGCTAGTGCGGTGTCGGATTTCGCCGTGGAAGCGGCTCTCGTCGCACAGGGTATCGGCAAACCGGTCAAAGTGGTCTGGACACGAGAAGATGACATGCGTGGTGGTTACTACCGCCCGCTGAGCTTCAACCGCGTCAAGGCAGCGATCAACGCCGATGGCATGCCGCTCGCGATTCATCACACCACCGTCAGCAAGCCAGTCCTTGCCAACACCGCCATGGGAAAAATGGCGGTGAGCAAAGAAGGTCTCGACCCTTCGACGATCGAAGGCTCGGCTGATATGCCTTATGCCATCCCGAATCTGCGTGTCGACGTACATAACACGCGCGAAGCAGTCCCCATTCTCTGGTGGCGCTCGGTAGGACATTCCATCACGGGCTTCGTGACCAACAGCGTCATTGACGAACTCGCGGTACTCGGCGGCAAAGACGCTTACGAATACCGTCGTGAATTACTCAAAGAAAAGCCGCGTCATTTGGCCGTGCTGGAGCGGGCTGCCGCCGAGGCAAACTGGGGTCGCGGCCTCGCCAAAGGGCACTTCCAAGGCATCGCGCTGCAAGAGAGCTTCGGCAGTATCGTGGCTCAAGTCGCCGAAGTGTCGGTTTCCGAGGGCAAAGTTCAAGTTCATCGCGTGACCTGCGCGGTCGACTGCGGGCTCGCCGTCAACCCGAGTCAGGTTGTTGCGCAAATGGAGAGCGGTATCCTCTACGGACTCTCAGCAGCACTCGACGGTGAAATCAATATCGAGCGAGGCCGCGCGGTCGAAGGTAATTTTGACCGCTATCGCGTGCTTCGCTTCGTAGACTCACCGGTGATCGACGTGCATATCGTGAACAGCGGCGGGCCGATCGGTGGCATCGGCGAACCCGGCACGCCACCGATTGCGCCGGCGGTTTGCAATGCCATCTTTGCCGCTACCGGTCAGAGAATTCGTCGCTTGCCGATCAGTAAATCGCTGAGCGTCTAGGGCGCTCCAGCGGCGAGATAATCGACGGCGACGTTCGCGATCGCGCGTGCTGCCGTCGGTATCGCCGCTTCATCCACCACGAACAGCGGCGAGTGGTTTGAAGCGGCTGTCAGAACCTTATCGGACGGCGTCACACCGACAAAGAAAAAGAAGCTCGGCACTTTTTGCGCGAAGAAAGCGAAATCCTCGGCGCCCGTCACGAGCGGCACCGTACGTACATTCGCCTCACCGGCGACGCGTTGCAAAGTCGGAATCACTTTGCGAGTCAAATCTGGATCGTTGTTGACCACCGGATTGCTGCCAGGATCGATCTCGAGCGTGGCGGTGGTACCGCTCGCCTCGGCGATGTTCTCGACCATACGCTGCATGCTCTTCAGGATATCCGCGCGCTGCAAAGCATCGAAGGTACGGATCGTGCCGACCATCTCGACTTCATCCGGAATGATGTTGTGGCGGATACCACCCTTGATGGCACCTACCGTTACGATGGCTGGATTGGCGGTGATATCCGTCTGCCTCGAAACGATGGTTTGTAAGGCACCGACCAATTGTGATGAGACGACGATCGGGTCGACACCACCCCACGGCCTTGCGCCATGGGTCTGACGTCCTTTGACGACAATTCGGTAGGAGTCTGAGGCGGCCATCAAGGGACCGCCGCGATAGCCGATCATGCCAGTGCGCATATTCGCGAATATGTGCAAACCAAAAACAGCTTCTGGCTTATAGCGCTCAAGAACGCCTTCTTTGACCATCAGACTGGCACCGCCCTCTTCACCAACGGGCGCGCCCTCTTCTGCAGGCTGAAACAAGAAGACAACTTTTCCGGGTAGCTCGTCCTTCACTGAGGCCAAGGCTTGTGCAACGCCCATCAATACCGAGGTATGTACATCGTGACCACAGGCATGCATGACGCCAACGGTTTCGTTTCGATAGGTCGTCGTGACTTTTGACCGGAACGGAAGATCATTCTGTTCGGTGACAGGCAGAGCGTCCATATCCGCTCGCAAAGCGATAACCGGGCCTGGCTTGCCACCTTCCAGTACGGCAACGACGCCCGTTACTGCAACGCCAGTTTCGACTTTGAGACCGAGTGAACGCAGATGCTCGGCGACGATTTTCGACGTGCGAAACTCTCGGTTCGATAATTCCGGGTTTTGGTGCAGGTCGCGACGCCACTCGATGATCTTCGGCTGCAATGACGCCAGCGCGGCATCGACCTTGGTGTTGACTGACTCCGCAGCCGACAGCGTCGAGAGAGGCAGCAGCGATGCTACGGCGAAACCCAAAACCCTGAGAGAACGAGTCGCGATGTATTTCATGGAACGGCGCCTCCCGCGCGCTCAGATCCGAACGAGTTCGAAGATCGACAGCTTACCCTTTCTTTCGCCGAGCGCCAGAAAGCGCCCATCCGGCGACCAACGCAGGCACGACGGCTCGGAGTCGGTGAGATGGGCATCGATCGCCGACGGGAACTTGCCCGGCAACCAGAGCGATAGTCGCCAATCAAGACCGGCTGTTGCCAAAAAATTACCGCGTGGTTGGTAGGCGAGACATTCGATGCGATCCGTATGGCCTGCCAGTTGCAGCGGCGAAGATCCCTCGGGTCCTTTACCACCAAAATCCCAGACGACCACGCGATCAGCAGCGGCGGTCGCTAGGTAACGCGAGTCGCCGCTCCATCCGAGCTGGTCCACCTTGCCAGGGTACCCGCGCATCTGCGAATCACGCCCCGTCGCGAGATACCAAAAGTGCACGGACCCATCTTGAGTACCGGCGGCGAGAAATTTGCCGTTACCGCTGAAGTTTGCGGTGATGCACGGCGCCGCCCATCGATAGTGACGAACCGGGTAACGCGGCCCCTCGAGTCGATGTACCACGACCCCGCCATTGATCGCCGCCGCCAAATCACGGCCGCTCTTGTCAAAGCCGAGTGCTGCAACCGTCGCCTCGAGTGGTGGCAGTGCATGCTGCAGCTCGAGTTGCGGGCTCCAAAGCGAAACTTGCTTGCCTGCCGCACTCGCCAACTGTGATCCGTCGGGCGAGAAGAGGAGCTGTGTCGTCCACGACTTCGAAGGTCGCTGGCGCGCCAGCACCTTTCCATCGATGGCATCGTAGAGACGAATCTCGCCATCCTGCCCGCTGCTGACAAAGAGCGCCTGCTTCGGATGCCACGCCACTGCCAACGCACCGAGCCCGTGGTTACCAAGCTCTGATACTCGTAGCTCATCGCTCGAGTGCTCGATGCGACACACCTTACCTTCGCCACCGGCCACCGCGAGCTGGCTGCCATCCGCTGCCCAAGCGATATCGACGATGTAATCGTCGAGAAGAGTCGTGCCGCGTGGTTCGAGTAGTGCCGGAGGTGACTTCATGACATCACGCGAAGCAGGAGTGGAAACCTGCCTCGAGCTCCTGACGATCGAGATTGCGTCCGATGAATACCAATGTATTCACTCGATCGACACCCGGCGGCCACGGTCGCTCCAGTTGACCGTCGAACATCATGTGCACGCCGTGAAAGACGTAACGGCGTGGTTCGCCCTTGATGGAAACGACGCCCTTCATTCGAAATATATCGGCGCCTCGGCTTTTAAGAAGGTAAGACAACCAATCATTGAGTTTGTTGGGGTCGACCGCGCGCGGATCAGTCAAACCGATCGACGAAATCTCCTCGTCGTGATGATGTGATGCAAAGCGTCGCTCGATGATCGGCTTAGCGCCCTCGATACGCAAACCAAACTCGATCGGTGCGTGCTCGACGACCAACACGTAACGGCCCGCACGTTCGATATCGATGTGAAAGTGGCTGCCATCGTGTCCCACGTCGATGCGATATGGCGCAGTGGCAGGTTTCAGCGTACCGCCGCACTCAATCTGCACACCATCCTCAGCGAAAGCGCGCACGGCAGGCTCGATGTTGTCGGCGAGAACCGTCGCGGGATCACCCGCGCCGGCGGTCAACACGGCGACCGCCAGTCCGCCCTCATGTGCATGATCGTGATGATCGTGCCCGTGATCATGCGCATGATGTTCATGATGCGCGTGATCGCAGTTCTCATCATGATGATGTTCGTGATGATGGTGATCGTGTTCACCACTGCCTGTGCGAAGCTCATGTCGACCAGCATCAAGCTCGTAAAGCCCGGCCCACTCGAAAGGATATTGCGGCTCTAGGAATGCTGAATCGACGGCCAGCGCGCGATCCAAATCGAAAGCGCCGACATCGAGTACGCGCTCGATTGGAACATCGGCATTACGAGTGCGGAATATTTTTGCCGTACCGTTGATCGCGCGGATACGCCGCTCAATACGCTCAAGCTCGGCTTCACTCACGAGATCCACTTTATTGAGCAGTATCACGTCGGCGAAAGCGACCTGCTCACCCGGCTCTTTCATCTCATCGAGGTGCTTCTCAATATGGTGCGCATCGATGACGGTGACGATCGCATCCAGCAAAAACTGCTGTTTGAACTCGTCGTCGAGGAAGAAGGTTTGAGCAACAGGGCCCGGATCGGCCATCCCCGTTGTCTCTACGATGATGTAGTCGAATTTGTCTCGGCGCTTGAGCAGCTGCCCGAGAATACGCAGCAGGTCACCGCGCACCGTGCAGCAAATACAGCCGTTATTGGTTTCGAAAATTTCTTCTTCGGCGCCGATGACGAGTTGGTGATCAATGCCGACCTCGCCGAACTCGTTTTCGATGACGGCGATTCGCTTGCCGTGATTCTCCGAGAGAATGCGGTTGAGTAAGGTGGTCTTTCCAGACCCCAGAAATCCCGTCAGGACGGTGACGGGTACCCGATCCGTGGTAGCCATAGTGCGTACATGATAACGTACGGCATGGCCAAAACCGGCGAGTCACCCGTCTCTCCTCACGACCATCAGAGCTGCATCCAGCATGCGCTCGACACCGCCGCCAGCCTCTGTGAGGAGCGCGGCCTAAATCTGACCGCGATTCGTCGACGCGTGCTCGAAATCGTTTGGCGCTCGCATGAACCGATCGGCGCGTATCAGATCCTCGCGGAACTCGCCAAAGAGCGGGATAAGGCAGCACCACCAACCGTCTATCGCGCGCTCGATTTCCTGATCGATGCGGGGCTTGTGCATCGAATCGACTCACTCAATGCCTTCGTCGGTTGCGGTGAACCCACCCATCCGCATATCGCTCAATTCGTCGTATGTCGCCGATGTCATCGCGTTGCCGAAATCGACGATCCGGCAATCAACGCGCTGCTGACCGAGCGCTCTCGGGAAATTGGTTTTCGTATAGAGCCGAGTTCGCTCGAACTCAAAGGTCTTTGCAGCGATTGCGAGACGACCACGCCCTGATGAAGGATTCGCTCTAACGGGCGATCAAGAAGATGCCGATGAGCAGCAGAGCCACGCCAAAGAGGCGTGAGGCATCGACGGGCTCGCGCGCGAAGCCGAGTAAACCATAGTGATCGACGATGATGGAGGCGATCATTTGTCCGCCGACCGTTAAAGCCAGCAGCAACAGCGCCCCAAGTCGTGGCCCGGTGAACGTGGCCGTCGCCACATAGGCGGCACCGAGTGTGCCGCCGAGCCACGCCCACCAAGGTACGGCTGAAAACTGCTCGCGCGTCGGCCAATCGACCCGAAACGCGGTCAACAGCAGCACCAACAATACGGTGCCGACGAGGAAGTTCCCGAGCGCTGCCAAAGGCGCACTGCCGAGTGCGCGACTGACGGCCATATTGAAGGCCACCTGCACGACGAGGCCGGCACCGACCAATAACGCCAACACCATGGAAACGGTTTTCATCGAACTCACCCCTGTCTCAACCAGCGCTTCGAAATCCAGTCACGAAGAGCACGGTGGCGGGCGATGCGCAAAATCAGAAACCAGAAAAAACGTTTCCGCCACGGCACCGGCCGTGGCGGAATCGCTTTGGAGACTATCGCAGACACGTCCTCGTGCATGACGAGGAGCATAGCCTGCTTAGAAGCTATAACGCATCGTCAAACCCCAGGTCGTCAGACGCGGGTGGGCGACGGTGTAGCGGAAGGGGAAGAAAGTTCCGCCCGAGATCACGCCGGTCGGCAACGTATTGCTGAAAAAGACGTCACGGAACGCACCGGTCGGTGCGTCTTCGCCGGTCAAGTTACGTCCCCACAACTCCACCGTCCAGGCATCGCCGCGCAAACCCATGCTGGCGTTGACGTTGGTCGAACGCGGCACGATGGTCTGGTTCGACGCATCCGCAAACTGCTTGCCACGATGCGAGACATCCGTTCGGAAGAACCAGTCGCGATCACTGCCCACAGCACGCGTCAGCTGGAAGCCGGCATTCGCCTGCACTTTCGAAGTGCGCAAAATTTGATTGCCTGAAATGTCACCGGTCGGTGCGTAAGTCGGAAAGTCGATGAAGCTGTCCACTCGGGCGTTGTCGTACTTCGGATCCGCGTAAGAAATACCGAAGTTCAGATCGAGTCCGCGAACGGGTCGCGCAACGATCGAGAATTCCACGCCGTCGATCGAGGCATCGCCCGCATTCACGTTGATGCCAGTCGGCGTCACGATGTCCTGACCGCCGATGTTCGAGACCACCTGAGGAATGACGATGTCAGACCAATCGAGATGATAGATATCGAGTTCGATACCGAGGCGGCGATCAAAGTATTCGGACTTCACGCCGAACTCGTAACTCATCAAAGTCTCGGCATCGAAGGCGCCCGGCAGCGTCACATCGACGGTCGGTGCACTTAACAATCGCACGGTCGTCGGATCAAAATCGCCCGACTTCTCGGAATGTGCGACGGCAAGATACGTGGTCACATTTTCCAAGGGCTTGAAGCGCAGCGTTCCGCGCCAGCTCAACAAATCCCAAGTTTCTTCACCCTGGACATTCGTACGGGTATCGCGGAAAGAGCGATTCTCTTCCGTATAGCGCGCATCGACCGAGCCGGTAAGCTTGTCTGTGAAGTCGTACTCGAGCGCGGCGAATACGGCCGGGGCATCTGCGTTCTCGAAGAACACAGGCTCAAGTCGTCCGCCGCCCTGCGGATCGGTGAAGTACGGCAGGAACGCTGCATTACCCGCACCCGGTGCGAAGTCACGCACCGTCGTCGGGCCAAGTGCGGTACAGGCAAGACAGAAGGAGTAGAAATCTGCGGGCAGATTGGCGGTTGCCAACACACCATCGACACCTTCGGCCGATTCACGATCATAGAAGTACGCACCGACGGTATACCGCAGCGCCGCCTCGCGATCGCTCGCGTAACGAATCTCCTGACTGATTTCTTCGACCTCGACGCCACCACCGATCTGCAATAGGCCGGTCGTGAATTGCTTGGTCGGCCCCGTGACGAGACCGAGTCCCGGAATCGTGCGCGTCGGCGTCGGCTGATAGGTGTAGATCAACGGCTGGGATGAACTGCGATTGCCATCGACCACGAAGCCCTGCGTCACGCGGGAGAATCCACTGATCGCATCCAGCGTCGCACCATTGGAAAGATCCCAATGCAACTTCAGGTTGCCGCGGGAAACATGGCGCTTCTCACCCGTAGCACCACTCTCGACCTGCAGGGAATCTTGATCCACCGAAGGCAGCTCGCCGCAATAATTGAGCACGCGACTCGAGCGCGGCGCAGCAACGCCGAGGTTGATGTCGCGTACGCGGCGATCTTCGCAATTCGCTGCTACCGAGTTGGCAGCCGAACTCGCAATCCGATCGTCCGAGATGTAAAGCCCGAGCTGAGCTTCAAACCTATCGCTTGGCGCCCAGATCAGTGAACCGTTGAGCGTACGGTAACGATATCCGCCGATATCCTCGCGGCGCCCGCTACCACTATATTGATTCTCGTACGAACCATCCCACTCGTCCTGCGTCACCGACAGACGACCCGAGAGGCCCGCTTCGGTCAAAGGTCCGCTGACGGTCAGCGCTGCCAAGCGCTTGCCCTCGTTACCGACCGTCACCGTGGCTTTACCCGAGAACTCATTGCTTGGGCGCGCCGTGACATAGTTGATGGCGCCGCTGAAGGCGTTGCGCCCATACAGCGCGGCCTGTGGCCCCTTCACCACCTCGATACGCTCGAGATCGAGTTGATTGAAATTGATACCCTCGCGACCGGCCACGTAAACGCCATCGAGGAAGATCGCGGTGTTGAGCTCACCGAAGATATCGATGGGAGCAACACCACGAATCACGGGAGCCGGTAAGAACTCACCGAGCACGTTCGAGAAAGTGAGACCCGGCGTGAAAGCCGCAACGTCATCGAGATTCGCAATACCGCGCGACTCGATAGCCTCGGCAGTAAACGCGGTAATCGCGAGCGGTACATCAAGCAGTTGCTCACTCGTCTTTCGGGCGGTCACCACCACCTCTTCGAGGACAGCAATGTCCGTCTCGACTGCTTGCTGCGCCGACACCGTGGAACCTGCAGCGCCAGCGAGTAGCGCAGCTAGGTAAGTTGCGATAAGACCGTGGGGTGAACGCGGTTGTTTCATGATTCAGCTTCCTCAACATCCATGCACTTGTGTTTTAGGTTTCGCTATGCGAAACGTGCCCTGTTGCGGTCGTGAAAACCGAGTGACGTTCCCCCTTCCCTGACATCACCCTTCAACAGGGGCGGAATTGGAACACGGATGGCACCACCGGAGCACACTTTAATAAGACTAATTCTCAATTAATTGCCCGCAATCGACCACCCCGCGGTCGTTCTGGGGCCAGAGGATACAGAGCCATGGGTAAAAAAACCTCATCCAAAATCGATCGTCGCGCCCTGCTGACGGGGGTGGCCGCAGCCAGCGTCGCGGCCGCGACGGCCAGAGCGGACAGCCCGGCATCGTCAGCCGCAGCGAAAACCGAGGCGGCCGGATCGGTCTCCGTCGCGCAGCGCGGTGCTTACGAGAAAGTGGCGCTGAAGCAGGACTTCGTGAACGTCGCCGCGATCCAGTCCCAGCTTTATTCCATCGATCTGCGGGACAAGGCCGCCACCAACAAGCGCAACCTGCAACGCGTGCTGCGCTTGATCGATCTTGCACAGAACTCCCCGGAGGAATGGAACGGAGAGCGTCGTTGGGGATCGAAGGTCGATCTCATCTGCATGCACGAGTTCCCGATTCAGGGATTTCAGCCTTGGACTCGCAAGGAACTCAACCAAATCGCCTACGAGTTGCCGGGACCCGAATCGGAAGCGATTGGTGAACGCGCGAAACGGTACGGTTGCTACATCTCCTTCGGTTGTTACGCCAAAGAAAAAGACTGGCCGGACCACGTCATCAATATGTCGGTGTTGGTGGGTCCAGATGGCAAGATCGTGAGCAAGCAGTGGAAGGCCCGTAATATTTTGGGACTCTTCGGCGACGGCGCCCTGATTGGCACAACGGTTTATGACGTGCTTGACCGATATGTCGAAATGTATGGCTGGGATGCCGTTCTGCCGGTCGCACGCACTGACATCGGCAATATCGCCATCACCGCTGTCGGCGCAGAACCGATGCTCTACACCTGCCTCGGGCTGAAAGGCGCTGAAATTCTCGTCTTGTCCGTGACAGGCGGCAGCAATGCGGAATCGGCCATCCAGACCGCTCGCGCCAATCGGCTTTACACGCTCGGTGTCGGCAACGCCGTGTCACCAAACAATATCGGCTTTCCGGAATCCTCGGGCACGCGCGATGAAGGAACGGTCATCGTCGACCCGCGCGGCACCGTCCTCGCCAAGACGAATAATCACCACGAGGACATCATCACGGCTCGAATCCCGATCGCCGACTTCCGCAAGACCCGTCGCGTGCAAGAGTTGCCAATGGCTTTGATGCTGCCGGTATTCCAGCAATATCAACCGACGTTCCAACCGAATGCTTTCATGGACAAACTGCCTGCGACCTATCAAGAGGCCGGTGAGATCGTCCGCAAACGTATGTCGATGAAGTCGGGCGGCTAACATGACGGATAATGCGGCGCTCGGTGCCGCGCTCACGGCACTGCAAGCAAAAGTTGGTACCGAAGTGCATGTCAGCGACTGGATGACGATCACCCAAGATCGCATCAATCAGTTTGCCAAAGCGACGGATGATCATCAGTGGATCCACGTCGATGCCGAACGGGCCTCCCGAGAATCACCGTACGGCAAGGCGATTGCGCATGGTTATCTCACGTTGTCCTTGCTCGTTCCGTTGCGCGGGCTCGTCGATGAGAGTAAGCCCTATGCAACTGGCGTACGGAGCGTGATCAACTACGGACTCAATAAATTGCGTTTTCCAAACGCTGTTCGAGTCGATTCTCGTATCCGCGGTCGATTCACTCTCGTGGCCGTCGAACCAGTAGCGCCATCGGTGCTACAGATCACCGAGCAATACCAGGTTGAGATCGAAGGTGAAAGTAAGCCCGCTTGCATCGCCGAAACGGTGATGCGTCTGTTTTTTTGAGGTCGCGTTAAATATGTCGGCTGTTTTTTTGGACTATGCAACCGTCGACGACGGCGATCTCGATCCGCGCAATATGCAGGCCAGTGCGCCTGGGCTGCGCCTCTTGGCCAATACACCACAAAGCGGCGTGGTAGAGGCTATAAAAGACTGCGAGATCGTGTTGCTCAATAAGCTCAAGATCACAGCAGATGTGATGGCCGCGTCCCCCAAATTGCGGCTCATCGCACTCTCAGCTACCGGCACGAATAACATCGATCTCGTGGCCGCCGCCGAGCGAGGTATCGCGGTATGCAATATCCGCGACTACTGCACGCCGTCGGTTGTCCAACATGTGCTCGGTACATTGCTGATGCTCACCCACCGACTGCGTGAGTATTCGAAGATGGCGGTTGATGGAACGTGGTCACGCAGTCAACACTTCACACTACTGACGCATCCGATTCGCGAACTGCAAGGCCTAACTCTAGGCATCGTTGGCTACGGCGTACTCGGACAAGCGGTTGCCAACGCCTGCCAAAGCGCGCTCGGCATGAAGGTGCTGGTTGCCCATCGTCATGGCGAAGCAGCACAAGCCGGTCGTGTAGCGCTCGAGGATCTGCTTCAACAAGCCGACGTCGTGTCTCTACACTGCCCGCTGACTGAGCAAACTCGCCATCTACTCGATGCGCGGCGGCTTTCGCTCATGAAGCGCGACGCGATTCTCATCAATACCGCGCGAGGTGCGCTGGTAGATCTCGAGGCACTCGCTGCAGCGTTACGAGAAGGCCGCTTAGGCGGTGCCGCAATCGATGTGCTGCCAGAGGAGCCACCCGTCTCGGGCAGCCCGCTATTCGCCGACGACTTGCCCAATCTGATCGTCACGCCACACACCGCTTGGGCTGCGCGGGACTCTCGGCAGCGCTGCCTAGACGAAATTGCGGCCAACATCAGTGACTGGCGCAAAGGCGGTCGTCGTGGCCGGGTGGTTTGATCATCACCCATAAGTTTGGGTAATACACCCCTACGGTGGTTACCGACTCGCTGAACATCGGGAATAGGCTAAAATCCGCCTCCCCGAATTCCCGGGGCATTCTTTGATCAGTAGGCTCCTCATCATGCTCACCGTAACTCGGTTCCGACTGACTTTGCTCGCCGTCGCGCTGATACTGACTGCGTGCTCGGAATCTCCGGCGCCCGGTAACGGCAGGCCGGGCGGTGGTCCGGGCGGCCCGGCTGGCGCAGCGCCGACCGTGATCACAGACACTATAGAAAAACGCCCCTTTGGCGTGGTCATCGAAGCCGTTGGTACGGCTCTGGCCAAAGAATCGGTCGAAGTCACCTCGAAATCGAGCAATACGATTACCGCCATTCGATTCATTGAGGGCCAGAATGTCGCCGCTGGGGCCATACTCGTGGAGTTCGATCGCGCACAAACAGCGGCTGCATTGGCAGAAGCGGAAGCGAATCTGATCGAGAGTCGCAATCAATTCAATCGCGGTCGGGATTTGTCGGTCACTCAAGCGCTTTCCAAAGCGCAACTCGATCAACTCGAGACGGCGGTCAAAACAGGTGAGGCGCGCGTCGCTGCGGCGAAAGCCAGATTAGCTGACACCGTCATCCGTGCGCCGTTCGCCGGCCGCACCGGATTTCGTCGGGTTTCTTTGGGCGGCCTCGTCAATCCAGGCAGTATCATCACGACGCTCGACGACACATCCATCATCAAACTCGAATTCTCGATATCTCAAACCTACCTCAATGACCTCAAGCCCGGACTTGCCGTAGAAGCGGTAGCAGAAGGTTTGGGAACACGTGTATTCGGCGGCAAGATCAGCGCCATCGACTCGCGTGTCGACCCGGTGACTCGTTCAGTCACCGTGCGCGCCGAATTACCGAACGCTAACGGCGATATCAAACCGGGCCTTTTCATGAAGGTTCGCGTACGCGGCACCGAAAGACCCACTTTGATGATCCCAGAAGAGGCATTGGTACCTGAACAGGGCCGAACGTATGTCTTCGTCGTCGAAAATGGTGAAGCAAAACGTCGTGAAGTCAGTATCGGTGGACGTGAACCCGGCAGCGTCGCGATCACAACTGGACTCGAGGGCACCGAAATCCTCGTGGTCGAGGGTATGCAGCGTATCCGCGACGGTGCTCGCGTGACGGCAACGACCCGCTCATGAATATCTCAGAATTTTGTGTTCGTCGGCCCGTCTTCGCGACGGTGTTGAGTGCACTACTCGTTCTTTTTGGTCTCGTCGCACTTGACCGACTTCCGCTGCGCGAATATCCCGATATCAATCGTCCGGTCGTCTCGATCGAAACGACCTATCGCGGAGCCTCGGCCAACGTCGTCGAGAACAAGATCACGCAGGTGATCGAAGATCGCATTGCGGGTATCGAAGGTGTGCTCAAGATCGAGTCGGACAGCCGCGACGAACGATCGAGCATCCGTATTGAATTCGACGTTGAACGCGATATCGATGGCGCTGCCAATGACATCCGCGATCGCATATCGCGAGTGTTACAGCAATTGCCACCCGAAGCCGACCCGCCACAGATCGCTAAATCGGACTCTACTGCCGAATCGGTGATGTTCCTGAGCTTCAACTCGGAAAAGATGACCGAACTTGAGGTCACCGACTATGCCGAGCGATACATCCTTGATCGCTTGTCCACGGTACCTGGTGTCGCACGTGCCTCGCTCAACGGTGCGCGCCGTGCCGCCATGCGTGTCTGGATCGACCGCCAGTCACTGGCTGCGCGTTCACTCACCGTCAACGATATCGAGTCTGCACTGCGTCGAGAGAATATCGAATTGCCGGCGGGACGCATCGAGTCGATTCAGCGAGAGTTCTCGCTACGCACGGAAGTTGGACTCGATAACGAAGAAGATTTCCGCAATCTTGTCATCGGCAAAGGCCCCGAGGGGCATCTAGTACGTCTCGGCGAAGTCGCTGACGTTCGTCTCGAAGCCGAGAATGATCGTTCGCTGTTCCGTACCAACGGCCGTGCAGGCGTTGGAATTGGCATCGAGGCCCAGTCCAAAGCTAACGTGCTTGAGCTGGTTAGAGGTGTGCGCGCAGAGGTCGATCGCATCCAGGCGGATTTGCCCGAAGGTGCAGCGATCGTCGTAAACGTCGACAACGGTGTCGCTATCGAAGCCGCCTTGCGCGAAGTATTGATCGCCGTGATCTTCGCGTTCGTATCAGTGCTTTTCGTGATCTACGGATTTCTGGGCACGCTGCGTACCACCATCATCCCGGCCGTCACCATTCCCGTGTCGGTCATCGCCGGTTTCATGGCGGTCTACGCGCTCGATTACTCGATCAATGTGCTGACGCTGCTCGGCATCGTCCTCGCGATCGGACTCGTTGTCGACGATTCGATCGTCGTACTCGAAAACATCCATCGCCGCGCCGAACTCGACGAACCGCAGATGGTGGCAGCCATTCGCGGTAGTCGCGAAATCGGCTTTGCAGTGATCGCCACCACGCTGACCTTAGTTGCCGTATTCGTGCCAATCTCTTTCTTGCCGGGTGATGTCGGACGCTTGTTCCGCGAGTTTGGTCTGACTTTGGCTGCAGCCGTCCTGTTCTCAGCGCTCGTTGCATTGACGTTGACGCCCATGCTCGCGTCGCGTCTGCCACCGGAGCGCGACATGAAACATAGTCGATTCGCCCAAGCGGTCGAGCGCTTCTTCAAGCGTCTCGCCGACGTGTACGAGCGACGTCTGCGCCAACTCAATCGTCGTCCGTTGTTAATCGTCAGCTCGGTGCTGGGCTTGAGCGTGCTCGGAGTGCTGACCTTCCGTGCGATTCCCGAAGAATTCGCTCCGAGCGCCGACGTGGGCCGCATCTTCATTTCGCTGCAAGCACCCGAAGGATCGAGTTTCGAATACACGGCCGAATACGGTCGCAAACTCGAGGCAATCGTCAACAAGCAGATGGCGTTCGGCGATATTCAGCGCGTCACGCTGCGTGTTCCGGGCGGCTGGGGTGGCGGTGGCGAAGTCACGACGGCGCGAGTCATCATGGTTCTCAAACCTTGGAAAGAACGAAGCCGCTCAGCGCAAGATATCGCAGGCGCATTGCGTAGAGAGCTCGGCTCGCTGCCGGGTGTGCGTGCCACCCCCATTCTGCCCGGCGCGCTGCGCGGCGGCTTTGGTTCGCCAGTGCAGGCGGTGATCGGAGGCCCCGACTATGAAAGTCTCGCTAAGTGGTCAGATCAATTAGTAGCGCTTGCTGAGAAGAATCCCGGCCTCACCGGCGTGGAGAGTAATTACCGCCCCCGTAAGCCGCAGATCAAAGTTGCCATCGATCGCGATCGTGCAGCGGACCTCGGCGTATCGCTACAAACGGTCGGGCGCACACTCGAAACCATGCTGGGATCACGTATCGTGACCACCTTCATCGATCGGGGCCGTGAGTACAACGTCGTGCTACAGGGTCGACCGGATGAGCGCGCTACGACTACGGATCTCACAAACTTACAGGTTCGATCCGATCGCACCGGCGAGCTCGTGCCGCTTGCCAGCGTCGTGAAGTTGAGCGAAACCGCTAGCGCTACCGAGCTCAGTCGCTTCAATCGTCTTCGCGCCATCGAGATTCGTGCGGATCTCGCCGAGGAATACACCATGGGCGAGGCGGTCGAGTGGTTCGAAGACACCGTGCGGCAAGAACTGCCCCCGGGCGCTACTTTGATGTGGGACGGTGAGTCGGCCGACTACGTACGTAGTGGCGGACAAATGTGGATCACCTTGCTGTTCGCAGTCATGATCGTTTTCCTAGTGCTCGCCGCGCAGTTCGAAAGCTTCGTGCATCCAGCCATCATCATGGTCACCGTGCCACTGGCGATGCTCGGCGCCGTCTTCGGCCTGAAGGTTCACGGCATGAGCATCAACATCTTCAGTCAGATCGCCGTCGTGATGCTGATCGGTATCGCTGCCAAAAATGGCGTGCTGATCGTCGAGTTTGCTAACCAACTGCGAGATCGTGGCAAGGAATTCTACGAAGCCATCATCGAGGCATCCGTGACACGCTTGCGCCCCGTGTTGATGACGAGCCTCTGTACCGCGTTTGGTGCGATCCCCTTCTTGCTAGCGAGCGGCGCGGGTGCCGAGCAGAGACGTCCGATCGGTATCGTGGTCTTCTACGGCACGATTGTGTCGGTGTTCCTGACGCTCATCGTGGTGCCTGCCGTTTACTCGCTGGTAGCGAAGCGAACGAAGCCTAGCGACTACACTACCCGTCTCGTTGATCGATTACTCGGTGCGACCACTGAAGAACGCGCAGAAAAACTCGAGGCGCGCTAGCTAGCGCGTCTCGAGGCGCTGGCCTTCGAGGCAACGACCGTCAAAAAGTTGGGTTTGGCAGAGTGTGAAATGCGTGTCGCAGGCTGTCGCTCCAGCCGGAGCGGATCATACGAAAGTATTCGTCGTCGGCCGTAATGCTCCGATGGAACTGAATCTTGAGCGCATCGCGTCGTATACAAACCAAATCGAGCGGTAGACCGACTGATAAGTTCGAACGGATGGTGGAATCCATCGAAATGAGCGCACATTTGGTCGCTTCGGCAATGCTGGATGAGCGCGTGATGACGCGATCGAGAATGGGCTTGCCATATTTCGATTCGCCGATCTGGAAATACGGTGTGTCTTCAGTTGCCTCGATGAAATTGCCGGCCGCATAGATATGGAAAAGGCGGGGTGCTTCGCCACGAATCTGACCGCCTAATATGAATGCCGCATTGAAATCGATGCCATGCTCTTTCAATGCAGCGGCATCACGTTCGTGTACTGCGCGCAGTGCTTCACCTACCAACGCCGCCGCATCAAAGCAGCTTTTGACACTATACAAACTATGCGCATCATGCTGCGCGATACGTTCGTGTAGTTCATGAACTACCGCCTGCGACACTGCGAGATTTCCCGAAGTCATTAGCACGAGAACACGATCACCGGAGTGTTCGAATACGTGCATCTTTCGGAAAGTATTGACGTGATCGACACCGGCGTTAGTTCGCGAATCCGACAGGAACACGAGACCCGTATCGATCAAGGTGGCAACGCAATAAGTCATGACTAATTCTACTGCGTTACTGCTGAGCCTGTCGTTGTTGCAGTAGCCGAGGTCTCGGGGCGGCGGTGCGTCGCGGCGCCTCATCAGATGACACTGCTACCGTTGCGGCCATGGTTTCGACGCCACCGCCGCGGCGCACACCTCTCACAGGACAAGCGTCTAGATAGTCTCGCCCAACGGCAAGACGGCAATGGTGAGGACCACCAGGAACACCGTTCGTCACATCGACCGCGAACCATCGTTGAGTTTTCTCGACCCACACATCGACCCAAGCATGGCTCGCAATGTGGTCGTCGCGCTCAGTCAACAGATATCCACTCACATAGCGCGCCGGAATACCGAGGCTACGGGAACAGGCGAGCATGATGTGCGCGTGATCCTGACAAACCCCGCGACGCAGAGCGAAGACGCTCGCTGCGGGGTCCGAAACATCGGTTGATCCCGGCACATACTCGATCTCGTTGCGAATCGCCGCAGCGAGCTCCAACACTTCGTCATGCCCAAGCGTGGATGCACCGAAACGCCGAGCGAAAAGCCGCAGATCGTCATCTGCTCGAGTGAGCATCGTCTCAGGAAGATAGACAAGCGGCGAGAGACGCCCGCGATTAGATGGAGCAGCATCTGCAACCGATTCGGTATCAACAGTGCCTGTTACATGGATTCGAATCTCTACGTGAGGCTCGTCAATCGTGAGCAAATGCATCACGTTGCCATGCGCATCGATTTGCTGCGACTTTTGACCTGGCGTTTGCAGGTTCCAACTCAAGACGCGCTGGCCCGCTTCTGTTCTCGGCGTCAATCGTAAGCTCTGTACGCTGTGATTAACTGGCCGGTCGTAGCGATAGACAGTTTCATGTTCGATATGTAGCAACATGTCAGACCGTCGCCTCCGAAACGAGAAAGTCGTGTGCGATGCGCGCACCGAGATCGCTGGTTCGCGCCAAGAAGCTGGCGAGATAATCGCGTACTCCGATATCGAGCACCTCGTCGATACGTCCGTATTGCAAGCTCGCTTGGATTTCTCCCGAGCGTCGCGTCGTCTCGCCGGAACGGACGTTGGCGACTCGGACGAGCGTCTGGTGAACTCGATTCATACAGTGACGTAGAGAACGCGGCATGGCGTCGTGGAAGATCAGTAGCTCTGCGACTCGTCGTGGCGTGATGAGATCGCGATAGACCTTTCGATATACCTCAAAAGACGACACGGAGCGCAGCAGCGCACTCCATTCGTAATAGTCGACAGCGGCATCGGGAGCGGCCGCAGCCGGCATCAACAGCTCGAATCGGGCATCTAAGATGCGCGCCGTGTTATCAGCGCGCTCGAGATATGTGCCAAGCAGAGTGAACTCGAGCGCCTCATCGTGCAACATCGTGCCTTGAATAACGCCACGCGCGAGGTGCGAGCGAAACTTCACCCACTCGAAGAAATCATCTGTGTTCCGACGTCGCGCAGCAACGCGCTTATAACGCTTCAGTTCAAGCCAGGTGGCGTTGAGCGTTTCCCACGTTTCAGAAGTCAGCGTGCCTCGGACAGCATGTGCGTTCTCACGTGCACGATCAAGACAGTGCTCAATACTGCCGGGATTGGCAGCTTCGAAGGCGATCCACTCGATAGCGGCTTCTTGAGTGATGGTATCGCGCGCAGCGAGGTAGGCGTCTATCTGACCAACCGTTGCGAGCGTCGATGCCCAACGCTTGCGCGTGACGTCTTCTTCTTGGCGCAACAGCGTCATACGGCAATTCACATCGAGCATACGCGCGAGGTTTTCAGCGCGCTCGGTGTATCTCGCCATCCAATAGAGATGGTCGGCGGTACGACTCAGCATGCCGCGCGCTCCAACACCCAAGTGTCTTTGGTGCCGCCACCTTGCGACGAATTCACGACCAAGGAGCCTTCACGCAAAGCCACTCGGGTCAATCCGCCTGGCACCATCGCCACATCGCGCCCCGATAGAACGAATGGTCGTAAGTCGACGTGACGAGGCGCTAAACCTGCCTCGACGAAAGTGGGGCAAGCAGATAGTGATAGGGTCGGCTGCGCGATATACCGCGCGGGATCGGCCAGAATTCGCAGACGAAACGCTTCGATCTCAGCGTGGGTTGCTAGCGGCCCAATCAACATGCCATAGCCGCCAGCACCATGAACTTCTTTGACGACGAGCTGCGATAAATTGGCGAGCACGTGTTGGAGATCTTCGTCACGACGCAAAATCCAAGTTGGCACGTTTTGCAGGATCGGCTCTTCTCCCAGATAAAAGCGAATCATCTCTGGCACGTAGGGGTAAGTGGATTTGTCGTCAGCGATACCCGTACCGATCGCATTCGAGATAACGACACGCCCGGCTCGATAAGCCGTCAGTAGGCCCGGCACGCCCAGCATGGAGTCGGGGCGAAAAGCCAATGGATCAAGGAAATCATCATCTACCCGGCGGTAGATGACATCGACGCGCCGCGGACCTTGAGTCGTGCGCATGTAGACGATCTCATCGTCGACGAACAAATCCTGTCCTTCGACGAGCTCTATCCCCATCTGCTGCGCCAAGAAGGCATGCTCGAAATAGGCGCTGTTGTGCGCACCCGGCGTAAGTAACACCACCACCGGATCACGCACTCCGGCAGGCGCCACGCTACGCAAAGTTTCGAGTAGCAGATCGGGATAATGCTCAACGGGCGCGACGGGATAGCGTGCGAATAGTTCCGGAAACAACCGCATCATTGCCTTGCGATCTTCAAGCATATAGGACACGCCCGATGGGACACGCAGGTTATCTTCGAGAACGTAATACTCGCCCTGACCGGCTCGCACTAGATCGATACCGGCGATGTGGGCGTAGACGTCCATCGGCAGATCAATGCCCTGCATCTCAGGGCGATACTGCACGTTACAAAGTACTTGTTCGGCGGGGATCCGCCCGGCGCGCAGAATTTCCTGATCGTGATAGACGTCATGCAGAAAGGCGTTAAGCGCCGTGACTCGTTGCCGCAGCCCCTGCTGCAAATGCTCCCACTCGGGCGCCGGAATGATCCTCGGAACGATATCGAAAGGAATCAACCGTTCGGTACCGGTCTCGTCGCCATAAACCGCAAAAGTGATACCCGCGCGACGGAACAAAGTATCGGCTTCGTTCCGCTTCTCGGCGATGCTATCGGTGGGGGTATCGGCGAGCCATTGTGCATACGGCTGATAATGAGACCGTACGGCGCCGGATTCGGCGTACATCTCGTCGAACGTCGATCGATTCACCATATCTTGCCGCCGATGTAGCGCCCCGCTGCCGGCAGGTGGGGGAAATACTCCACCGATTCAAAGACACCGTGTCGAAAGTACGGATCGTGCTCAATGATTTCTTTGGCACGCTCAAGGCTCTGCGTATGCAGGCAGTACATGCTGCCGACCGGCTGATCGCGGCTTTCGTCATACAAGGGCCCTGCCACATTGAGCTCGTCCATGACGGTCTCGATGTAGGCCATATGTGCGGCCGTCTGGGCTGCCCGAACCGCAGCCCCCTGGGCGCCGTCGCGGCATAACACGATGTAAGCCGTTTTCTCGTATCGCGAAGACATGGCGGGCCACTCCTGATGTGGCGGGGAGGGGGGATGCGTTCAGGATAGCAGCCCGCCAGTCTTCCTCAACCGTCGAAAGCCGGTACCGCAAAGTCTGGCTGGAACACCCTCGACAGGCCAATCGATTGATGTGATGATTTCGATAGATGGCATAAATCGCTCGGACGGATCGCCAGGATGGCTGACATCAAACTCAAAGATCTCCGTTACCTCGTCGCTGTGGCGGACACGGGGCATTTCGGCAAAGCCGCCGAGCGCTGCTTCGTCAGCCAACCGACTCTTTCAGCTCAGCTGAAGAAACTGGAGGATTATCTCGGCGTGCCCCTCATCGAGCGCCAACCGAGAGGCGCGATCCTGACTCCCGCTGGCACGGAAATCGTGGCGCGAGCGAGACGGATCATCGAAGCGAGCGACGAAGTCGTCGAAATTGCGCGAGCACACAAAGATCCGCTAGCGGGTCGTTTGCGGGTGGCGTTTCTGCCCACCATCGGTCCGTATCTGTTGCCGATCGTTGTACCCAAACTGCGCAAAGCACTACCGCGGCTCGAGTTAATGCTCTACGAGTATCAAACCGCGCCCATGCTCGAGAAATTGCGTGCGGGAGAGCTCGACCTCGGCATCCTCGCCTTGCCGATCGACATCGATGGTCTCGCCACGCGCACGCTCTACGACGAGCCCTTCGTCGTGGCTGCACCGGCTCATCATCCGCTCGCCGAACGAAAACAAATTCGGGTCGAGGATCTCTCCGGCGTCACCCTTCTCTTACTCGAGGACGGTCACTGTTTACGTGATCAGGCACTCGATGTGTGCAATCGTATCGACGCCGAGGAAAAGCAGGATTTTCGCGCCACCAGCATCGAAACCTTGCGACAAATGGTGGCCGCTGGTGCTGGTGTGACTCTGCTACCTGAACTCGCCACGCGAGGCAGCCATGCCGCCCCGCGCGGGCTCGTGCTGCGCCCCTTCGCAAAACCACAGCCCTCGCGCCGCATCGGCGCCATCTGGCGCAAAAGCAGCGCGCGTCAAGCGGCCATTCAAATGGTATCGGACGTCATCGCGGAGCAACTTAAGTGACCGCACCTACTCTGGTTTGGTTTCGCCAGGATTTGCGGCTCGCCGACCATGCCGCTTTGACCGCCGCCATCGAGCGTGGTGCGCCTGTCATTCCCATTTTCATATGGGCCCCCGATGAAGAAGGCGAGTGGGCTCCGGGTGCCGCGAGTCGTTGGTGGCTACATCAGTCTTTGAGCGCGCTCGACCAGTCACTCGTCAAAATCGGATCGCGACTCATCGTCCGACACGCGACCGACACGGCCGCGGAACTGCATCGTCTGCTCAAAGAATCCGGGGCGACTGCGGTCTATTGGAGCCGTCGCTACGAGCCACGAGTGATCGCGCGTGATCAGAGCATCAAGCAAGGTTTACGCGATGCCGGTATCGAGGCGCGTAGCTTCAACTCGGCGCTGCTAGTCGAGCCATGGGACGTGCAAAATAACTCTGGCAAACCCTTTCAAGTATTCACGCCTTACTGGCGCAAAGTGTCAGCCACACTCGAGCTGCCCACGCCACTTCCAAGTCCGACACGAATACCGGCACCGCAGCACTGGCCCGAAAGCACCTCGCTCGCGGCATTAGCATTGTTGCCGAAGATTCACTGGTACGGCGGCATGCAAGAGGCCTGGCAGCCGGGTGAGCGCGGCGCGATGCAAAATTTCGATCGCTTTCTCGATGGCAGCGTCGCCAACTACGGCGAGACACGCAACCTGCCTGCACAGGCGGGTACTTCCCGTCTATCGCCTCACTTGCACTTCGGCGAGATTTCGCCGCGGCAGATTTGGCACACGGCAGCACAGTGGCGTAGCAGTCAGTTCATGGCGGAAATCGGTTGGCGCGAGTTCGCACATCACTTGCTCTACCATTTTCCGCGCACAACCAATGAGCCATTGCGACTGGAATATCAAAAGTTCCCGTGGCTCGAGGATCCGGCGCACCTGCAGGCCTGGCAACGCGGTCGCACTGGCGTACCGCTCGTCGATGCGGGTATGCGCGAGCTTTGGCATACCGGCTGGATGCACAACCGCGTGCGTATGGTCGTCGCATCTTTTCTGGTGAAGAACCTGCGACTGCACTGGCTCGAGGGGGCGCGCTGGTTCTGGGATACGTTGGTCGATGCGGATCTCGCGAGCAATACGCTGGGCTGGCAATGGGCCGCCGGCTGCGGTGCCGATGCCGCGCCCTACTTTCGAGTATTCAATCCCGAAAGTCAGGCCGAGAAGTTCGATGCGAAAAGCGAATACATCCAGCGCTGGATCGGAGGCGATAAGCAATATCCCGCGTCGCCTATCGTCGATTTGAAAGAATCACGCGCAGCAGCCATCACCGCGTGGCAAACCTTGAGGAAACCCCAGACATGATCAAGCACATTGTCGCTTGGAGACTGAGCGAAGAAAAAACCAAAGCGGCGAGTGCCGCCGAAATCAAAGAATTGCTCGAGGGATTACGCGGCAAGATTCCAGGCCTGCTACACATCGAGGTGGGCGTTAACGTCGTGGCAGATGCGAATGCCGCGGATATCGTGCTTTACAGCGAATTCACCGATCTAGAGGCGCTCAAAACCTACCAGGCCCACCCACTACATCAAGCTGTCGTGCCAAAAGTGAAGGCGCTCACAACGGAGCGCCGTTCCGTCGACTACGAAATCTGATCTCAAACGACCGCGGCGTCGACCTCGAGCACGCTCGTGGCGCCGGTGGCGACGACGCGAGACAACGCGTGGGCTTGCGGCAGAACATGCCCAGCGTAAAAACGCGCCGACGCTAACTTGCCACGCAAAAAGTCACTATCGGCTCCCGACTCACCGAGTTTGCGAGCAGCAATTGCTGCCGATTTCGTGAGCAACCAACCGCCGATGACATAGCCCGCAAGACGTAAGGCGGGCACCGATACGGCGAGCGCACGCTCCGGTCCCTGAGCATATGCCGCGAGCACCGACTTCACCGCAGACTCCAACGCGTCGATGGCCTCGAGCGTTGCTGCCTTACTCTCACTCACCGCGGCCATGACATCTGCTGCGCCAGAAGGTGAGATTGCAGCTAATTCGCTGCGCATGTCTGCGATCAAAGACCCCATTGCAGCACCACGATCGCGCGCTAACTTGCGGCCGATGAAGTCGTTCGATTGAATCGCGGTCGTGCCTTCATAGATCGTCGTGATACGTACGTCGCGATAAGGCTGTGCGGCCCCCGTCTCTTCGACGAAGCCCATACCGCCATGCACTTGCACGCCCAGTGATGTGAGCTCGATACCGGCTTCGGTGCTGCACGCCTTGACGACCGGAATCAACAAGTCACCGCGCGCCTGTGCCGCCGCTTGGGTGGCAGCATCTGGGTGACGCGCACCGAGATCGAGTTGGAACGAGGCGTAAAGAGCCACCGCACGCAAGGCCTCGATCTGCGATTTCATCGTCAGCAACATCCGCTTCACATCCGGGTGATGGATGATCGGCGCCGGCGCGCTGACACCGGGTACCGGCGGCTTGCCCTGCACACGCGTGCGGGCCCATTCGGCCGCCTGCTGATATGCGCGATCGGCAACGGCATAACCCTCAAGCCCCACCGACAGCCGCGCCGCGTTCATCATCACGAACATGTATTCGAGACCACGATTGGCTTCGCCGACGAGATAACCAATCGCCCCTTCCTTCTGGCCGTAGGCCATGACGCAGGTCGGACTCGCATGAATACCGAGTTTGTGTTCGATCGAAATACTTTGAACATCGTTACGTTCACCGAGTGAACCATCGGCATTCACCAACACCTTCGGAACGATGAACATCGAAATGCCCTTCACACCCGCCGGCGCACCGTCGATGCGGGCCAACACGAGATGAATGGTGTTTGGCGTGAAATCGTGATCACCGTAGGTGATGAAGATCTTCTGACCGAAGATGCGGTAATGATCACCATCAGGCTGAGCACGGGTACGAATCGCTGCGAGGTCTGAGCCCGCCTGCGGTTCGGTGAGATTCATCGTGCCGGTCCATTCGCCGCTCACCATCTTGGCGAGATAACGATGCTTTTGCTCGTCGGTACCATATTGTTCGATGGCTTCGACCGCGCCCTGGGTCAGCATCGGGCACAATTTGAACGACAGATTAGATGCCGCCCACAGCTCCTCGACCGCCGTTCCGATCACATATGGCACGCCTTGGCCACCGTGTTCGGGTGAAGCTCGCAGGCTCGCCCAACCACCTTCGGCAAACTGCTGGTAAGCGGCTTTGAAACCCGGTGCGCCGATAACGCCGTCAGGAGTCCAACGGGCGCCGTCCCGGTCGCCCGATTTGTAGAGCGGATCGAGCACCGTTTCGGCGAACTTGCCCGCTTCTTCAAGCACCGCATCGGCCAGATCGAGCGAAAACTCGGCATAAGCCGGGCAAGCCTGCAGAGCCGATTCACCGATCAGCTCATGCATGTTGAAACGCAAATCTTTCAGTGGCGCTCGGTACATCGGGCGGTCCTTTCGACGTCAACGGGGATTGAACTCATTCTAACCTGCTAAGGCAGGCACGATGTTGGCCGCGAGAAACTCGACCAGCGATTTCACGCGTTCATCCTCAGCGAGTCTGCCGGGATAAATCGCGCAGAGTGGCGCCTGCTCGGGCAACACCCAGTCGGGTAAGACCCGTTTGAGCTTTTGGGTGGCGAGACCCTGTCGACACAGGAACTCCGGCAATACGCCAATGCCAAGACCCGCTGCCACCGACGCGTGCAATAGGGCTGGGTCGTTGACCGCGAGCTTCGGACGCACGGTGATCTCAGCGCGTCGATTCCCGTTTGCGAGGCGGATCACGAACAGCGGGCCACTCGCCGAATCGGGTGTCAGTAATTCATGCCGATCGAGCTCCTCGGGCGTCGATGGAACCCCCACGCGCTGCAAGTAAGCGGGGGTCGCACACAAGATCGCGGGCGGCGCGCCGAGCACCCGGGCCACCGGGGAGTCCTCGGCCGTCGGATCGGCCGCTAACGCGCCGGCACGGATGACAACGTCGTAGTCCGCTCTGGGCGTATCGCCGACTTCACCCAAATCCACCTCGAGTGGAATCTGGGGGAAGCGTTCCAAGAATCTCGGCACCAGGGGCGCGAGCAACACACGACCGTAGGTGGTGTCGGCCAGCACCCGTAACGGGCCCTGCCGCTGCACGGTCAAGCTCGCAGACTGTTGGCGTACGCGCTCGGCCGCCTCCAGAATGGCGCGGCATGCTGGGAGCAGTTGTTCACCGGCGGGGGTCAGAGCGAGACGACGGGTCGTTCGGGTGAGCAGCTTCAAACCGAGCTCGCGCTCGAGTTCGGCTACGGCTCGACTGACGGCCGCTTTCGGAACTTTAAATGCCCGAGCCGCAGCCGAGAAACCGTTCAGATCGACCACTTTCGCAAAGGTGGCCATGTGGGCGGGAGACCATATTTGAGACACTGGCGATACTCTGATGGCGTCTACTGACGTCATTGTTGCAAATCAGAATCAAAATAGAAACGGAGGGACATAAATGACGGATCGGACTCGAACTCATCACCGAGGCTGCGCGCGACTACTCACGGCTTTAGCAACCCTGGCGATCACGGCAATACCGATCGCCAAAGCTGCCGATGATTTCCTCTCGGCGCCCGCGATTCGCAAAGGCAGCGAGGCACTGCAGTGGAGCGCCAAGGTCACCTGCGGCACGACCGAGGCTGGCGTCACGCGCTATGGCATGTGGGAGGGGTACCTCTACAGCCGAGCCCCCGGCGAAAAGGATCGCCAACTGTTCGCCGTCATCGGCATCAACACGCGTCAATGCGAGCGGCATGTCGACCCGGTACGTGGGGCGGGGTTTCGGAGCATCTCGCGCGAGATCATGGTTTACCTAGACCCAACCACAGGCGAGATCATCGACACTTGGAAGAACCCATGGACGGGCGAGACGGTCGAGGTGATTCATGCCGCCAACGATCCGGTGAACATGCGACAACCGACCTACGAAAAGACCGCCGCCGGTGAACCCCTGGAAGTGGTCGTCCGCCACTACGGCGACACCCTGGTGGCTTCACGCGAAGTGCCGCTCTTCTACGAGAACCCGTTGGCCGGCGCTTATCAGGAATACATCGGTGGCACGTATCACGCGATGGAGATATTCAACACCTATTACAAAGCAGCCGACTTTTTCGATACCCGCAAGACCCGGATCTCCGAATCGAAAATCTCCTGGCAGCGCATCTCGGGCTGGCTACCCTGGATGAAGATGCGAGATCGACCCGGGGTGATGATTTTCAACGCCACCGGCTTCTCGACTTTCGATCGTAGCCAGATCTCGCCGAAACTCCTGAACGTACTCGAGGCCCGATATCCCGAGTATCTTTCGCCCCCGCCCCTCGGCGATCCGCGCCCGAACGAGACGACTTGGACCGTCACCAAGCGTTGGATCGACGAGCATCGTGGCAAGGCAACTAAAACCGACAAGACCTCTGGAGCACACTAATCATGTCGTTGAGCGTTCATTCGATGACCGTTGCGGCCTTCGTGCCGATGCTCGAAAACCTCGAGAAGATTCTGGGCAAAGCAGCCGCCCACGCGACCGAGCGCAAGCTCGACGAGGGCGTGCTTGAGGGCTGGCGGCTCACGCCCGACATGTTCGCGCTGCGTCGCCAAGTGCAATTGACTAGCGACTTTGCCAAGAACAGCGTTGCACGCTTGGCGGGTGTCGAGCCCCCGAAGATGCCAGACGAGGAAAAAACGCTGGTTGAGCTGCAAGCTCGCGTTCGCACCACTGTGACTTGGCTGCAAAGCATCACGCCGGCGCAACTCGAAGGGGCCGAGCATCGCCATATCGTGGCGCCGCTTCGCACCCGCACCCTCGAGATGGATGGCTTGCCGTTCATCCAGCGCTGGGTATTGCCCAACTTCTACTTCCACATGACGACGACCTATGCCCTGCTCCGACAGGCTGGGGTCTCACTGGGCAAACAAGACTTCCTCGGCGGAGTTTGAGTCTCATGCAAAAACGCACGCTCGGCACACAAGGGCTGTCAGTCTCGACTCTCGGTCTTGGCACCATGGGCATGTCGGGCGTTGCGGGTATGCCCTTGATGTACGGTGCACCCGACGAAGACGAGGGTATCGCCACCATCCATCGTGCACTCGAACTCGGCATCGATTTCTTTGATACAGCCGAGGTGTATGGCCCATACGTGAACGAGGAATTGCTTGCTCGTGCGCTTGGCCATCGGCGCGACGACGTCGTGATCGCGACGAAGTTTGGGTTTGCCATCACGCCCGAGGGAAAAATGGCGGGCGTCGATGGCAGCCCTGCTAATGTTCGACGGGCACTCGAAGGTTGCCTTAAACGCCTGGGTACCGATCATATTGATCTTTGGTACCAACATCGACGCGATCGCAGTGTACCGATCGAAGAAACCGTGGGCGTCATGGCCGAGCAGGTCAAGGCAGGAAAGGTACGCTATCTCGGATTGTCCGAAATGAGCGCCGAGACGATCCGACGTGCCCATGCCGTACATCCGATCAGTGCCGTACAAAGCGAATGGTCGCTGTGGGAGCGAAATCTTGAGGAGCCCGGTTCAAATGGATCTTTGAGCATCGTCGATACCTGCCGAGAGCTCGGCATCGGACTCGTACCCTATAGCCCGCTCGGTCGTGGCTTTCTTGGCGGCACACTGCCAGATCCGGCGACCTTGCCCGATTCGGACTACCGTAAACACGACCCGCGTCTTCAAGGCGAAAACTATCAACGCAATCTTCGTTTGCTAGACGCCGTGAATCGGATCGCCGCCGCGCGTCACGCAACGCCCGCGCAGATTGCTTTGGCATGGCTACTGGCCAAAGGTGATGACGTCGTACCTATTCCGGGAACAAAGCGACGTCGTTATCTTGAGGAGAATGTCGGTGCTGCAACGCTGACGTTGTCTGCAGTCGAACTCGCCGAACTCGAGTCGCTCGGCACGGCAGCAGGACCTCGTTATACCGAGCGCTCACTCAGCACGATCGAGCGCTGACTCAGGCTCTGCGGCGATCGTCGCTCGTGCTCGGCAAACTCGTGTGATCGATCACGGGCGCGACGTCGCCTTCGATCATCCGTAACCCACTCGATGCTTCAACGCGGCTCGTCGCAGGCTCCGCGCCCTCGACGACGATGCCGCTTCGGATCACGATGCGTCGCTCACAACGTTCGGCAAGCTCGCGATCGTGGGTCGACAGCAGAAAGGTGGTACCCGTCTCGCGTTGTATCTCTTGCATCAGTGCAAACGCCTGATCAGCGTTCTCTCGATCGAGATTACCCGTCGGCTCATCTGCCAATACGAGCGCTGGTTGATTCATCAAGGCGCGCGCAATCGCAACACGTTGTTTTTGTCCGCCCGACAATCGCGTTGCGCGATAGTTCATGCGGTCGGACAAACCGACTCGCTCGAGCAGCATCGCCGCACGCTCACGACCTGCGCGCGTTTCTCGCCAAAGACGTCCCGCATGAGGAAACATGACGTTCTCGAGCGCGGTGAAGTCGGGCAGCAAATGGTGATACTGAAAAATAAATCCGATCTGCTGATTCCGAAAATCCGATAGTTCTCTTTCGGCAAGCACCGTCAATTCTTTTCCGAGCATCCGCAAGCTGCCACTCGTCGGTCGCATCAGCGTACCGAGAATCGACAACAGCGTGCTCTTGCCACTACCCGACGGGCCGAGCATGGCCACCATTTCGCCGCGTTGCAGCGAAAAGTTCACACCTTTGAGTACAGGAGTCTGAAAGTCTTTGTCGATGAAGATCTTTCGTATGTCTCGCACTTCAAGCAAGGCAAGATCACTGTCGTGACTCATTGGGAGATGGCCTCCACAGGATCAATGCGCGAAGCTGCGCGAGCGGGCCACAAGGCTGCGGCGATACTCGCCGCCGCTGCTAGCAACAAGGCGATATCGTACTGACCGAGCGCAGGATCAACCGGCAGTCGGCGACCACTCGCTGCGCCGATATTGGCCAGTAGCGTGCTGAAACTCCAACCGAAAAAGCAGCCGACGATCGATCCGATGATGCCGATCAAAGCGCCTTGCAGCATGAACACCGACAGCACGAAGCGTTGCGAGATGCCGAAGCTGCGCATGATGCCAATCTCGGGTCGTCGTCTAAACGTCGTCAGCAACAGCGCACTCGCCACACCCACCACAATGGTAATCAGCGTGAACATTTTGATGATATTGCCGGAACTACCCTGCCCCTCGAGCGCCTCACGTAAGCGCTGGTTCTTATCCATCCAGGCGGTTGCTTCCAAACCCGTGGAGTCAGCGAGCTGTCGTGCGACATCGCGCGCGGCATAGATATCGGCGAGTTTGATTTCGATCTCAGTCAATCCTTCTGGTAGATCGAACATGACTCGCGCTGAATCGAGATTCACGAAAGCTAACCGAGCATCGAGACTGTCGACCCCCGTGGCATAGAGCGCTCGCACGGTTAGCGTACGCGTACGGCCTTGATCAGTCGTGATGAGCACCGGCTGCCCGATGCGCAAACCGAGATCCTCGGCCAACTTACGACCGATCAGGACGTCGTTGATTCCGAGGCGTGCTTCACCTTCGACAATGTTTTGATCGATGGGGGCGATGGCGCCCAAACGAGCGGGCTCCACCCCTTTGAAGGTGATGGGTAATGTTTGCTCGCCCCGCGAAAGTAGGCCAGTGCCGAGAATGTTGTAAGAAACGCCGGTGACCCCCGGAATCGTGTCGATGATTTGCTCGACAGTGCGCCATTGCTTGATCTGTTCGCGCCGCTGCAACGCCACTTGAGAGACAAACAGGCGTGATGTTCCATCAGCCGCCGGAGCCAATGCCGGACGTATCCGTGCGGGCTCGATCGCGACATGGGCGGAGCTACCAACTACACGATCAATCTGAAACTCGGCAAGTCCGTTAATGAGAGCGGCATTGAAGGTAAATACCGTGACAGCCACTGCGACCCCGCCAATCAGCAAAGCCGATTGCAGGCGATTAGCGGTGAGGTATCGCAGCGCGACCTTCAAATCGAAGCGCATGGTCTTACAGGGCCTTGCGCGCGTCGGAACCACGCGGGCGTTCGATGCTCGGAATATCGGCTGGATCATTCGCCGCAACGACACGCTCACCGATCAAATCAGCTCGCGGAGTCGCAAGCAGTTGTTCGTCACCTTTGAGCCCTTGCAAAACGATCACACGTTCACTTGGCCAGTCGAGAAACTGTACGGTGCGTTCAGTGACGCGCCCTTCATCGACCAGTAGTACTTTGGCATTCGCGCCGCGACCGAGAATGGCACTGCGTGGTAGGGTCAAAGCGGTTTCGCGTCGCTCGACGATCAAGTTCACATCTGCGGTCAAGCCGGCGCGCAAGCCGGCGGGCTGCTCAGACAAACGCAATCTGATCTTCGCGCCACCGGTGCGTTGGTCGACTTTCGGTGAGACGTAATACAGCGTCGCAGGAATGGGTTTGGCGACGCCGGCGATCACGACGTCGGCCATCTGGCCTGAGCGCACTTCGGTGAGATATTGCTCATCGACATCCGCTTCGACTTCGACATCGGCCAGCGGGGCAATTTCGTAGATGACGGTTTGCGCGCTGACCACTTGGCCGGTGTCGACGGGACGGGCAAGCACGACACCCGATACGGGCGCAGTCAAGGTGTTATCACGAAGCCGAGCCGATGCTTCACGCCGAGTCGCCTCGAGACTCGCGAGCGTCAGACGCGCCTGATCGAGTTCGAACTTGGCCGCGTCGAATTCTTTGACCGTTGCGAGACCTTGCGAACGCAGTTGCTCGATGCGTCGATAGCTACGCTCGTTTTCGGCGACGGCGCGCTGTTGCAGGACGATCTTGGCGGCCGCCTCATCGAGAGCGGCGCGGGGTGCGTCGGCTTCGAGTTGAACGAGTACCTCGCCGGCGCGAACGGCATCACCCTCTTCTTTGGTGAGCTTGACGATTTGCCCCGCGCTCTTTGGGGCGATGCTGATGGTCACCTGAGGGCGGGTGCGTCCCGAGACCGCGAGTACGCGCTCTGCGGGGCCGGATAAGACCTGGGTCGTCAGTACCGGTGCTGGACGGCTCGATCGATAAACATAGCCGCCGACGATCGCCACCGCGCCGATGGCGAGCAGCCAGTAGCGATAGCGGGTCAGAAATCCGGGTCGAGGTTCATCAAAAGCCATGGGTAAACCAATTCCTTGGAAAGCAACGACATCCTGTTGCCATATTTTATATCAGGTGGTTTAATTTATATCAACTCCCCAAACAACTTTGTTGCCACCCCCCATGACCCGCCCGTTAGGCACTCGAAACGTCCAATTCGAAGATCGTCGCCAAGCCTTACTGCGGAAGGCGGGTGAGCGTCTCGCGCTGCAAGGTGGAGACGCACCCAGTTTTCGGGAGCTTGCCCTCGCATGTGGCGTGAGTGTAGCTACGCTTCGGCACTACTTCGGCAATCGCGAAACGCTGATCAAGGAATTATTCGCGTTGCATCTCGAGGTCGGTCGTCGTCATCTGAAAAATGCCGAACGCCAGCCAGAGGAACACGAATCCATCGAGACCTCCCTGCGCGATGTACTCGAACGGATTGCGCGTGGATGGACGAGCGGGTTTCTCGGCTCGTTGCATCGGATCGGTCTGTCGGAGGGGCTGCGGCACCCACAAACAGCGCTCGATTACCTCGTCGATGTGCTCGAGCCGACCTTGCAGGCACTGGAGAGGCGACTGCAGGCGAGTATCAAGCATGATCTGATCATCGAGTGCGACACCCGACATGCCGCACTCGCGCTCGTATCACCACTGCTACTGGCACTGCTCCATCAACACGATCTCGGCGGCACTCGCTGCCGACCGCTTTCGGTGCCGTCTTTGATCGAGGAACAGGTGCGAATGTTCTCGCGCGCTTATCGTAAAGACGTCGCCGGAGGCTGACGCAACACATTACGCGTCGCCAACCAACCTGCCACGGCAACCAGCCCAGCGCCACCTAAAGCTCCGGTCAGCCACACTTCTGGGCTAAATTCATAGGACACCTGCAAGACCTGCCGCGCCAAGAAAAAGCCGGCAATCGAAGCACCTGTCGCGGCCAGAAGTCCTGATAGCAAACCCAAAGCTGAAAACTCGGCCAACAAACCGCGCAGGACGACGCTGCGGCTCGCACCGAGCGTACGTAGCATCGCGCTTTCGTAACGCCGCTCGTCACGAGTGGCCTGCACAGCTGCTAAAAGAACGGTCAGTCCTGCAAATAGCGTAAACAGGAAGACGCTCTGTACTGCGAGCACCGCTTTGTCGATGACGCTGCGTACCTGCTCGAGTAGATCATCGAGATCAAAGACCGAGACGCTCGGGAACCGACGGACGAGATCGGAAATGACGCGTCCATCGCCAGGCTTGAAGTAAGCGCTCGTCATCCATGTTCCGGCGAGTTCATCGAGGAGACCTGGCGGGAAAACTACAAAGAAATTTGGTTGGAAGCTGTCCCACTTGATCTTGCGAACACTGGCGACCTCGGCTTCGATCACCTCACCTGCAATATCGAAGGTCATACGATCGCCGACCGATAGTCCAAGACCTTGTTGATACTCATCGGAGATCGATACTAGTGCGCGGCCATGGTCGGCTTCGCTCCACCATTGACCGTCGACGATCTGATTGTCGTCACCTAAGGTTGCTTGCCAAGTGATGTTCTGATCGCGGCGCGCATAGCCCTCACCCCGCGGATCGGCAAACTCGATGGTCTCGACCGCCTTGCCGTTCAGCTCCGTCAAACGAGCACGAATCATCGGCAGTTCACGTGAGGTTGCTGCGCCTCGATCTTTCAGGAATGCAAAGAAATCTTCGCGTTCTGTGGGTGGGATATTGATAAAGAAAAAGTTCGGGAGATCCGCTGGCAGACTGCGGCGCCAGTCGGTCAACAAATCGTTGCGCACCACGGCAAGCACTAGCAGAACCATGATGCCGAGACCAAAAGCCACGATCTGTACGATGCTTTCGGTGCGACGACGGCCAAGATTGGCGATGCCGTAACGCCAAGACACGCCGACCGTACCGCGCAAACTACCGGCAACTTTGACTAAAAGCCAACCGGCCAGCGCGAGAATCGTGGTGAAAACAGCCAGGCCGACGACGAATCCGACAAAGAATACCCAGTCGCGCACGACCCAATAAATCAAAAATACGATCGCGGCGACTGCGGGCCCGAAGGCCAACCAAACGGCGGGCTTCGGTGGGGCGATGTCTCGACGCAGCACTCGTATCGCCGGCACCGTCGACAACTGCAACAGCGGCGGCAACGCGAACCCCGCGAGCAAGGCGACAGCCGTCGCAAGACCCAATCCGAAAGGTACCCAGTCTGGCGGCGGCAGATCGGCGCGGAGCAACCCCTGAAGAGCGCGCAACAGCCACTCCTGCGCGAGATACCCTAAGGCTGATCCAACGGCAGCCGCAGCTAAGGCAATGACGAGCAGTTGCACGAGACTGACCGTCAGAGTGAAACCTCGCGATGCACCGAGTGTTTTGAGCAATGCGACCGAGTCGAGATGTCGCTGCACGTAACGACGTGCCGACATGCCCACGGCGATCGCGCAGAGCAGTACTGCCACAAGACTCGCGAGGCTTAGGAATCGACCAGCGCGATCGATGGCATTCTGAATTTGCGGGCTGGCCTCACTGACATCTCGCAAACGCTCGCCGCGCTGTTTGCGCTCCGCGAGCCAATTCTTGAAGGTGCCAATCTGCTCGCGCTCACCGGCAAACAAAGTCGCAAACGTAGCGCGCGAACCGGGCTGTAACAGACGTGTCGCTGGTAGGTCATCCGCATGCATCAACAAGCTCGGCGCAAGCTCGCCAAACCCACCGCCTTGGTCCGGTCGTGTGATCAAAACTTTAGAGATGAGAAAATTGGCCGCGCCCACAGAGACCTGATCCCCCACCTCTGCATCAAGGGCTGCCAACAGCTTCGAGTCTGGCCACACCTCACCTCGAGGCGGACCAGAGCGGACGGCGGTCGGCGTGCCAAACGCTTCCGTCGATACACCGACCGTGCCGCGCAAAGGATAGGTACCGCTGACCGCGCGAAGATTCGCTAGTTGATTGAGATCATCGCGAAATACGACGCTCAGCACCGAAGTCGCACTCGCCGTCTGCAGGCCGCGACGGTCTGCTTCCTCGCGATAGCTCAACGGCAATGGCCGTGAAGACTCGAGACGCAAATCGGCCGCCAGTACCTCATTGGCCTGCAAAGCAACCGACTGACCAATGCGATTGACCAAGAAGCCGACGCCGGTCAGTGCACCGACGGCGACCGTCAAAGCCAACAGCAATACGGCGAGTTCGCCTGAGCGCCACTCACGAGCGAGCAATCTCAACCCGAGCAAAGATGCGCGTGACATAACGTCAACCTGCGGTGAGCTGCCCCGCCTCCATGATCACACTGCGCCCGCAGCGGGCAGCCAGAGTCCGATCATGGGTGACGAGAACGAGCGTGGTGCCGGAATCGGCATTCAAAGCGAACAGTAAATCGGCAATCTTCGCCCCGGTGGTGGTGTCGAGATTACCGGTCGGCTCATCGGCAAAGAGCACAGCCGGTCGCATCACGAAGGCTCGTGCAATCGCGACGCGCTGCTGCTCACCACCCGATAGCTGCCGTGGATAGTGTCCCACGCGCGCGCGCAAACCGACGTGCTCGAGCGCATCCGTCGCAGCCTGACGCGCATCCGCTCGGCCGGCGAGCTCTAGCGGCAACATGACGTTCTCGAGCGCCGTCAGAGCAGGAATCAAATGAAAAGACTGGAAAACGAAGCCCACGCGTTCCGCTCGTAGACGAGCCCGCCCGTCTTCGTCGAGCGCGGAGAGATCCTCCCCATCGAGCAGCACGCGTCCTCGAGTCGGCAAATCGAGGCCTGCGAGGAGAGCGAGCAAGGTCGACTTGCCAGCACCAGAGGCGCCGACGATCGCCACCGATTCTCCGGCGTGAACCTGCAGAGAAACATCTTGGACGATGGTCAGCGTCCCTTCTGGGCTGCTAACCTGTTTGCACAATCCCTGTGCCTCGAGGACGATATCTTTGGTCACGAAACGATCCTTCGTTGCTGCTTTGCTGATGTTCGCACTGCCGATGATCGGCATCGCGGCGCCCACGCCGGCCGCAGCACCGAAAATTCTCGTGCTGGGCGACAGCATCAGCGCCGGTTACGGCCTCGCAGCTAACGAAGGCTGGGTGAGCCTGCTGCAAAACCGACTGAAGGCACAAGGTTACGGGTACCGCGTGATCAATGCCAGCGTCACTGGCGAAACGACGACTGGCGGGCTCGCAAGACTCCCGCGCGCCCTCTCTTTGCATCGTCCTGCCCTCGTCATCATCGAACTCGGTGGTAACGACGGGCTGCGCGGCCTACCCCTCGGCACGTCGCGTGCCAATCTTCAAAAAATGATCGATTTGTCGATTGGTGCCGGCGCCAAGGTGCTGCTGCTCGGTATGAAAATTCCGCCCAATTACGGTCCTCGCTACGCGAACGAGTTCGAAAGCCTGTACGCGGAGCTTGCTCGTCGGAACAAATTGGCGTTTGAACCTTTCTTTTTGGACAAGATCGCCCTAGCCGACGGCATGATGCAAGAGGATGGAATCCATCCGACTGCCAAGGCCCAGCCCATCATGCTCGAGACGCTCTGGCCGCGGCTCACGCCGTTGCTGCAACGCTGAATCGCGCACGATTGCCATCCGAAGCGAGCTCCGGCTAGAGTTCGGGCATGTCAAAACCCTGGTTGCAGTCTTATCCGCCCGGCGTCCCGGCCGATATCGATTCCACTCGCTACGCGTCGATCGCGCAGATGGCCGACGAGAGTTTCAGCAAGTTCGCTGAACGAACGGCCTACGTGCAGATGGGGCGGAATTTGAGCTACGGCGAGCTCGACGCCAAGTCAAAAGCGTTCGCCGGTTGGTTGCAGCAGAGAGCAAAGCTGCAACGGGGTGATCGCGTCGCGATCATGATGCCGAACGTGCTGCAGTACCCGATTGCTCTGTTTGGTGTGCTGCGCGCGGGCGGAACGGTCGTCAATACCAATCCGCTCTACACGGCACGTGAGCTCGAACACCAACTGAAAGATTCGGGCGCGGAAGTCATCGTCATTCTCGAGAACTTTGCGCATGTGCTGCAGGAAGTCATCCAGCACACCAAAGTGCGTCAAGTGATCGTCACCAGCGTGGGCGAACTTCTTGGTTTTCCGAAGGGAACGATCGTTGATTTCGTCGTCCGCCGGATTCGCAAAGCGGTTCCACCTTGGTCGCTGCCCGGTGCCCTGCGATTTAGCGACGTGCTCGCCGAAGGCGTTGCCCTGCCGTACAACCCGGTGTCCTTGAACCACACGGATCTGGCCTTTCTGCAATATACCGGCGGCACCACCGGTGTTTCGAAAGGCGCCATGCTCAGCCACGGCAACATGGTCGCCAATGTGCTGCAGTCGTCCGCCTGGATCGCCGATACGCTGCCGCCGGGCGAGCATCACACGGCGATCACCGCGCTGCCGCTTTATCACATCTTCGCATTGACGGCGAACTGCATCCTGTTCCTGCGACTTGGCTGGACCAACGTGCTGATCACGAATCCGCGAGATTTTCCGGCATTCGTCAAAGAATTGAAGCAGCATAAATTCACGTACATATCGGGCGTCAATACACTGTTCAATGCGCTGCTGCACACACCAGGGTTCGAGACGGTGGATTTCAGCCATCTGCGTTGCACCTTGGGCGGAGGCATGGCGGTGCAGCGTGCCGTGGCTGAGCACTGGAAAAAAGTGACCGGCTGCATCCTCACTCAAGCGTGGGGGTTGACTGAAACGTCACCGGCCGCCTGTATCAATCCGGCGAACGAAGATTTCAATGACTCTATCGGACTACCGATCTCGTCCACGGAAGTGGCGATCATGAACGACGCCGGTGATCCGCTGCCGATCGGCGAATCGGGTGAGATCTGCGTGCGTGGCCCGCAGGTGATGCAGGGCTATTACAACCGGCCCGACGAAACCGCCAAGGTGATGCTCCCGGGCGGTTGGCTGCGCACCGGTGACATCGGGCGCATGGATGCTCGTGGTTATGTCTTCATTGAAGATCGTAAGAAAGACATGATCAATGTCTCAGGTTTCAACGTGTACCCGAACGAAGTGGAGAGCGTGGCGGTAACGCATCCGGGCGTCCTCGAAGCGGCTGCTGTTGCTAAAGCCGATGAGCGTTCGGGCGAAGTTGTGGCCCTGTTCGTCGTTCGCAAGGATCCCGCTTTGACGGCAGATGCGGTCATCGAGCACTGCCGTGCAGCACTGACGGGCTACAAGGTGCCGAAATACGTGTACTTCAAAAACGATTTGCCGAAGACCAACGTCGGTAAAATCTTAAGACGCGAATTGCGCGACGAAGCACAGAAGCTCTAAAGAAAACGACAGGCCAAAATTAAGACCGCTCGCCCGGACTAAACAGGCGACGGTGTTCGATGATTGCGTAACGATCCGTCATGCCCGCGACATAGTCGGCAACGACCCGTGCGCGGCCGGGCTTTCCGTGTTCGCGCTCGGCACCGGCAGCAGCCACCCGGTGCTCACCCGGCAACAAGTCTATGTCGTGCATGAAAACGTCAAACAACTCACGCAACACCTTGCGCGCTTTGTTGGTCATTCGAAGCACGCGGTAGTGTCGGTAGAGGTTCGTGTTGAGAAAGCGCTTCAACTCGAGATGCTCTTCGCGCACTGACTCACTCATGATGATGAGTGGTGCGGCCTGAGTACGAACATCGTCGATGGATTTCGGCGCCATCTCGGCAATCCGCTCCGCACTCGCAGCCACCACATCTCGCACCACTCGATCGATCATGCGACGAATGGTCTCGTGCACCAAACGTCGCCCGGTCAGATTCGGATATTGAGCGACGACGGTAGCAAACTCGCGACCGAACAGACTGACCTCGCGCAAGGCTTCGAGATCGAGCAGACCAGCGCGCAAGCCATCATCGACGTCATGGTTGTTGTAAGCAACGGCATCGGCAAGATTAGCGAGCTGTGCCTCGAGACCAGGCTGGTGACGCTCGATGAACCGCAATCCAAGTTCGCCTAACGTACGTGCGTTCTGCAGCGAGCAATGTTTGAGGATGCCTTCGCGCGTTTCAAAGGTGAGATTGAGTCCGGCAAAATCTGCATATCGCTCTTCCAGTAGATCCACGACGCGTAGTGATTGCAGATTGTGTTCGAATCCGCCGTATTCCCGCATGCACTCGTTGAGTGCATCCTGACCGGCATGGCCAAACGGAGTGTGCCCCAGATCATGCGCAAGGCAAATCGCTTCGGTCAGCGTCTCGTGCAACGCCAACGCGCGAGCGATCGTTCGACCGATCTGTGCCACTTCCATCGAGTGCGTAATACGTGTGCGATACAAATCACCCTCGTGATTGACGAACACTTGCGTCTTATAAACGAGGCGTCGAAACGCATTGGAGTGGATGATGCGATCGCGATCGCGCTGAAACTCACCACGCAACTGCGGCGCGGGCTCACTAAATTGCCGGCCACGACTACGCTCGTCATGAGCGGCATACGCTGCCAGTGTCATGCGAAGTGTGCCTCGAGAGTTGCGCTCAGCGCCGATGCCGGATAGTCATGTGTGACGAAAGCCCGACCAATACCGCGCATCAATACAAAGCGAAGTCGACCTTCTTTGACCTTCTTGTCGATGCTCATTGCCGCCCGCGCCTGCTCGGCGTCGACCTCGGGCTTTGCGTGCGTCGGCAAATGTAGGCGTGCCAGCACATCGGCTAAGCGATCACACTCGGCTGCCGACATCCAACCTGCATGACGTGACATCGTCGCGGCCATCATCAAGCCTGCGCCTACGGCCTCGCCGTGTAACCAGCGTGAGTAGCCGGTCACGGTTTCGATGGCGTGCCCAAACGTATGCCCTAAATTGAGCAAGGCTCGATCGCCACGCTCGTGCTCGTCACGCGCGACGATCTCGGCTTTGATCTCGCAAGATCGTCGTACGGCACGTGCGACGGCTTGCGGCTCGAGCGCTAACAAATCGGCCGTATGGGCGTCGATCCAATCAAAAAATGCTCGATCACAAATCAAGCCGTATTTGACCACCTCGGCAAGACCCGCTGACAACTCGCGCATCGGCAAAGACGACAAAGTCTTCGTGTCGGCGATGACGGCCTGTGGCTGATGAAAGGCGCCGATCAAATTTTTTCCGCCCGGATGATTCACACCGGTCTTGCCACCAACCGACGAGTCGACTTGGGCAAGCAGCGTCGTCGGAATCTGGATGAATCCGATGCCTCGCTGGTAACACGCAGCAGCAAAACCCGCCATGTCGCCAATCACACCGCCGCCTAAGGCAACGATCAGATCGTCACGCGCAAAACGGTTGGCGACGAGCACATCGAGAATGCGGGAAACGGTCGCGAGCGTCTTGTTGGATTCGCCGTCCGGCAGCACGATCTCAACGAGATCGCGACCACCGCGTGCGGCCTTGATGGATGCCGAGTACAGTGGTGCGACAACGGCATTGGTGACGAGCGCGACCTTCCGAGCCGGCATGACGCGTGCGAGTAAATCGGTGTCGCCAAGCAGACCAGGGCCGATATGAATCGGATAACTGCGCGCGCCAAGCGTGACAGTCAGCGTGCTCGGCGAAGCCGTGGTGGATGACATCTGTTTCACGCGGGAAGTATACGATTCCGACCTTTGCGTTCGCCGAGGCTACGCAGAATTTCATCGACGACAGCCGAAACTCGTCGTCCATCGGTACGGATCGTTAGATGTGCGACCGCGGCATACAGAGGGGCTCGCTGACCCATCAATTCCGTGACGCGCGCGGTCATATCGGCTACCCCACTGAGCAGCGGCCGATTCTCTCCGCGTCTGACCCGAGCCACTTGCTGGGCGATCGAGGTCTCGAGATAAATCACGGTACCGCGCTCTTGAAGGTAAGCCCGATTCTCCGCTGCGAGGATGGCGCCACCGCCCGTCGAGAGCACGATTCCGTTGGCCGCGGTGAGCTCCGCGATCACCTCCCGCTCACGAAGACGGAACCCGACCTCGCCTTCGGTGTCGAAGATGCGCGGGATATCAACACCTGTGCGGCGTTCAATTTCTGCGTCGGTGTCGATGAAGGGCATTCGGAGCCGGCGAGCGAGGGTTTTTCCCACTGCCGTCTTGCCCGAACCCATCGGTCCTACGAGAAATAGATTGCTTGAGTCCGTCATCTATCGAATCCTGTCTGCACGGCAAGCCTACCGTACCGGCCAAGCCTGCGACATTCCGGTAACATGCGCATCGCCGTGAAAGTCTCTCCGTCGAAAATCCTGCTCTGGAGCCTCACGGCGGCCGTCGCTTCGGCTGCTTTGCTTGTGGTGGGCATCTCAGGCGCCTATCTCTACCTCGCGCCGAGTCTGCCGAGCGTCGAAGCCATGCGCCAGATCGAGCTGCAGGTACCGCTGCGCGTCTACTCGAGTGATGGTCAGACTATCGCGCAGATCGGCGAGCAGCGACGAATACCGGTCTCATTCGAGCAAATTCCGCCAGTCGTGCGTCAAGCCTTCATCGCAGCCGAAGATGATCGGTTTTTCGAACACTCCGGGTTCGATTATCAGTCGATTCTGCGCTCCATCATCGTCAATCTCATCCCGGGCTATCGACTGGAAGGCGCGAGCACCATCACGCAACAGACCGCAAAGAATCTTTTCCTAACGAACGACCGCACCTGGCGCCGTAAAGGTCAGGAGATGTTCCTCACGTATCGCATCGAGCGAGAGTTCAGCAAGGAAGAAATCCTCGGTCTCTATCTGAACGTGATTCCTTTTGGAAAACGCGCCTATGGTGTCGCAGCGGCCGCCGATCTTTACTTTGGCAAGACGTTGGCGCAACTCTCGCTAGCCGAAGCAGCAACCCTTGCGCGAGTACCGCAAGCGCCCTCGCGCTACAACCCCATCAACAATCCAAAGGCCGCAGCGGAACGTCGTGGTTACGTGTTGCGTCGGATGCGCGAACTCGGCTTCATTGATCGGGTTGCGGAGCAGCGCGCTGCTAGAGAAATCGTTCGCGCACGCGAACACGTCAAGACGTTCGATGTCGAAGCGCCGTATATCGCTGAAATGGCGCGTCTTGAGCTGGTGCAACGCTTCGGCGCTGCGGCACAGAACGAAGGCTACAAGATCTATACGACCATCGATCCGACCATGCAGACGGCCGCCAATGCGGCGCTGCGTGAGGGTTTGCTCGATTACGACCGGCGGCACGGTTGGCGTGGTGCGGTTGCGCGCAAGCCCCTACCAGCAACCAATGCACCGGATGCGCTCGAATCATCGCTCGACGATTACGCCTCGAGCGGACCCCTGCGTCCAGCCATTGTCCTGTCGGTTACCGATAAAGAAGCGCGTCTCTACGCTCGCGATCTTGGCAACGTGGCGATGACCTGGGACGGCATGTCCTGGGCCAGAGCAAAAACGGGCCGCAGGCTTGGTCCCTCGCCAAAAAAGGCAGCGGACATCCTGCAGCGCGGCGATATCGTCTATGTAGCCTCAGATGGCGAGAAAATCGTACTCGCTCAAAAACCGGAAGCCGCTTCGGCACTGGTTGCGCTCGCACCCAGTGATGGAGCGATTCGCGCACTCGTCGGGGGCTTTGATTATTTCGACGTGAAGGCCGGCAAGTTCAATCGCGCCATCCAAGCACAGCGCCAGCCGGGCTCAGGTTTCAAGCCTTTCTTGTACTCGGCGGCGCTCGAGTATGGCTTCACACCCTCCACTATCGTCATGGACGCCCCCTTCGTCATCGACGATCCTAATATGGAGGAGGCGTGGCGCCCTGAGAATTCAAGTAGAGAGTTCAGCGGACCGACGCGTCTGCGTGAAGCGCTCGTACAATCAAAGAATTTGGTCTCGATTCGCGTCTTACAATCGGTCGGCATGGCGCCTGTCATGAGTTATACCGAGCGTTTTGGTTTCGATCGTCGCAAGCTGCCGCGCAATCTAACTCTCTCCCTCGGCACCTTGAGTGCTACCCCACTGCAAGTGGCAACGGGGTATGCCGTGTTCGCGAACGGCGGCTACCGAGTACAACCCTATTTCATCGAACGCATCGAAGATCCCCAAGGCAAGATCGTGTTTCAGGCTAAGCCAAGGGTGGTCATACCGGGTTGCGCAGATCAGTTGCCGGCGGCGACGGCGGTCGACGCTCGTGGCGCAGAAGAATCGGTCGAATCTGCCTCCAATAGTGGCGAGTGCGACAAAGCGCCCAACGAAATCGCACCGCGAGTGATCCGCGCTGAGAATGCCTGGTTGATGACCGATATGTTGCGTGAAGTGATCACACGCGGTACGGGACGTCGCGCCCTCGCGCTTGGTCGAAGTGATCTCGCTGGCAAGACCGGCACCACGAACGACGCTCGCGATACCTGGTTCAATGGTTACAACCCCGATCTCGTGGCGAGCGTGTGGGTGGGCTTCGATCAATCGAAACCCTTAGGCGAGGGAGAAGAAGGCAGTCGCACCGCTGTACCCATTTGGGTGGACTTCATGCGCGTGGCGCTCGCAAGCACGCCGGTGCGCAGTTGGCCTATGCCTGAGGGTCTCGTGCAGGTTCGCATCTCGCCCGTCACCGGTGAAATCGCGGGTGCCGATGATCGTGACGCCATCTTCGAAACATTTATGCTGGATCGACTGCCAGCGGGTGCGCCGCAGGATCTGGTCAATCCCACCGAGGCCGACGAAACGAAACCAAAGGAGTCGGCGGAGCCACTCTTTTGAAGAAGTTGCCACCGCGCGCGGAACATTTGCGCCGAGCATTGGCGCAGGAAGCCGCCCGAATCATGGCCGAGCATGGTGTGCGCGATTTTTTGCTTGCTAAACGCAAAGCCGCAGAGCGCTATGGCGTCGTCGACGGTTCACTGCTGCCGCGCAATACCGAAATCGAAGCCGCGCTACAGGAATATCAGCGCCTCTTTGGCGGCGAATCGCATGTCGAAACGCTACAGGCGCAGCGCTCCGTAGCGCTTGATGTCATGCATCGTCTGCAGCGTTTTCAACCGCGTCTCGTCGGTCCCGTACTCAGTGGAACCGCAACTTCACATGATGATGTCGTATTGCATGTGTTCGTCGATCGTATCGAGACTCTGAGTTTCGAATTGATGGACCAAGGTATCCCGCACGAAACGGGCGAGCGACGAGTCCGACTCGATAACGAACGCGCCGTACAACAACCGACGATCCGTATCGAAGTGGACGATCAGCCGGTGGAACTCGTCGTATTTGGCATCGATGGCATCAGACAGGCGCCTGTCAGCCCGGTCGATGGCAAACCGATGCGCCGCGCTGATTTTCGCGAGGTAGAAAAATTACTGGCGACGGACTAGTTCCGATCAGCGCTTGCTGATCGGAACGTATTCGCGCGGCGCAGGACCGGTGTAGAGCTGGCGCGGGCGCCCGATCTTGTAACCCGGATCGCTGATCATCTCTTGCCAATGCGACACCCAACCTGCGGTGCGCGCGATGGCGAACATGACCGTAAACATCGAGCGCGGAATGCCAAGCGCGCTGTAGATGATGCCTGAGTAGAAATCAACGTTCGGGTAGAGCTTGCGAGAGACGAAATACTCGTCTTTCAGCGCGATTTCTTCGAGGCGCTGTGCGAGCTCGAGCAGCGGATTGTCCGCACGACCCATCTTTGCCAATACTTTGTGGCACATCTCGCGAATGATTTTCGCGCGCGGATCGAAGTTTTTATAGACGCGGTGGCCAAAGCCCATCAAACGAACGTTGCTGGTCTTGTCTTTGACCTGCGCGAGGAACTTCGGAATGTTATCAACCGTGCCGATCTCCTCGAGCATTTCGAGCACGGCTTCGTTGGCACCGCCATGCGCCGGACCCCACAGAGCTGACACGCCCGCAGAAATCGCGGCGTACGGATTTGCGCCGGTGGAACCTGCCAGGCGCACGGTCGAGGTGCTCGCGTTCTGCTCGTGATCGGCATGCAGGATCAACAACAGATCGAGCGCCTGTGCCGCAAGCGGATCAACGTGATACGGCTCGCATGGCACCGCATAGAACATGTGCAGCAAATTGCTGCAGTAGTCGAGATCGTTACGCGGATAGATAAAAGGCTGTCCGAGCGCGCGCTTGTAGGCCGCAGCCGAGATGGTCGGCAGCTTGGCAATGATGCGGTGCGCAAAAATCTCGCGATGTCGCGGATTATTGATATCGAGAGTGTCGTGATAGAACGCCGACATCGACGCAACGATCGCGCTGACCATAGCCATCGGATGCGCGTCGTAATGGAAGCCGCTGTACATGCGCAGCAACGACTCATTGACCATCGTGTGGCGCTGAATGTTCACACTGAACTCGGCTAACTGCTTAGTGTCCGGCAGCTCGCCGTTCAACAAGAGATAAGCGACCTCGATGAACGAACTGTGGGCGGCCAACTGTTCGATGGGGTAGCCGCGATACATCAACACGCCGGCGTCGCCGTCGATGTAGGTGATCTTGCTCTCGGTGCTCGCTGTCGCCATGAACCCCGGATCGAACGTAAATACGCCGTGATCCTTGTTGAGGGCGGCAATATCGATCACATCCGGACCGATGGTACCCGCACGCACGGGCAGATCCGTTTTCTTGCCGGAAGAGACGTCTAAGAGTTCAAATTTCTTGTTGGCCATGGTGTCGTTCGTCGTCAGCGGAATTTCGTGGCAGACACGCCACGTGATGTGACGAAATTGACACGGCTTGCGTTCGGAATCAAGGCAGAGCGGATGAAATTTTCAGCTACGACTCGCTTATTCGACCACCTTGTAGAACATGCCGGGTGACAACTCGCCGTCTGGGTAAATGCCGTTGATCAGTTGCAACTGTTCTTTGCGGAACTTGCCATCGGGCATCGACTCGACGTGATCCTCGATATCGGTCGTTTCCGTCGCAGTCGCCATGCGCAGACGATACGGTTCGGCAAGCGGATACTCGGTCGGTCGTAAGCCCCGCAGCGTTTCGGCGACACTTCGGAAAAGACCATCCGCCTCGGGAGTTCCACCACGCGAAGAGCGACTTGCACCGGCGAATAAATAAGCGCTCTTGCCACGATACAGCACGATCCAACGCACGGGCCCCGCACCACCATCGAGCGGCGAACCCGAGGACGTGCGCACCGTATAGCCTTCCATGCCGTTCACGTTCACCGCTTCGCCACCCGAAATGCTCGCGCCCTTCAGTTGCGACAGCAGAAACTCGCGCGGCGACTGCGTCGGCGGATAGTCACGCAACGTGATTTGCATGATGGTGTCGCGTCTTGGTGTGTAAGCGAGTAGTCGATCGCGCTGGTTCTCGACGGTCCAGGCGCGTGGGAACGCAACGGTGATGCCGAGCTCTGCGTGATAAAGCCGGTTACCGCGCAAGATGCCCTGAGCACGACTGGAGCCGAAGGTCATACCATCGATCTGGCGAAGATATTCCTCGCGACCTTCGAACCAACCACCGGTAGGCCCGTCCTCGAGGTTCGCCGACACCTTGGCTGCTTGCACCGCGCGCTTATCGGGCGCCGGATGCGAAGAGAACAAGCCATGGTAGATCCGAGGCTCGCGACCCTCGGCCCGTGCTTGATCTATTTCGAAACGCTCGCCACGCCGAAACATCTCGAACACTTCACCCATGGACTCGGGTCGATAGCCTGCGCGAGTGGCGTACTGCAGTCCGAGACGATCGGCCTCGAGTTCATTCTCGCGACCATATCCTTGCATCCACGCTTGCGCACCAAGATTGGCGAGATCCGCTACAGCGCCCGAACCGGTGTAGATCGCTGCCGCCGTCGCGGCGAGCGTGGCGAAAATACCGCGCGTCATCCGCTCCTGGGGATGGCGCGCCGTCACATGCGCCACCTCATGCCCGAGCACCGAGGCGAGTTCCGCCTCCGAGTTCAGATGAGTCAGCAAACCTCGGTGCACATAAATGAAGCAACACCCGGTGGTGAAGGCATTGATCGAATCGTCATCGAGAACGACGAATTTCCATTCCGCGTTAGGCAGTTCGCTCTTGCTCGCGACACGTTGCCCCACCTGGCTGACGTAATCCTGTAAGGCCTGATTCTCATAGAGCCCGTAGGCCTTGAGGATCTGCTCGTGGGCCTTACGCGCGGATGCGCTCTGCTTGGCCGTACCTTTTCCCGACTGCGCAGAAGCAGAGGGACCGAACGCCAACAGCATTACGGCAAAAAAGGTCGTGATTAAAGCGGTGATTCGGCCCGTCATGCTTTGGGACCTCCAGCACGAAAGACGTTGCCAACTTAGCAGAAGTTCCCGCGCGGTCCTCGATCCGAGCGAACCCCGGAAACGAACGAGGCACCCAAAGGTGCCCCGTTTCAGTCCAACTGCAACGCGCGATCCGCGCGTCCGAAATGCTTCAGCGAGCAGCGGCAGCAGCGTACTTCTTACGGAACTTGTCGACGCGACCTGCGGTATCGAGCATCTTCTGCTTGCCCGTGTAGAACGGATGGCAGCTCGAGCACACTTCAACCGCGAGATCCTGCCCGAGAGTCGAACGGGTCGGGAACGTGTTGCCGCAGGTGCAGGACACCGTGATGTCCTTGTATTCCGGATGGATCGAAGGTTTCATGATCGTGCTACCGAGCTAAAAGCTTGCGCGAAAAGGGCGCGCAGTCTATCGGCGCCAGCCGGCCGATACAAGCCCCGGGGCGGGGTATTCGATCTATTCACATTTTCTGTGGATAAGTCTGTGGAGGGGGCGAAAAAAGAAGCCCGATTCCGCGGTGAAATCGACTTTCTGCGCAGTCGATCAAAAAATGACACGGCTATTAATTCGTTTTAAAACAATGCGTTACAGTGTCATCATTCTTCAATATCTCAAAAAATGACGCTTCCTACCGTCGCGGAAGGATTTTTTTCGCGCTGTGCATAGTCGGACCAAAATCTGCCCGGAAAAGCGCGTAACTCACGGTTTTAGCGGCAAGAATTCGACCAGGATGTCGTTCAAGAAGCGCTGCCCGACCTTACTCGCTCGCCAACGACCCTGCGAGGCGGGTTCCAAAAGCCCACGCCGACAGAGTCCCGACACGGCATCGGCAATCACCTCATAGGGCATTCCCGTGGCGGTCGCAAAACCCGTCTCGTCGAAGCCCTCGATCAAGCGCAGCGCGTTCAATAGATATTCGAACGGGCGCTGCTCAGTCGGGACGTCCGACCAAGTCATCGCACCGCGTGGGTCGCGCTGGTAGCGCCTCGGCTCTCGAGTCTGATGGCTGCGGATAATCTCGAGCTCGCCCGTGTCGGGATTGATGCGGCTCCATTTACCGTGTGCGCCAGCTCCCGCACCGATGTAGTCACCGAAACGCCAATACAGAAGGTTGTGAGCACACTCGCGGCCGCGCCGAGCATGGGCCGACACTTCATATTGGTGATAACCGTGACGCTCGAGCTGCTCGAGTGCGCGCTGCAAGATGAGCTCGACCGTCTCGTCCGTCGGCAAGTTCGCCGGCGGTTGAGCCGCGAACGGGGTGCCAGGTTCGAGCGTCAAATGATAGTGCGACACCTGTGCCGGCTGCAGTGACATCGCCTCGTCGAGATCGCGCATCGCTGCTTCCACCGATTGTGCCGGCAACCCATACATCAAATCGATGTTGAAATTATCGATGCCGGCTGCATGCAACTCGCTAGCCGAACGATGCACATCTTCAGGTACGTGAATTCGACCGAGTCGACGTAGCGCCTCACGATCAAAACTTTGAGCACCCAAAGAAATCCGGTTGATGCCCGCCCCTGCGTAACCTGTGAACAAGCCACGCTCGACCGTGGCCGGGTTTGCCTCTAACGTGACCTCTGCATCTGTAGCAATCGGATGCATTTCTTTGATCTTTTCGAGCACCCGTGCGATCGACTCGGGCGAGAACAGACTTGGTGTACCACCGCCCATAAACACGGTGCTGATCGATCGCCCCTCGATGAAATCGCCATGGGTCTCAAGCTGCGCCTCGACATCAAGCAGCAGCGCCTCGATATAGGATCGCTCAGCAAGCGGCTCGCGCAACGTATAAGAATTGAAATCGCAATACGGGCACTTGCTGACGCACCACGGGAAGTGCAGATAAAGCCCGAGTGGAATGGCAAGCGCGTCTGTCACGATGCTAGCGCGACAGCGCCGCCCAAACTGGCGAACCACGCGCGAGAAAGTCGCGCAAAGCCATCGCACGATGACTGCGAAGATTCTTCTCGCTCGATGGCATCTCGGCAGCGCTCATGTGCGTCTGCCCATCAGCGAAAACCGGGTCGTAACCAAAGCCGCCTTGGCCACGCGGTGCCGTCAGAACATAGCCTTCCCAAACGCCCTCGCCGATGATCGGCTCGGGATCATCCGCCGAACGCACGAATGCGATCACGCAACGAAAACGCGCGCGCCGTTGCCCCTCGGGCACGTCGGCCAAAGCAGCGAGCAATTTGTTGAGATTGTCGATATCGCTTGCTTCAGGGCCGGCGTATCGCGCTGAGTAAACACCCGGAGCACCGCCAAGTGCGTCCACCTCGAGACCAGAATCGTCGGCCAACGCGGCCTGATGACTAAGCAAAGCGGCATGGCGGGCTTTCAAAATCGCATTGCCTCGAAAGCTGCTTTCGGTCTCCTCGGGTGGCTCGATCCCGAAGGTCGATTGCGGTTGGACCAACCAGCCGAGCGGTTGCAGCAACTCGTCAAATTCGCGCAGCTTGCCGCGATTACCGCTGGCGAGAACCAGTTGTCGAGCCGCAGGCGTCATACCGCCGGCGCAGCCAACACCGCACGTTGCAGGGCATGCAGATGATCGATGCCACCTGCGGCGAGATCGAGCAGAGCATCGAGCTCATCGCGACGGAAAGCATGTCCCTCAGCCGTACCCTGAACTTCGACGAAGGTGCCGCCGTCTTTCATGACCACGTTCATATCGGTCTCGGCCTGTGAGTCTTCGGCGTAATCCAAATCAAGCACGGGCACACCACCACAGATGCCGACCGAGATCGCGGCAACCTGCCCGTGCAGCGGCGAGGCAGCGAGCGCACCGCGACGGATCAATAAATTACAGGCATCAACCAACGCGACATAGCTACCGGTGATCGCCGCTGTTCGCGTGCCGCCATCGGCTTGCAGTACATCGCAATCAAGCGTGACGGTACGCTCACCGAGCGCCGACATATCCATCACCGCGCGCAAGCTGCGGCCAATCAAACGCTGGATTTCCTGGGTGCGTCCACTTTGCTTGCCTTTGGCTGCCTCGCGTGACGATCGGGTATGCGTGGCCCGCGGCAGCATGCCGTACTCGGCCGTCACCCACCCTTGACCCTTCCCGCGCAGGAACCCCGGCACCCCATCTTCGATGCTGGCCGTACACAACACGCGGGTTCCGCCGAACTCCACCAACACGGAACCTTCCGCGTGCCGCGTGTAGCCACGCTGGAAACGAACATCGCGCAATTGATCGGGTGTGCGGCCGCTCGGTCTTTGATACATGGGTTTGATCCGTCCGGTATAAACTGCGCGCTTTATACATGATCGGGATCACATGATCAGCAGCATGACCGGGTTCGCCCGGCTCGAGCAGAGCGGCTCGTACGGTCAACTGACCTGCGAAGTACGCAGCGTCAACCACCGCTATCTCGAACCGGGCTTTCGCCTACCGGAGGAGTTGCGCGCGCTCGAGAGCGAGCTACGGCAGACGCTAGCGCGCGAACTGCGGCGCGGCAAAGTTGACTGCACCATTCATTGGCGCGGCTCGCGCGAAGCCGAGCGCGAACTGCTCGTAGATGATGAGGCAATCGATCGACTGTTGGCTCGCAGTAAGGATATTGCACAGCGTGCCGAATCACGCGGCCTAGGTACGAGTCACCTCTCATCGGTCGATCCGATCGAAGTCTTGCGTTGGCCAGGCGTGCTGCGTGAGCAGACCACGGAAACGGAAAGTTTGCATGCAGCTTGCCGACAACTTTTTCTCGCGACCGTCCGCCAACTGGCAGAAGCGCGGCAGCGTGAAGGAGAGCGGCTGCAAGAACTCATCGAGCAGCGTTGTGTCGCACTTGCCGAGTTGGTTGCTAGCGTCCGAACGCGTCTGCCCGAGTGGCGGCAGCGTTGGCGCGAAAAGTTGCGCGAGCGACTTGCGGAACTTGCGGTGCAAGTCGATGCCGAACGCTTCGAACAAGAGGTCGCTCTCATATTGCAACGCGCCGATGTCGACGAAGAGCTAGATCGACTCGAGGGCCATCTCGTCGAAATTCGCCGTGTCATGACAGCCAGCGAAGCCGCTGGCCGCAGACTCGACTTTCTGATGCAGGAGTTGAATCGCGAAGCCAATACGCTCTCGTCTAAATCACAAGAACTCGATACCACCCGCATTGCCGTCGACATGAAAGTGTTGATCGAACAGATGCGCGAGCAAATTCAAAACATCGAATGAGCAGTTCCACCGGCGGCCGCCTGTTCGTGATCGCTGCGCCATCCGGCGCGGGCAAAACCAGTCTCGTCAAGGCGTTGCTGCAGCGTGTTCCGAATCTGCGCGTCTGTGTGTCGCATACGACGAGGCCCCGTCGCCCCACCGAAGTTGACGGTCGCGATTACCACTTCGTCGACGTGTCGACCTTCGAGGCCATGATCGCGGCCGACGGATTTCTCGAATATGCGCCGGTGTTCGATAACTACTATGGCACCAGCCGAAAGTCCTTAGCTGACGCCTTTGGTCGTGGTCACGATGTGATGCTGGAGATCGACTGGCAGGGAGCAGAGCAAGTTCGGCGCCGAACAGCCGATCCGAAAACCGGTGCCGCAGGCTGTACCGGGATCTTCGTGCTGCCGCCATCGCGCGTGGAACTTGAACGCCGTCTGCGCGAGCGCCGCACCGACACCGATGCCGTCATCGCCAGACGCCTTCGGGATGCAGTGACCGATATGCGCCACTACCACGAGTTTGACTACGTGATCGTCAACGACGACTTCGAACGCGCCCTCGATGACCTCGAGCGCGTGATCGGCGGTGAGGGCCAGGAACTGCGATCGATGCGCCCACAGCTGCAGCCTTTGCTAGACGAGTTGCTGGCCTGAATTGCTGATTTGCCCTGACTTCCCCTATACTTACCGACCCTTTCTCAGGTTTTTCGGGGATTCCCCGAGGCGCTCATGGCACGTATCACCGTCGAAGACTGTCTGCAAAACGTCGACAACATTTTCCAACTCGTCCTGCTCGCCTCACAGCGCGCCCGTCGACTGGCCAATGGCGCCGAATCCACCGTGCCTTGGGAAAACGACAAGCCGACGGTCGTTGCGCTACGCGAGATCGCTGCGGGCAACATCACCGCCGAAATGCTGCTCGAGCCAGAGCCGGAACCAGAGCCGGAACCGAGTCTGTTGCCGGACATCATGGAGCCCGATCCGGGTTTCCGTGCGCCGCAATTCGGTCTCGGAGACTAATCCGGTCATCTGACGCTTGGGTTATGCCGGCACGCTATTGGGGCTTCTGCCTGGCGGATCCACGCCTGGCTTGAAAGACCTGCTGGCGGCTGCCCAAAGTTACCTACCGCCGGAGCAAGTCGAACGCATCCGAATCGCCGCCGAATTCGGCGCCGAGGCCCACAAAGGGCAAAAACGAAAGACTGGCGAGCCCTACATCGCTCACCCGGTCGCCGCGGGTGTCATCCTGGCGGGTCTCAAGGTCGATGCCGACACTATCGTCGCGGCTATCCTGCACGATGTCATCGAGGACACGCCGGTCGCCAAAGAGGAATTGGCGCGCCGCTTCGGTGAAACGGTCGCAGAGATCGTCGATGGCGTAACCAAACTCGACCAAATTCAATTCAAAAGTCGTGAGGAAGCGCAGGCGGAATCCTTCCGCAAGATGCTGCTCGCGATGGTGCGCGACCTGCGTGTCATCCTCGTCAAGCTCGCCGATCGTCTGCACAACATGCGCACGATCGAGGGTATGTCGCCGACTCGGCGTCGGGCCATCGCACGCGAGACACTTGAAATCTTTGCCCCACTCGCCGAACGCCTGGGCCTCTACGCGATGAAATTGGAACTCGAGGATCTCGGGTTTCGAGCTCTCTATCCGCGACGCTATCGGGTTATCGAAAAAGCTATCAAGCGAGCGCGGGGTCACCAAAAAGAATTTTTAGGGAAGATTTCAGAGAATATCAGCGCTGCGCTCGCCAAAGCCGGTATCGCGGCTGACGTCGATGCGCGCGAAAAGCACTTGTACAGCATCTACAAAAAGATGCTGCGCAAACGTTCGGCACTATCAGAGATCGTTGATGTATACGGCCTACGCGTGATCGTCGCGAGTGCCGATGAGTGCTATCGCGCCGTCGGTGTCGTGCACGGCGCCTACAAGCCGATGCCGGGCCGATTCAAAGATTACATCGCGATACCCCGCGTCAATGGCTACCAATCATTACATACGACACTGTTCGGCCCGAACGGTCTACCCATCGAAGCCCAAATCCGTACGCGCGACATGCATCGCGTTGCAGAATCGGGTATCGCTGCGCACTGGAAATACAAAAGCGGCGACGGATCGCCCGCCTACGAGCAAGCTCAAGCACGCGAATGGCTCAATAATCTCATCGCCATGCAAGAGAGCGGGTCGTCGGAAGAATTCCTCGAGAGTGTTCGAGTCGATCTGTTTCCGGACAAGGTGTATCTCTTCACACCCAAAGGAAAGATCTTGCGACTCCCGCGTGGTGCAACCGTCGTCGACTTCGCTTACGCAGTGCATACCGATATCGGCAATCGTTGTGTCGCCGCCAAAGTCGACCGCCGATTGACTCCGCTGCGAACACAATTACGCAATGGCCAAACCGTCGAGATCGTGACGGCACCCGGTGCAATGCCAAATCCGGCCTGGGTGAACTTCGTCGTGACGGCCAAAGCCAGAACGGCTATCCGCAATTACCTGAAGAGCTTGCGTCGATCGGAAGCCATTGAGCTCGGTCAGCGTCTCATCAATCAATCGTTGGCTGAATTCAATCTTTCTTTGACCGACATCAGCGAAATGACGCTTGCGGCTACGATCGGCGAACTCGGTATGGTCGATGCCGATGAGCTATTCGAAAAAGTCGGCCTTGGCGAGCGCCTTGCGCCGCTCATTGCGCGTCGACTCGGCCCGGCTAACCCGCTACAGAACGCGAGTGAGTCAATCGACGACAGCCTGGATGCTGGCAATGTAGCGCCCGCCCCGCTCTCGGTCGCGGGTACTGAGGGGCTACTCGTCAGCTATGCACGTTGTTGCTTCCCAGTACCGGGTGACCCCATCCTCGCTTATCTGTCGAGTGGACGCGGCATCATCGTTCATCGTGAAGACTGCGCGAATGTCGACGACTATCGGAAGCATCCGGAGAAATGGCTTTCGGTCACATGGGCCGAAAAACCAGAAAAACTCTTCGGTAGCGAGCTACGGGTCGAGGTCGCCAACCGCATGGGTGTGCTCGCGGCCGTGGCCGCTGCCATAGCCGGTACCGAGACCAATATCGAGCACGTCGAACTCGAAGAGCGTGACGCCGAAACATCGATTCTCGTTTTCGAAGTCAAGGTTCGAGACCGTACTCATCTGGCGCGGGTCATGCGTGTCATCCGTCGCATGCCTGACGTCCTCAAGCTCTCGCGTACACTTGCGATCAGGACCCGCGAAGACTGACGCTTCAGGTCCGCTCGATCACGGTCGTATTCTTGCGGAGGTTTCATCATGACCCGACAGATCATCAGCACGACGGATGCACCTGCTGCCATCGGCACTTATTCGCAGGCGGTGCGCGTCGGACCCACGGTGTACATCTCGGGTCAAATCCCGCTCGATCCGGCAACCGGGGAACTCGTCAGCGGCGACATCGAAGCGGAGATTCGGCGCGTTTTCGACAATCTCTCGGCCATCGCCAAAGCCGCTGGCGGATCGTTGCGTCATGCCGTGCGAGTCACGGTCTTCCTGACCGATCTTGCGCATTTCGCCAAAGTTAACGAAGTCATGGCGCAGTACATCCCGCAGCCGTGGCCTGCGCGTGCTGCGCTCGGGGTCTCGCAACTGCCGAAGGGAGCGCGGGTCGAAGTCGATTGCATCCTGCATCTCGACTAACCCGATCAATCGCCGTATGGGGGACCCGCGCGAGCAGCGCCCAGTTACTGCCTTGCGTGGCGTCGGCGCAGCGCTGGCGGCGCGACTGGCTGTGCTTGGCGTCGAGCAAGTGCAAGATTTGCTCTTCGTGCTACCCACGCGCTACGAAGATCGCACTCGCGTACAACCGATTGGCTCGCTGTTACCCGGCAGTCGTGTCGTCGTCGAAGGGGAAGTGCTCCTGACGGAAGTCGTTTTTCGACGTCGTCGACAGATGCTCTGTCGCCTCGCCGACGGTTCCGGGTTCCTGACACTGCGTTTCTTCCACTTCTCCAAGTCGCAACAAGATGGTCTGGCTCGCGGCGCTCGAATCCGCTGCTTCGGCGAAGTGCGACGTGGTCCAATGGGACTCGAGATCGTCCATCCGGAGTATCGCCGCATCGCCGACGGTGCCGGGGTCTTGGAAGATCGATTGACGCCGGTGTATCCCATGACCGAAGGCGTCACGCAAGGACGCCTGCGCATGCTCATTGGACTTGCGCTGCGCGAACTCGATACCGCCGGCGTACGCGAATGGCTGCCGGAATCGATACTGCAACCGCTCGGACTGCCCTCGCTGCGCACAGCGCTGGAATTTGTGCACCGACCACCCGTCGATGTCGAGCTCGACGAACTCGAAGCGGGTCGTCATCCAGCGCAGCGGCGACTCGCGTTCGAGGAACTATTGACTCATCACGTTGTCATGCGTCGCCTGCGCGACGAGGCTCGCACAGACGCCGCAACTCCTTTAGCCGATAGGATCGGGCTATCGACGCGTTTCAAAGAATGCCTGCCTTATTCCCTCACGGGTGCACAACAGCGCAGTCTCGACGATATCGAACGCGATCTGCAGAAGCCGCAACCGATGGTGCGCTTGGTTCAGGGTGATGTCGGCTGCGGAAAGACCGTCGTTGCGGCAGCTGCAGCGGCTCGCGCCATTGGCAGTGGATACCAGGTTGCTCTGATGGCGCCAACGGAGCTACTAGCCGAACAGCATCAAAGAAATCTGGATTCCTGGTTCAGACCTCTTGGCATCACGGTCGGTCTCGTGACCGGATCGCAGCCTGCCAAAACGCGACGCAGCGCACTCGAGGCGGTTGCCTCCGGCGAACTGCAGCTCGTCGTCGGTACTCACGCACTCTTTCAAGACGGAGTGCAGTTTCACAAGCTCGCGCTCGTCATCGTCGATGAACAACACCGCTTCGGTGTGCAACAACGACTTCGCTTAGCCGAAAAGGGTCTGCACGAGGATCGGCATCCGCATCAATTGATCATGACGGCAACCCCAATCCCGCGAACGCTCGCGATGACCGCCTATGCAGATCTTGATGTCTCGATCATCGACGAGCTGCCGCCTGGGCGAACCCCCGTCAAAACAGTAGTGGCCGCACAGACTCGTCGCGACGAGGTCGTTGCGCGCATAGCGGCCGCGTGCCGTTCTGGGAGGCAGGCGTACTGGGTGTGCCCTCTGATCGACGAGTCCGAGGAATTGCAGTGCCAGGCGGCAGAAGAAACTGCAGTGTCTTTGACAGAGGCGTTGCCGGAGTTTCGAATCGGTCTCGTACATGGGCGCATGAAAGCCAAAGAAAAAGACGCGGTCATGCTCGAATTCAAAGCCGGGCGCATTCATCTGCTCGTCGCAACCACCGTCATCGAGGTTGGTGTGGACGTGCCGAACGCTACCGTGATGGTGATTGAAAATGCCGAAAGAATGGGGCTTGCCCAACTGCATCAGTTACGCGGTCGCGTCGGGCGCGGCTCCCACGAAAGCAGTTGCGTACTGCTTTACCGATCACCGCTCGGTGCGCTAGCACGCGCGAGATTGAACGCTATTCGTGACAGTAATGATGGCTTCGAGATCGCTCAGCGTGATCTCGATTTGCGCGGTCCCGGCGAATTGCTCGGCACCCGCCAAACAGGACTCGCCCGTATGCGAGTCGCCGATCTTGCCCGCGATGTCGATTTGCTGCCGGAAGTTCACAAAGCTGCCGAAGCGCTGCTCGAGCAACATCCGGATAGAATCGCACCCCTCACAGCACGCTGGATCGGATCGGACGATAAATATGGCCGCATCGGCTGAGCAAAATACGCTGATGACGATTGCGTTGCCTGCGCCTCTGCCGCCATCGGTGATGTGGTTACCCGCGAACGCTCTGAACTGCTACGAAGGTAATGCGGAACATCGCGACTGGCTGCAGACTCCGGGCTTGCTGACTCAGCGCATTCGAGCTGCTGCTGTCGATCAATTCTTCATGCGACTGATCAACGAGTGCCGCCGCGGCGATGAATTCGTCCGCGAAATCGATATGGGCTGCGATCGAGCGGTTTGGTTGTTTGCGCATACCCGTATTCCGGTGGAAACCGCACAGCGTCACGAATGGCTGACGCGCATCGGCGAACGCACGCTCGGCGAAGCACTGGCAGAACGATCGGACTTGGAACGAGCACCGTTTCGTTTCGCTCAAGCCTATCCGGACACGTGGCTCGCGGCGCGCGCGCTGCAGCATGCGGCCATCGCGCCACGTCCGGTTTGGGTTCGTCACTCGGCATTTAAAATCGACGGTGCACCCTTCGATCTATACGAAGTGTTCATGCCGCAGATAGGCTCTCGATGAAAAAGGCGTGGCGACGTCGCTTACGCGAGTATGTTCTGCTGACTCGGCTCGATAAGCCGATCGGCATTTTGCTACTGCTGTGGCCCGTTCTTTGGGCACTTTGGATTGCTGCGGATGGCTGGCCGCCCCTATGGACCTTCATCGTCTTCTTCGTCGGGACCGTTTTGACACGATCGGCGGGCTGCATCGTCAATGATTTCGCCGATCGAGATATTGATCCGCACGTCGAACGCACGCGCGATCGACCTCTCGCAGCTCGCCGGGTATCGTCGTATGAAGCCCTGACGCTCTTCGTAATGCTGATGCTCGCATCGCTCACCTTAGTCTTGACCCTCGGCTGGAAAGTCACGGGCTATGCTGTGGTCGCTGCTTTTTTGTTGCTGACCTACCCTCTATTCAAACGATTTTTTCCGGCGCCGCAGCTGTATTTGGGTATGGCTTTCGGCTGGGGCGTGCCCATGGGGTTCGTAGCAATCCAAGGCGAAGTTCCACCAATCGGATGGTGGATCTTTGCTGTGACCGTATTGTGGGCCCTGATCTACGACACCTACTACGCCATGGTGGATCGTGAGGATGATCTCAGAATTGGCGTGCGATCAACGGCGGTATGGTTCGGCAAAGCCGATCTCGCCATCATATCGGCGTTACAACTATTGATGATTGCGGGACTTTGGAAAATTGGCGACATGGCAGAGCTCGGATTGAGTTACTTCATCTCTGTCTTGATCGCGGCAGCCATATTTCATCGAAATCTTTGGTGGGCGCGACATCGCGAGCGTACACAATGTTTCCGCGCTTTCCTCGGTAACCATCACGCCGGCCTCGCGGTGTTTGTGGGCATTGTGCTCGCTACGGCCCAGCACTGAACCGTCAACCCGGATACGGTCTCGAGTGTTTCGCTCGCTGCAGCGAGCGTGGCACCGGTCGTTCGGACATCATCGATCAGGGCAACGGCCGTCGGCGCAGCGACCCGAAGCCGACTACGAGGATGAACGTCGAAGGCAGCGCGTACGTTGTCGCGGCGTTCGGTTGCCGAGAGGGTGGTTTGGGGCTGTGTCGCTCGAATCCGAACGAGCGCGCGATCGTCGACGGGAACGCCCAGCCAAATAGCCGCGAACCTCGCAATCTGCGCAGCTTGATTGAAGCCGCGCTCGGCACGGCGAGTGGCGTGTAGCGGCATCGGTAACAGCAAGGCGACCGGCGCGACGCCCCTTGCATGCGACCAGCCCGCCAACAGAGCGCCGAAGACGGCCGCCCACCGCCAGTCGGCGCGGAACTTCAAAGCGCGCAGTCCTTCATCGACGGGTGGTACGAAATGCAACGGCACCATCTCGCTCTCGGTTACCGCCTCCGCGCGGAAAGGCAACGATTGCAAACAGCGACGGCACAAGTCGAGGTAACGCAAGTCGGCCACGCGGCGGCAAATCAGACACCGGGCCGGCCAGAGGCGAAAGCCCCACCGAAACATGAGCGGCAGTTCGTCGCCGGATCGAACACAGGACGAGTGAGCTCGTCGATCGAGCCAATCGATTGTCGACTGGATAGAGCGGTCGAGGTTGACAGGGTCCGGGGTGACACGGAACATCGCCATTACCGAACTCTGCGTAGATTTGCTCCGGCTGAGCAAAGCGCTTTTCGGCCCATCTTTTCTTAAAACGGTAATGCAATGACGACCGCAGTTCGCCACGAATGGACCGTCGACGAAGTCGAAGCCCTATTCGCGCTCCCATTCGCCGATCTCATCCATCGGGCTCAATCGGTACACCGTCAACATCACCCGGCCAATACCGTGCAGATGAGTACCTTGCTGTCGGTCAAAACCGGCGCTTGCCCGGAGGATTGCGCGTACTGTCCGCAGAGCGTGCGTTACGACACCGGCCTCGATCGCGAGGCCTTGATGGCGGTGGATGATGTCGTCAGCCGTGCCCGTGCGGCACGAGAGGCGGGCGCGACACGCTTCTGCATGGGCGCCGCATGGCGCTCACCAAAGAAACGAGATATCGAAATCATGTCGTCGATGATTCGCGGCGTACGCGAACTCGGGATGGAGACCTGCGCCACGCTCGGCATGCTTACCAAAGAGCAAGCTCGCGAACTGCGGGATGCGGGCCTCGACTATTACAACCACAACATCGACACCTCGCCGGAGTACTACGAGCAGATCATCACTACGCGTGACTTCCAAGACCGTCTCGATACCTTAGAAGCCGTTCGCGAAGCCGGCATGAACGTCTGCTGTGGTGGCATCGTTGGCATGGGCGAAACGGTGCGTGATCGCGCTCGCATGCTGCAAGTGCTCGCCAATCTCGAACAGCCCCCGGAAAGCGTGCCGATCAATCAGCTCGTCGCCGTGCCCGGTACGCCGCTGGCTGATCAAGCGGCGATCGATCCGTTCGATTTCATTCGTACGATTGCCGTGGCGCGCATTCTGATGCCGACTGCAGCCGTTCGATTGTCAGCAGGGCGCGAGCAAATGTCTGATGAGTTGCAAGCGCTCGCGTTCCTCGCCGGTGCCAACTCGATCTTCTATGGTGAGAAGTTGCTGACCACCGGCAATCCCGACGTCGAACATGATCGGCGTCTACTCGATCGCCTTGGCATGCGTACGGCACCCGGGGTGATCGGTGCGTCGCACACCTGAAGCACTAACCGATGCACTGAACGATCTCGACGCTCGCCAATTACGCCGGCGCCGAAATAGTGCGCCCCCCGGCACGATCGACTTCTGCAGCAACGATTACTTAGGGCTGCGTACTCATCCACAGCTGCGTGCGGCCATCGCCGACGCCGCTCGTCACGGCCCCATCGGCGCTGGCGCCTCACATCTCGTCAGTGGACATGATCGCGAGCATGATCTGCTCGAGCAGGCGCTCGCCGAGTTTACGGGCCGCGAACGCGCGCTCGTATTTTCCACCGGCTACATGGCAAATCTCGGGGTACTCACCGCGCTCGTAGATCGAGACGATCTCGTCTTGCAAGATAGACTCAATCACGCATCTTTGATCGATGCCGCACTGCTGTCACGCGCTCGCGAATTCAAACGTTACCCGCACAATGATGCCGACGCCGCGACTCGAACGTTGACGCAATTCCGACAAGAACACCCCAAAGCGGGCGCTTTGATCGCCACCGATGGCGTTTTCAGCATGGATGGTGATATCGCACCCCTGAAGGCACTTGCCGAACTCGCTCAAACGGAATCCGCTTGGCTCGTCGTCGACGATGCGCATGGGTTTGGCGTTGTCGGTGCAGAGGGCAGAGGCGTTTGCGAATTATTTGATCTCGATCAAAAAGCAGTGCCCGTATTGATCGGTACTTTCGGCAAAGCGCTTGGCACCTTCGGGGCCTTCGTTGCTGGCGACGCGGCCTTGATCGATTGGTTGATTCAAAGTGCTCGCACCTACATCTACACCACCGCACTACCACCCCCGATCGCAGCAGCCACACGGCGTGCGCTACGCCTCATTGATGAAGAACGCTGGCGTCGGGAAAAGCTCAACGAGCTGATCCAACGTTTTCGAGAGGGCGCACAGCGGTACGGCATTTCTCTAATGGCGTCGGTTACTCCGATTCAGCCAATTATTTGCGGCAGCGCCGCGGCAGCCCTGAAGGCAAGTGCTTGCTTGCGTGAACACGGCTTTCACGTCGCGGCGATTCGTCCGCCAACCGTGCCCGAGGGTAGCGCGCGCCTTCGCGTCACACTCGGCGCGCATCATGATCCGAACGACATCAAACGTTTGCTGGCGGCACTGGATGGCGCGATGTCACAAGCTGCCGCGCTTGAGGATTCGATATGAGTACGGCGGCACTGGTGATGCTGCATGGCTGGGCGCTCAATCTGCGCGTATTCGACGAGCTGGTGGAACAGCTCGAAGCGCCTGCCGCTCTTCCGCGCTTCGATATCACGAGGCTTGATCTGCCTGGACATGGGCGCGCGCCAGAGCCGTCCGATCTTTATGGTGATCAAGAGGATGGCGCGTGGGATATCGGCAAGGTAGCCGAGCTCTTGATCAAAGAAATGCCGCCTCGCTGCATCCTGCTTGGCTGGTCTCTCGGCGCAAAAATTTCGATGGAGATCGCCGCCAGAGCGCCAGAGCGCATCCGCGGCCTGGTACTGATCAGCGCAACGCCAAAGTTTGCGCGTAGCGACGACTGGCCGCATGGTGCGAATCCGGCAGCACTCGATGCGCTCGGACGCCATCTGCGCGACGATTATCGGCGCACTGTCAGTGATTTTTTATCTTTGCAGGTACGAGGTAGCCTGCAAGCCGAAGAGACACTCGGCAATTTGCGCAATGCGCTGCTAGCTCAGGGTGAGTGTCAGCCAGCGACGTTGCTACGCTCACTGCGGCTGTTGCATCAAATCGATCAACGATCGCGCCTACCACTGATTACAGCGCCGACACTCGTCATCGCAGGCCAATACGATCGAGTCGTGCATCCGGGCGCAACTCAAGCGACAGCCGCCATGATTCCGAATGCTCGCTATCACGAGCTACCGCGTTGCGGGCATGCGCCATTTATTTCGCATGTTCACGAAGTCGTGGAGTTGATTCAGGATTTCGCGATGGAGCTTGCAGTGTGAGCATTGATCGGCAAGCACTTGGGAAAGCCTTTGGTTCTGCGAGCAGCCGATACGACGCTGCGGCCTTGCTACAGCGCACCGTTCGACAAGAGCTTCTCGAACGATTGCAGCACTTTGCCGCCAAGCCCAAAGTCGCGCTCGATCTCGGCGCAGGAACTGGCGTCGCAACCCGCGAGCTGAAAAGGAGATACGCCACGGCAACAGTCATTGCTGCGGATCTCTCCCTCGGTATGCTTCAGCACATCAATAAATCAAAGGGTTGGCTAGAGCAGTGGCGTCCGTCGAAACGTATCGCGCTCGCAGCAGTCGACGCGCATCGACTTCCTTTCAGCGCAGGCAGTGTCGATCTCGTCTTCAGCAGTTTGATGCTGCAGTGGTGCGATCTTGACGACGTATTCAGAGAGATACGACGGGTGCTGTCGCCAGACGGATTGTTCGTATTCAGCACTTTTGGTGTTGGCACCCTTCAAGAGTTACGTAACGCTTGGGCTGCGGTCGATCAGAGCCAACGCGTGCACGAGTTCTTCGATATGCATGACATTGGCTCTGCTTTGACGCGCGCCGGCTTGCGTGAACCTGTGCTCGATGTCGATCGGCACGTGCTGCAGTACGCTGACCCGATTAGCTTGATGAAGAGTATCAAAGAAATTGGTGCAGCCAATGCGGCAAGAGCAAGGCGTCGCGGACTGACGAGTCCCCGCATTCTCCAGGCAGTGACCGAGGCTTATCCAAGAGAGGCGGAGAAGAGCGGTATCAAAGCGACGTGGGAAGTGGTTTACGGCGCGGCTTTCGGCGCGCCATCGCTGCCTGCCGAGGCGCTGCGAGACCCGCAGGAAATTATCGTCCCATTCCCAACACGCGGCGTGACACGTCAGAAATGAAAAGTGGTCTCTTCATCACCGGCACCGATACGGGCGTTGGCAAGACACGGATCGCCAAAGCGTTGCTGACTGCCGGCACCAAAGCCGGTCTGTCGATGGCGCCGATGAAGCCGGTCGCATCGGGAGCAGAATACTTTGATGTGGGTGATGGACGGCGCGAGTTGCGCAACGACGATGCGCTCGCACTGCTCGAGGCGACAGAGGGTCGCTTCGAATACGCGAAGATTAATCCGTACTGCTTTGAGCCCGCCGTGTCGCCGCACATCGCAGCGATGGAGGCCGGCGTGACCGTTGACCCGGCGAAGCTAGCGGCGGCGGCCGGCGACCTTGCAATAAAATACGACTGGCTGGTGGTCGAGGGTGCAGGTGGCTGGTTCGCCCCTCTCGGCCCCGATTTGACCGTCGCTGGGCTAGCCGAGACCCTCAAACTGCCCGTATTACTGGTTGTTGGCTTGCGCCTCGGTTGCCTGAATCACGCGATGTTATCGCGCCAAGCAATTGAAAGATCAGGACTCAAGCTGGCGGGTTGGGCGATCAGCGAGATCGATCCTGGCATGCCGCGCCGCGAGGAAAACATCATGACGCTGCATCGGATATTCGGCTGTGAACCGCTGCTCCACCTTCCATTCGATCCGCCACCTAGGGTCGAACAGGAGGCAAGCAACATCGCTCTCAGGCGCCTCGGCTGGGTGACTGACGGACCGGCCGGAGTGACTTAACTATCTGATATTGATAGTTTTTCGGTCTTGACTTACCATTAAATGCCGTTTTCACCCGAGCCCCTTCGGCCAGCCCGACGATGCGGATCGAACTGTCTCCGAACTGCTCGCTGAGCCCCCGCGGTGCCCGCTGGTTCTTCGCCAGCATCTGCGTGGCGTCGATGTCGGTCGCTTTGCCACTCACCTTCATGGGCTACTGGCCAGTGTTGCCTTTCGCCGGCGCTGAAATCGCGCTCCTCGGCTGGGCGTTACGTCGCTCGATGGCGAGGCGGCACGAAAAACAGACCATCACCATCTCGCCCGATACGGTGGAAATCGAGTACTGCCAGCCGCCGGATCACTCAAGCGTCGTGTTCCCGCGACACTGGGCGCAAGTTAGAATTCGCGCCGGGGGTTCGCCACTGCATCCGAGTCGACTGACGGTCGAATCGCATGGGCGCCGCCACGAGATTGGCTCCTTCCTCAATGAGCAGGAGCGTCAGGCTCTGGCGTTGCGACTAAAGCGCGTGATCGGTCGCGTGGATGAGTCCCCCCCGTTACCCGCCCACAGCGGAGGTGCGCCTTGAGTTTCTCGAGACGCTGCAACCTCTTGGGTGGCGTTGTTCATTCGATTTCGTTTGAGAACTGAGCAGACCATGAGCAGACAAATTCGACACGTCCTGAGTTCCGCCGCAGCTTCGCTGGTTGCCGCCTTCGCTCCACTTGCGGCACACGCGGAATGGGGCAACCTCAACATGCCTGTGGGCGTGACCGAGTTGTCCCAACAAATTCACTCCCTGCATATGACCATCTTCTGGTGGTGCGTGGCGATCGGTGTGTTCGTCTTTGGCTGGATGATCTGGTCGTTGGTCGCGTTCCGTAAATCCAAAGGTGCGGTGCCCGACACTTCGATTACCCACAGCACGAAAGCGGAGATCATCTGGACGCTGATCCCAGTCGTGATTCTCGTGATCATGGCAATCCCGGCCGCGCGTACCCTGATCGCCATCGAAGATACCCGCAACACCGAGCTCAGCATCAAGGTGACGGGTTATCAGTGGAAGTGGCACTACGACTATCTCGGCGAGGACGTGAAGTTCTTCTCCGCACTCGATCGCGCGAGCGATGAAACTCGCCAGCTGAACTCGGGTCTCGATCCGAACGCCGTTCCCGATTATTTGTTGAACGTCGACAATCCGCTGGTTGTTCCGGAAGACACCAAAGTTCGCCTGTTACTCACCGCACAAGACGTGATCCACGCTTGGTGGGTGCCGCAATTTGGCATGAAGAAAGACGCCATCCCGGGTGTCGTCAATGAATTGTGGTTCAAGGTTGATGCCGGCAAGACGGGCCTTTATCGAGGCCAATGCGCCGAGCTGTGTGGTCGTGACCACGGTTTCATGCCGATCGTCGTCAAGGTTGTCACAAAAGACGAGTACAAGACGTGGGTTGCCGCACAGAAAGCGGGCGGTACCAATGAAGCCGCGCCTGCAGCCGACGCTGCAGCCACGGTCGCTTCGATCGCAACCGCTGCACCGCAAGGCTAAGCCTCGCGAAACACGCTAGATATCATCAAAGAATTTAACGCAGAGAGTAGTTAGTCATGGCCAACACCACCACCGCACACGCTCACGACGACCACGATCACAAGCCGCATGGCTTGAAACGCTGGCTCTATGCGACGAACCACAAGGACATCGGCACGATGTACCTGGTATTCGCTTGCGCCATGTTCTTCATCGGCGGTGCCATGGCGCTGGTCATCCGCGCCGAGCTCTTCCAGCCGGGCTTGCAGTTCGTCGATCCGGGTTTCTTCAACTCGATGACGACGATGCACGCACTGCTGATGATCTTCGGTGCCGTGATGCCAGCTTGGACTGGCCTCGCCAACTGGATGGTGCCGATGCAGATCGGTGCGCCCGACATGGCGCTGCCGCGCCTGAACAACTTCAGCTTCTGGCTGTTGCCGTTCGCGTTCACGCTGCTGCTGTTGACGCTGTTCGTGCCGGGCGGCGCCCCGGCCGGCGGTTGGACGCTCTACCCGCCGCTGTCACTGCAAGCGGGCGATAGCTTCCCGCTGACCATCTTCGCCATTCACTTGATGGGTATCTCGTCGATCCTCGGCGCCATCAACGTCGTGGTCACGATCATGAACATGCGCGCTCCGGGCATGGGTCTGCTCAACATGCCGCTGTTCTGCTGGACGTGGCTCATCACGGCTTACTTGCTCATCGCCGTCATGCCGGTGCTCGCAGGTGCGGTGACCATGTTGCTCACCGATCACTTCGCCGGCACGAGCTTCTTCTCCGCTGCAGGCGGTGGAGATCCGGTGATGTTCCAGCACATCTTCTGGTTCTTCGGGCACCCCGAGGTGTACATCCTGATCCTGCCGGCTTTCGGTGTGGTCTCGGAAATCATCCCGACCTTCTCGCGCAAGCCGCTCTTCGGCTACGAGTCGATGGTTTATGCCTCGGCCTCGATCGCCTTCTTGTCGTTCATCGTGTGGGCACACCACATGTTCACCGTGGGTATGCCACTCGCGGGTCAGTTGTTCTTCATGCTCTCGACGATGCTCATCGCCGTGCCGACGGGCGTGAAGGTGTTCAACTGGTGCGCCACGATGTGGAAGGGCTCGATCAGCTTCGAAACGCCGATGCTGTTCTCGCTGGCCTTCCTATTCCTGTTCACGATCGGCGGCTTCTCGGGCCTGATGCTCGCGATCGTGCCGGCGGACTTCCAGTATCACGATAGCTACTTCGTCGTGGCGCACTTCCACTATGTGTTGGTGCCGGGTGCCGTGTTCGCCATCATGGCGGGTGTGTACTACTGGCTGCCGAAGTGGAGCGGCCGTATGTACAACGAGAAAATCGGCAAGCTGCACTTCTGGCTGTCGACCATCGGCGTGAACGTGCTGTTCTTCCCGCAACACTTCTTGGGTCTTGCTGGTATGCCGCGTCGCATTCCGGACTACTCGACCCAGTTCGCCGACTGGAACATGGTTTCTTCGATCGGCGCCTTCATCTTCGGCTTCTCGCAGCTGCTCTTCGTCTACGTCATCTGGAGCGCAGTGCGTTCGGGTGAAAAAGCGCCGCAGCGTCCGTGGGAATCGGCCAAGGGTCTCGACTGGGAACTGCCGACGCCCGCCCCGTACCACAGCTGGGAAACGCCGCCGTCACGTGAAGTCGTGGCTCACGGCACCGTTCAGCACTAAGGAAAAGGCTAGGCTAATGGAACCGAAGGTCGACGAAGCCGAACGATCACGCCGCGTCAAACGCAGCGCCATCGTGCTCGGCCTTGTCGCCTTCGCGTTCTATCTCGCTTTCATCCTGATGTCGGTACTCGGGTTTCGGCAATGAACGACGAAACCCGTATCGATCACCAGGAACTTAATCGATCGAACCGCAAACTGACTTTGCGGTTGCTCGGGTTCGCCCTAGGGGCTTTTGGTTTCGGCTTTGCGCTCGTGCCGCTTTATGACGTGATTTGCGATATCACGGGCGTCGGTAACCCCAAAGATTTACTGCGTGCTAGCACCTTCGAAGAAGCGACGGCTCCCGCAGTGGATGAAGATCGTTGGGTGACTGTCGAGTTCATCGCCGATCTGCCGTCAGTCGGCAGCTGGACCTTCAAGCCACTCGTCGCCGAGATGAAGGTGCAGCCCGGTAAGCTGTATGTCGTCGACTACGTCGCGCATAACCTCACCGGCAAAGACACCGTCGCGCAAGCCATCCCGAACGTAGCGCCAGGCAAAGCGACGCCGTTCTTCCGCAAGACGGAATGCTTCTGCTTTACGCCGCAAAAATTCCATAAGGACGAAGAGAAGGTCATGCCTGTTCGCTTCGTCGTCGATTCGCATCTGCCCAAAAGCCTTGATCGAATCACGCTCTCGTACACCTTTTACGATAACTCGACGCGGGTCGCCGCGCTGAACTAGGAAGACTGATATGGCCAACGCACACGCATCCACCCACTCGGAAGATAAGTACTACGTCCCGCACGACAGTGTGTGGCCTATCTACGGTTCTGCCACGCTCTTTGTATTCATGATCGGTCTGTGCGGCTGGCTCAACGAGTGGTACGGACCTGGCATCTTCGTCGTCGGTATCGCGATGGTGATTGCGCTGTTCATCGGCTGGTTCAGCGTTGTCATCAAGGAAAGCCAAGGTGGCCTATACAACATGCAGGTCGATCGCTCGTTCCGCATGGGCATGCTGTGGTTCATCTTCTCTGAAGTGATGTTCTTTGCGGCCTTTTTCGGCGCACTCTTTTATGCCCGTCAATTGTCGGTACCCTGGACGGGCGGCGAGGGCGTAAAGATCTTCAATAAATTGCTGCTTTGGCAGGACTACAACGCCACGTGGCCCACCAACGGCCCCGCTGCACTCGGCCCGCGAGACGATGGCAGCTTCGAAACGATTCCGGCTTTCGGCTTGCCAGCGATCAATACCGCCATCTTGTTGCTGTCGGGCGTGACGATCACGATCGCTCACCATGCTCTCCAAGAAGGTAATCGTCGCATTCTGAACATCTTCTTGGCATTCACCTTCATGCTCGGCTTCCTCTTCCTCGGTCTGCAAGCTGAGGAATACATCCACGCCTACACTGAGCTTGGCCTGACGCTCTCCACGGGCATCTATGGCTCGACGTTCTTCATGTTGACCGGTTTCCACGGCCTGCACGTCACGCTCGGCGCGATCATGTTGTTCGTGATCTGGTTGCGCACGATGAAAGGTCACTTCACGCCGCAACGCCACTTCGCGTTCGAAGCGGTTGCTTGGTACTGGCACTTCGTCGACGTGGTGTGGCTCGGGCTCTTCGTGTTCGTCTACTGGGTCTGACGAATGCAGCCGGCAGATGCTGGCAATAGACACTCCGAAGGCGGGCCGGCAAAACCGGCCCGTCGTCGTTTAGGACATCGTGAATCGAGAAGTTAGCGAGAGACGCCGAGCGGTTGAATGAAACCGAGTCCCCAGGCGGCCATCAGCAACAAGAAGAGTGCGACAGATAAACCGACACGTACGGTGAGCGCACGCACCATCTTCTTGGAATCGCCTTTGTCGTTCATAAGATGAAACAAAGCGGAGCCAAGGCTCACGACGATACCGATCAGGACGACGGCGACTGCAATCCGGAAGAGTTCCATAACCGGTATTATAGGCACGTGAAACTCGAGATCGTCGTTGGCCGCAGGGTCTTTTCCCCGTCATGGCTAATGACGGTGGCAACGCTGTGCTTGCTCGTGTTGTTCGTCAGTCTCGGTCGTTGGCAATGGAACCGTGCGGAGTTCAAACGCGACATCGTCGCGGAGTTTGAAACCCACCGTGACGCCGTCGTCACGCTCGGTTCTCGTCCCACGACGGAACTACCCCGTTTTGCGCAGGTCGAGATATCAGGGCGTTGGGATGCGAAGAGGCAATTCCTGCTCGATAATCGAACCCGCGCGGGTCGCGCAGGCTATGACGTATTGACGCCGCTGCAACTCGATGACGATCGTTGGCTTATCGTCAATCGCGGTTGGGTGCCTTTCGAAGGGTATCGAGATCGGTTACCCGAAGTGAGTAGCAAGCTTCCGGCGGATCCGAGCCAACGAGTGACGCTACGAGGTCGTCTCGACGAGCTGCCCTCGACCGGCCTTGCAGGGGGTCGCGCAGCACCGGCAACCAGCGGGTCGTGGCCCCGTGTCACGAGCTTCCCGCGAGTCGAGGAACTGGCGCTCGCTCTGGCGAACGCCGAAGATCAAGCGCCACGACTCGAAGTGCGGTGGTTGTTGCTCGACGAAGCGGATCAGGCAGGGTATCTGCGCGACTGGCAACCGTTTGCTGCGGGCAAAGGCCCGGAGCAAAACTGGGGTTACGCGATACAGTGGTGGAGTTTCGCGCTACTGCTGTTGATTTTGTACTTTTCTTTGAACTTGAGGAAGCGGACGTCATCATGACCCAAGAGGCCCCCGCCACACCCGATGCACCCCGTGGACGCGCTGCGTTGATCGGCCTCGCGGCCTTGTTTTTCTTACCACTACTCGGATCGTTCTACCTCTACTACATCGGCGGTTGGCGCCCAGAGGGCGGGACGAATAACGGGGAGTTGATCAGTCCGGCTCTGCCGTTGACGGCGATCACCTTGAACGAGCGCGATGGAACCACCCCCTCACAGACGCTGCTACAAGATAAGTGGTCGTTGATCTACATAGGCGACGGTCGTTGCGACAAAGCCTGTCAGAACGCGCTCTGGACGATTCGTCAAACTCGTCTGCTGCTTGCCGAAGATATGGACCGTGTCCAACGCATCTTCATTGCTGATGAAGCTTGCTGCAATGATGCTTTTCTCGAGCGTGAGCATCCTGGGCTCGAAGTCATCACGGCAGAAGATGATGTGACACGTCAATGGTTAGGCCAGTTTCCTCGTGATCCCGCCGTCCCGTACGTGTACATCGTCGATCCGCTCGGTAATCTCATGATGCGATTCGACACTCGTGAGAATCCGAAAGGTCTACTCAAAGATCTCGAGAAACTCCTCAAACTCTCACATATCGGTTGATCATGACTTCATCCATCCCCTCAGGTGCAGTAGCCCTGCGCCGTCTCGCGCTGCTCGGCATGTTGCTATGTCTCGTTGTCATCGTGCTCGGAGCTTGGGTGCGATTGACCGATGCCGGTCTCGGCTGCCCTGATTGGCCGGGTTGCTATGGTCACGTCACGCCCGCAGGCGCGGAGAAAGTAGAAGGCAAGATCGAGTCTTACTCACCCGGCTGGGAATACGACTCGGGTAAGGCGTGGCGCGAGATGATCCATCGCTATGCAGCGACGACCTTAGGCTTCATCATCGTGTTGATCACGGCCATCGCCATCGCTTACCGACGTGAAAAGCCCGTCAGCGTCACGTATGCGGTGACCTTGCTAGTCACGGTCGTGCTGCAAGGCATCCTCGGTGCCTTCACCGTGTGGTGGCTCGTTAAACCGCTGATCGTCGTACTGCATTTGACGGGTGGTTTAACCACGCTCAGTTTGTTGACGTGGCTATGGCTACGCATGCGCCGAGTGACAGCGGTCGTTAAACCTCAAGCTGGCGCAACGAACATCGCGGCTCTCGATGGAGCACGCCGCGCAGGAATCATCGCAGTTGCCGCGGTGGCGATACAGATCATTCTGGGCGGTTGGACCAGCAGCAACTATGCGGCTGTTGCCTGCCCAGACTTGCCCACCTGCCAAGGTCAGTGGATTCCCAAAAATATGGATTACGCAGACGCCTTCGTGATTTGGCGTGGCCTCGATATCAACTACGAAGGTGGTGTGCTCGATCATCCCGCGCGCGTTGCCATTCACTTTACCCATCGAGCTTGGGCGCTCGTGGCGACATTTGCCGTTCTTTGGGCGGCCTGGCTCGCTTGGCGAAATGCACCGACCGCGCTGGTTCGTCACGGTGCTGTTTGGGCGGTCGGCGCATTGTCGCTGCAATGGCTGATCGCTCTACTGATGATTTTGAAAGCCTTCCCGCTCTCGCTGGCCACGGGTCACAACGCCGGTGCTGCGCTGTTACTGATGTCATTGCTCATCTTTAATCGTCGTTTGCGAGAAGCCTGAGTATGACTACTGCGAGCGCCAGTGCCACGAAGCACCCGACTTGGAAGCTCTACTATGAGCTGACCAAGCCTCGGGTGGTCGCACTGATCGTATTCACCGCGATCGTCGGCACCCTACTCGCGAGCCCGGGGTGGCCACCCTTTGCGGCGCTGGTCTACGGCAATATTGGCATTGCACTGTCAGCGGCGTCGGCTGCCGCAATCAATCATGTGCTCGATCAAAAAATCGACGAGCAGATGTCGCGAACTCGTGGACGTCCCCTGCCTACGGGTGGCCTACAAACCCGACAGGCTTTGCTGTTTGCGGCCATACTCGCTGCGGCTTCGATGATTATTTTGTGGTGGCTCGTCAACCCGCTGACGGCGGTTCTCACTTTTGCTTCGCTCATTGGGTATGCCGTGATCTACACGGTCTTTCTCAAACGCGCGACGTCGCAAAATATCGTCATCGGCGGCGCTGCAGGCGCTGCACCACCGGTGCTCGGTTGGGCTGCTGTCACCAACTCGATCGACCCGAACGCATTATTGTTGTTCCTGATCATCTTCATCTGGACGCCGCCGCACTTTTGGGCCTTGGCCATCGCACGTCGCGACGAATACGCGCAAGCAGGCATTCCGATGTTGCCTGTTACCCACGGGATTCCTTACACGCGTCTGCAAGTATTGCTTTATACGGTTCTATTGGTGCTCGTGACCTTGATGCCCTATCTCACGCGGATGAGCGGGCTCATCTATCTCGCGGCTGCCATCATTCTGAACGCACGATTTCTCTACTACGCATTCGCACTGAAAATGACCGAGCGAGCGGAATTACCGATGAAGGTTTTCCGTTTCTCGATTTCGTATTTGATGTGGTTGTTCGCAGCCTTGCTGGTCGATCACTACATCATCACGACGCAGTTGCCCCCGCTAGGCTGAGGCATCTTTAGGACGCAGCAGCGTCAGCGAAATAGCGCGTCGGCCACGAAGGGATTGCTGCGCCGCTCGGCACCGAAGGTCGATGTGGGGCCGTGCCCTGGCAAAAACGTCACCTCGTCACCGAGTGGGAAAAGATTCTCCCGAATCGAGCGGATCAAATCGGCATGGTTACCACGCGGAAAATCGGTGCGCCCGATCGATCCGGCGAACAACACGTCGCCCACGATGGCGAATCGCGAAGGGGCGTGAAAGAACACGACATGTCCTGGAGTGTGCCCCGGACAATGCCGCACTTCTAATTCGAGCTCACCCACCGTAACGCGATCACCCTGTTGTAACCATCGAGTCGGCACGAAGGCCTCACTTGGCGGAAACCCGAACATCTTGGCCTGTGCAGGCATCTGTTCGATCCAGAACTGGTCGCCCGGGTGCGGGCCTTCGATCGGCAATGAATAACGACGAGCAAGCTCGGCGGTAGCACCGGCATGATCGAGGTGAGCATGCGTGATCAGAATCTTCTCGAGCGTGAGGCCGTGTGTCTCGATGACCTGCAACACGCGATCGAGATCACCACCCGGATCGACGATCGCCGCTCGCCGCGTCTTCTCACACCAGATGACGGAGCAGTTTTGCTGAAAGGCCGTCACCGGCACTACTTCGAGTTTCATGCGCGCGGACTTTACACCGTGATCGCAAGACCCCGATAGATGCGTGCCCGGTATCGACTCTCCTGCGCCTCGACAATCGGCGCAGCGGCCAGCAGTACGGCATGCGCAAAGCGGGTGTATTCCTCAGCTTGCTCAGCGGCATCTCGTGGCTCTTCACTGCGCATGCGGCGCGTGAGGTTGACCTGGTTCACAGGTACCGCCGTTGGCAAGCGCTCGTTCTCCACACCCAGTGTCGCCGTGAAGGCATGTAGCGTCGTCTTGACGAAATTGGCCATTGCGAACTGCGGTAGGCTTCCGCCGACCGGTACATCGGGTGATACCAGAATGAGCCGCGCTCCTTTGAACAAGGAGACTTTGCGCGCGACGCGAAAATGATGCGTCAAATTCGTTTCGACGAGCGCACCAAAGCCGGCTGCATCGAGATGATCTTTGCCCTCGACACCAAACAGCGCCTGCGGAATGGGTGCGAATGGCGTCGAAATCACTGCTGCCGGCGCGCCGTGGGTGGCATACGCCTCATCCATGCGGGCTTCGAGGTCATCTCCCATCGTGAGATAACTCACGCGATCGTGTCCAAGTGCTCTTCCGAGTGTCAGGCGAAGCTGTTCACCTGCCTCGGCCGAACGAGTCAGTGCGACAACATTACCGACGTGTCCTTCTGCGAGGAATAAGCGCGCGACCGCCGCGAGCGGTTCGGTCATGTGTTCGCCGATCAACCAGATCGTCTCGCCTTCCATACGACGGACGCGCTCAGGTTTCGCTCGACCGAAAAGCTCACGCTCGGTGATGGTGCGCTCTTGCTGTAGTCCGCCCGAAGGCTCGAAAGTCTCGCCCGAAATGGCGCGATCGGCCATGAAGAATACCGTCGCCAACGCCACGTCCGTCTCGGTCGGCATCCGATTCAAGTGCAGCATGCCGATGACACCTGAGCGAATTTTTTCAGCTTCGATATCGATACGGCGTGGATCAATGAAGGGCTCTGTGACCTCTGGCAAACTGTCCGCCCACTGCTCCGCCAGATCACGCTCCATCTGCGCGAGGATGATGCAGCCGTTGCCCAATCGTGCGATGAGTCGGCGTGCCATCACTTTGGTCATCAAAAAGTGTAGTGATGAATACTCGGCCTCATCACTGCCGTGGATTTCGGATTTAAGACGAGTACTGAGTTGACGCAAAGGCTCGGGAACCGCTTCGCCTTGAAGCAAGCCGATGTCATTACTCCCAAGCGCCTGCAACACGTCACCCAGTGTCGCACCCGCTGCGAGCGAGCGCAGAACGGCATCGTGCACTTGATTGAGACGCTTGTTCTCCAGAATCAACTTGGCCCGACGATCGAAGAGACCTGCCTTGCCATCCTTACCCTTGAGTCGCTGACCCTCAACCGGCCCGGGTGCGATCGCATTGATCTGAATCTCCGGACCGACAAAACGCGCTAGGTTTTCAACGAGTGCACGCTGCCCGGCTTTTGACACGGCGTAGTCGGAACGATTCGGATAAGGAACGGCAATATACTTTTCACCGCCGAAGTAGGAGCTGACGTTCAGGATGTAGCCGGATCCCTGCTTTTTCATCAAGGGAACGACTTTTTCGATCAAAGAATAGTTGGAGACCAGATTGGCGTGCAGCGTGTTACGCCAATCGGCTGATTGCAGATCGACCGCCATCTGCTCGGCACCGGCGACACCCGCATTGTTGATGAGATAGTCGATGCGACCGAACGCCTTAAGTGTGGCGTTGACCGATTTGACCAACGCGCCCTCATCGGCGACGTCGATATTGGCCAGAATCTGTACGCGATCCTTCGGTCGGTTGTAGCCGATCTCCTCGAGCTCACGCACGATGCTCTCGCGCATCTCTTTCAGCTGATCGGCACGCCGAGCCGTCAACATGACTCGCGCACCTGCCACCGCAAGTAAACGGCCAAGCTGACCGCCGATACCGGCTGAACCACCCGTAATCAACACGCATTTGCCCAGATGCAAACCCATCAGCGATTCGATCCAACCGAAATTGGGTCGGGTCGAGCCGGTGGCATCGACGATGGTTGCCGGCATGTAAAGATTGACCTGCGGTACCCGTCGCTTGGTATAGAGCAAACGAGCCGCTTGGCTTGCGGCAAATAACAGACCGTGTTCTTCGGCGTTGCTCCAGCGAAGGATCTGATTAGACCACTCGGGTGTCGGACGTTCTCCGGCTTTGGCTCTCGCGGCGCTCTCGTCACGCCAGACGCGAATCAGCTGTTCGATACCAGCACGCAAAATATCGGCCCAAGTATTGCCAGCAGCATCATCACCGTTCGACATGAAAATCGTTCGTGGACTCGAACCTTTCGGTGCCAGGCGATGCCACAAACGCGACAACTCGCGAGCGATGCCGATGGCGCCGCTGAGCTCCGTCTTAAGAAAGGCCTCGACATCAGCGTCTGAAGCGTCTGCGAGCGCGCGTTGAAAGCGCCATGCGCCGAATGCCGGCAATACGATCGCGCCTTGTAGCCCAGCTTCAGCATCAACGTCAGCGAGTGATTGTGCCAATGTCTCCGGTCGGTCTCGGTCAAAAAGCCGAGGCAGAATGCGAAGATCCACCTCATCTTGCTGCAGAGCAGCCATCGCGGCTTGTACCGCCTCTTCGGAGCCGAGGCCGAGCATGACGCGTGCACCACAGCGTGCCTGAATGCGCGCGATCATCAAAGCATCAGCAACTTGATCACCTGCAGCAACGAGTACCGTCGAGCCGGTGCCATCGACGGTGCGCAGCTCCGGTCGAGATACCCATGTCGAGCGGGATTCTTGTACGACCTGCATACCATTGGTGACTTCAAAGCCTTGCGCACTGAAAGCGCGCGACTCGTCACTACCCAAGAACACGATGGTATTAGCGACGTCATCAACCGTCGGAAAGGTCTGCTCGAGCCGTTGATCCTGATCACTACGGGTAAGGGCCATAGTGCTTACGAACTCACTGGCCGTCGTACCGGCCTCGGCTTTTCGTAATTGATCCATCGCGGCAAAAACCGTTCGAATTCTCTGGCTTTCGATGGGGCCCGGATACACCGTGTTGACCCGAATACCTTTCGATCCGAGTTGCAAGGCGAGTTGTTTCGAGAAGGCATTCAAAGCGGCTTTCGGAACCACATAGGCTGCGCGACCAAAATACTTAGTGCGCGAAAAAATCGTCGAGACATTGATGATCGTCGCGCCAGGTTTTAGATGACTTGCTGCCGCGCGAACCATATTCCAAGTGAGCCCGAGGAGATTGCCAGCGGCATCGGCGACGGTTTCCGTATCGCTCGTGAGTTCTTCGCGGGTTAAGGGGAGATTTTCGATGACCTGCTTTGGACCTGCAGAGCCTGCGTTATTCACCAAAATATCGAGTTGGCCGAAATGCCGAATGGCCGTATCGATGCCGAAGCGCGCCTGTCCCGGGTCTGACGCATCGAAGGGCAGCACGAAAGCGCGGGCCGCGGGTGCGCCCGTGGCTTTCAGTAATTGCCGGCGGGTCGACTCGAGCTTGCTCGCGTTACGCCCGACCATGACGACCGATGCCCCTTCCTCAAGGAAGCGACGCACGATGGTGACACCAATGTTGCCCGCGGCACCGGTGACGAGCGCCACTTTGCCGACGAGACGACCCTGGGTACGACTCGTCGTACGACGTCGAGTCGATGTTTTTTTCTTCTTCTGCGTCCCAGTCATCGTTTTGCTCCCCATTCCTGGAAAAGTTCATCGCGCGAGCGAATCCCTGCTCGCGGTAGCGCATGATTCACGACGTAGTTCGCACCCGAGTGCGTGTTGTCCCACATAGACTGGTGAGCTGCCGGGAGCTCTTGCCACGGCACCATGGTTGGCTCACTGACTTCGAGCTGACCCGCCGCAATCATGTCGTTCATGCGGGCGACTTCGTAGGCATTACAAAGATGGGTGCCTGCGATCGTGGCGGTGGGCATCAAAATTCGACGTTGCCGCATCCATACCTGCGGTGCGTAGAAGGTATAGCGCCTACCCTCCATCGATTCGCAGTAGACGACGCGACCCGTGAACGGTTTCACCAACGAGGTCGATGCAGCCAAGGCATCGTGACCACAACGTTCGATGACGAGGTCAGGATATCCACGCGGGTTATCAGCCGAACGTAACCATCGACCTATCGCCGTACCAAAGGGTTTCATGGTGCGCTCTTGATATTGCCGCACCGATTCTTTGAACGCCGCCGTTTCTCGCTTGGCATCTGGCATCGCAGGTAGTGCCGTCGGCCAATCAAAATCGCTACCTTCCTTGCGACGGATGTCCTCGAGCGATACCACTCCACGTACCGCGTCACCGAAACCCAGCGATTGCACAAATTCTCGCTGAGCATCACTTGCGGTGGCGACAACAAGCCTTGCGCCAGCGCGTCGAACGGCTTCGATCGCCTCGAGGCCGACCGGGTCGAGCAGGGCCTCGTCACCGACGCCGTAGTAAAGCAACACGGCTTCACCGGCGCGTAAGCGCGCACGACGCAACATGTCCTCGGGCGAAGCGGCGCCTGCCTTGCCCACGAACGAAAACCAGTATCCGCTCGTCGCACCGTAGAAGGTCAAGGTGCCACCATCGGCGAGCAACTGGAAAGATCGCGGGAAAGACTCTTGGCCGGCGTGTGATACGACATAGTCAGCCAGAGAGCCACCGCTCTGTTCGCGCATTTGTGCCAGCAGCGGTTCGCCTGCCTGCGCCCATGCCGCGATATCGTTCGCGTCTTCGGGCACTGGCGTCCAAATCGACGACCAGCGACCATCACGTCGATCGATGGCGCCGGTCGCACCTTGTGCTTTGACGAAAGCTGCGCGCTCCGAACTCGACACTAATCCCACGGTATGCAAGCCATTGCGAGCCGCGCTCTTGAGCGCTTCGAAACCCGTACCCGTAGCAGCGCCTTCGACGAAAACGGTTTTGCCGGATTCGATTTGTAACGTGGTAAACAACGCACGTACGACAGTGCCGAGATTGAGTACGTAAGATCCGGCAGCTTCGAGCGTGAGATCCGGCGGTAACGGATGTAGCTGGGGCCCCTGGACTTGCAAAAATTGTTGGTGGCTGCCGGTATCCGTCTCGTAACCTTGAATGGAAAAGCCGGCGTACATCGGGTCTCGTGCGGCTAGCGGCGACAGTAGCTCGCTTTGTCCTGAATAGACGGTAACGAGGTCTCCGACTTTGATTCGACCTTCACGTTTGAGCTCGCTGCCAACCGACGCCACAAGCGCTACACCGCCTGAGCCGGTGACTTGGTAGTCGAGATCGTGATTGTCGAAAGGCGATACCGGAATACCGGTGATCGCCCAGATATCATTGAAGTTCACTTCCGAGGCGAGCACATAGACCACCGCCTCGTTGGGACCCGGTTTGGGGACGGGTAGTAGAATTTCCCGCTCGGCATCGCGAGGTAATCCGTGAGCCGGAGCGCCGGTCGCAGGATCTTTGACGACAGCGTGACCCCATTGCCACGCCGGTATCGGAGTGAGCCCCGGGAAGAACGCCGCACCGATCGGCAATAACTCACCTTGCTTGACCAACTTCGTGACCGAGTCCGTCGTCGGTGTCGAATCACGCCGTGTTGGTAATGGCGCACTTTTCTTATCAAGAAACGCACGAATGCCGGCTTTGCCACCCTCAGGATCGACAATGGCCTCGGCAAAAAGCTGCGCCTCACGCGCGAGCCCCTGTTGGAGTCCGCGCTGCCACCCCGTGCGAATGGCATCAATGATGCGATCGGCGGTTTTGGCGCGTCCGACCTGGCTTGCCTGCGCGAGCAAACGTCGAGTTTCGCTATCACCGAGTGCCGCCGAAACATCGTCCGATCCGGCTTGCTGCCAAGCCGCTTCCGCGGCACGACGCTGTGCATAGCGATGTGCTACCAACTTTCGACCTTGCGGCGATGCGACGAACTCGCTCGCTAGACGTACGGCGAGACTCAACACATCTTCACCATCATCACACAGCGCGTCGACCAAGCCGTCGCTCAAGGCTTCTGCACTCGAAACCGTTCGACCACCTAAAATGATTTCGAGGGCGCGAACGAGCGGTGTCGAGTGGCCACGCAGTTCGAGTAGACGCGGTAAGCGTTGCGTGCCGCCGTAACCCGGCAACAGATTCAAACGCACCTCAGGCTGACCAAAGGTCGCAAGCGGCTCAGCCACTCGAACATGACATGCGAGCGCGAACTCCATACCGCCGCCCAGCGCGACACCGTTGATAGCGGCAATGGTCGGCTTTTCCATCGTTTCGATCTTGCGAAACGCCAGATGAGCGTTGTTCGGTAACGGCAACGCTTCTTCGAGCGTATGCACGTCTTCGAGTAATTGGCGGATATCGGCGCCGGCTACGAATGCAGAGGTGCCCTGGCCGGTAAAGATCACCGCTTTGACATCCTCTCGACGCGCCACGTGATCGATCACGATGTTGAGTTCATCGAGAGCGCGCTCGTTGAGCGCGTTCACCGGTGGATTCTGGATGGTGACAATCGCAAGTCGTGCGCGCTTCGGCTTCGGTAGCGGGTGGTAATGAATCCGGAAATAGCGAAAGTCTTCGAATAATTGTTGCTCATCGGCGACTCGTTGGCGCTCCTGCCAATCGGCGATGCTGCGTTTGAGCTCGGTAATCGATTCGGGATTTCGCAAAGTCGAGGTATCGCCGACATCTTGGCCCTCGACGATGGCCCTGACCATGCGGCGCATGTATTTACCACTGCGCGTCTCCGGAAACTGGCTCACCTCAATGAAATCTTCCGGTATCGCAACTTGACCCTTTTCTTGTCGCACGATATCGATGAGACGACGTCGATCTTCCGCCGTCAGCTTGCGTCCCGCGGCGGGGCGCACGAAAGCGAGCGGGGTCAAACCCTTTTGCGCGTGGGGTGCACCCACGACGATCACATTGCCTACAGGCGAATCGGGATTGATCTGCTTATCACGCAGAATGGCGCCTTCGATTTCTTCAGTACCAAGACGATGCCCCGATACGTTGATGACATCATCAGAGCGACCATGCAAAGAAAAACCGCCATCGGCATGCTTTACAGCGAAATCACCCTGCGTGTAGGCAAGGCGTTCGCGCCAACGTGACCAATAGGTGCTGCGATATCGATCGATGTCACCGCGCCATTGTCGGGCAATTCGCGCGCCGTCGACTTTGAAGCTCGCTGCATCGCCCCAGATGGTGCGACAAAGATAGGGATAAGGCGCTGCGATAATAATCTCGCCCTTTTCGCCCATTTTTGCGGGACGTGCGACGACTTGTCCTGCGGAATCCGGCTCGCTGTCGGCGATCCAGACATCCCCCATCACCCAAGGCAGAGGATAGGTATGCGCATCGGCTCGCAGGGGAAAATCACCGTTGCCGTAGAGATGCGTCCAGACGATACCGCCGTGCTCGGTAGCCCAATAAGAGTTGATGTACCACGGCGTGACGAGTTCCATGCCGAACTGTTGCACCACGGGCGACGTCGGTTCGGCACAGAATGTGGCCACTCGCAACGACGCACGCGAATAGGCGCGTACGTCCTCGACATTCTGCGGATCGGTCATCACCGTCTTCAAAAACGTGACGCCCGCTTTGAAGATGTTCACCTTCAAGCGCTCGATGATGCTGGCGAATCGCCCGGCGCTCGGAAATACCGGCGCACCTTCGGCAATCACCGTTGTCACACGAGTCACAAGCGCACCGGCGATCATGTAGCTTTGACCTGTAATCCAACCAGGATCAGCCACGACGTACATGACATCGCCTGCACGTGCATCGAAGGCCACTCGCATGGTGTGTGCCACACCGCTTAAGTAACCGCCGTGAACGTGCACCACCCCCTTGGGCTTGCCGGTGGATCCCGAGGTGTAGATGAAAAACATCGGAAATTCGGCATCGAGCGGGGTGGGCTTGCTGGAAGCCCAGATCGCCGCGACGAATTGTGGGTCGGGCAAGGCCATCAAGTCGGCGATCGAATCGACTCGATGACCTACGGCACGCGCTGAAGCGAGAATATTTTGTTCGGCGCGATCCGTCAGATCGTGCGCCCAACGATCGCGTTCAGGACGCCATAACAGATCGGCCTGCGCTGCATGACGCACCACCACCACGACATCGACGCGCGGCGGCGTAGCCACCAACGCGGAGGCAATGGCCGTTCGAATACGACTTGCATCCGCCGAAGACAATCCACTGATACTTTCGATCGCACGACCGACTCCGCGCATCACATCCGAGCGTTCGAGTGTGATTTCATTGGCAACAGCCGCTTTTGCACCGGCCAAAATGACTTGCGCCTGCTCGCGCGGCACATCCATCTCTGAGAGCGTGCGTTGTACGATCTCGACGACCGTTTCTGCAGGCACGTAGCCATCGAGAGCAGGGTCGGTATACGCCTCTTTGAAAGCGACGATCTGTGCATTGCGATAACCGCCATCGGCGGTGATGACGACACGCGCACCGGCGTTATGGATTCGATCAGACAGTGTTTTGTCGCTAAAACCGCCAAATACTGGGGTATAGACGATGCCTAAGCGCTTACAAGCCTCGGTCCAGAACAGCTGCTCAGGAATGTTCGGCATGTTGATCGCGATGCGATCGCCGATGCCAAGCCCAAGCTCGCGCAGCGCAAGCGCACACTTGGCAACTTCAAGCAGTAAGGCTTTGCGCGAAACGCTGTACGAAACAACCGGCGCACCTCGACCATCGGCTTGCGATTGATCCCAGCGATCACCTTCGAACCAGAGCGCCGCCTCATCGCCATGGCCATCTAGCACATGACGATCGATTTCATTGAAGCATGCGTTAGTCAGTGCGCCATCGAACCAACGATAGAATGGCGCTTCGCTCGTATCGAGAGCGGTATGCCAAGGTCGATGAGTTGCCGCTAGGTTTGGCTTGATCTGGGCGCCGCTCGCCGCGTCGAAGCCGATCCAGCATGATTCAGTATCGTCGTAGCGGATCCACGCACCCGCACTGCCGAGCGTTGGTTCGAACCAGTGCAATTCGCGACAAGCGATGTCACCATGAAACGCGCCCGGATCGCGCTCACAAGCCGCTCTAGCGACTTCCCAGGCGATCCGTGAGGAGTAAGGATTGATGCTCGCCTGAGGGGGCGCAACGGCAACGGTCTCGTTCGACATGACGATCTCCAGCCCCCGAGGACCAATCTAACTCATGTGTTGTAAAAAGGCTTTAGTCAAAATTCACTTGCAAAGATGATCATCGAACGAATCTGGCCGGATAATGCGTGGCGCAATTACCACTACCTCATCGCCTGCGAAGAAACCGGCGAAGCCATGGCCGTTGATCCTCTCGACTGGCAGACCTGTCTCGCGGTGGCCCGCAAGCGAGGCTGGGAGATTCGCAGCATCCTCAATACGCACGAACATGGCGACCACATCGGCGGCAACGAAGGCTTGCGGGCGGCCACCGGCGCGAAAGTGCTCGCGCATTCGGCTGCGGGGGGGCGTATCCCGAGCATCGACATCGGCCTAGGTGCCGGGGTGGTGCTACGGGTCGGTCGAACGGTCGAGGCACGCGTACTCGACACTCCCGGGCATACCCGCTCGCACGTCTGTCTGCTGCTACAAGGCGCGAGTGCTTCGGCCCCGCCCGCTCTGATCTGTGGCGATACTTTGTTCAACGCCGGGGCCGGTAATTGTCATAACGGCGGCGATCCGTCCTCGTTGTACGACAGCTTTGTGAATCAGCTCGCGCAACTGCCCGACTCGACGCTCGTCTATCCGGGCCATGACTATCTGGCACGCAATCTCGCCTTCACGCTCGATCGCGAGCCGAGTAACGCTCTGGCGCAATCGCTCTACACATCACTGGGTGAACGCCAAGGCGCTCTAGCCCCTGTGTTCACGATCGGCGACGAAAAACGCCACAACGTGTTCTTTCGCTTGCGAGAACCCGAAATCATCGCGCGCTTGCGTGAGCGCTTCCCCGAACTCCAGAGCGATCCTGATGCCCGTAGCGTGTTTTTGCGCTTACGCGAACTGCGTAATCAGTGGTGATCGACCTGCAGCAAATCGATGCGCAGACCTGCCGGTGAATACACGGTTGCCGTCAGCACCGATCCTAGGATGCAATCGATTTTTTGCGGAGTGTCGACGAGCGCACCGATGAGCTTAGCTCGCGAGACGACCGCAGCCACATCCGGCACGACAAAACTGACGCCCAACAGACCGCGCGCCGGCGCACACGCCTTCGGATAGAGGTTTGCACTCTCGGCGCGCTCGTATTGCACGATCTCGAGTCGACCATAGGTATAGGTTGGATCACCGAAAATACGAATATCGAGTCCTGCCCCTGCGGGCAAGCCGATGGTGCGCTCCACTTCGGGACCTGCAAATCGGTGGTAAGACGTTTCGGTGAGTTGCAGCACTTGTTCGTAGAATGCTTTCTCGACTTTGTTATCGGGCGAGATAGCGACGATCTGCGGTGCCACACCATACCCCTCGGGGCTGACGTGATCGGCCTTGCCTTCTTCTTCCAAGAAAACGAGATTGACCTCATCTGGTCCCGGCAGATGCACTTCGTGCACGACGACTCCATCGGTCTCGAATCGACCGATCGGAGAGCGGAAGCGAAACCCGGCGGCCTGCAACTCCGCGTAACGCGCTTGAATGTCGCGCACCACGATATCGACGCTCTTCGGCACGAGATCAGTGGGCCTTGCGCCCGCGCGCACCGGTGAACCTGGATGGCGAAATTGCACTAGATGAATGCCGCCTTGAAGACGACTCGGTGTCACGAGCAAAGCTTGATCGACGATGTCATCGTCCGCGACGCCCAAGCGTCTTGCCCAAGCCGCATCGTCGCCCGCGCGACGCGCCACGATCTGCATGCCGAAACGAGCTACCCATAAATCGAGGGCCGTCGTCAGATCAGCCACACTCAATAAGGCATAGGCATACGCATTCGCGCGAAACTCGGCTGTCATCGACCTCGATCTCCGGATCAATCTCTGATTCGATTGAAGTATAGACACTCAACTCGACCCAAAGCCGCTAGAATTCGCGCCCCGCATGGACCTCTCGCCGATACTCAATCCGCTCAATGACGCTCAACGCGAAGCCGTCACGGCACCGATTGGCCCGGTGTTGGTGTTGGCTGGCGCCGGTAGCGGTAAGACACGCGTACTTACGCATCGTGTCGCTTGGTTGATTCAGGCCGAAGGCGCTTCGCCGCATAGCATCATGGCGATGACCTTCACCAACAAGGCTGCTGGCGAGATGCGTGCGCGCATTGAGTCTCTGCTCGGAATGCCGGGTGCTGCGCTTTGGATCGGCACCTTCCACGGCATCGCCCATCGCTTGTTGCGACTGCACTGGCGCGAAGCCAACTTGCCGCAAACTTTCCAGATTCTCGATGGTGACGATCAACTGCGGTTGATCAAGAAAATTCTCAAGGCGCAGAATTTGGACGATACGCGTTGGGTGCCGCGCGATATCCAGTACTTCATCAATCAGAACAAAGATGAAGGTATGCGGCCGAAGGTATTGAAGGACGGCAACGATCCGACACGCCGTCAGTTCATTCAGCTGTATCGCGATTACGAAGAAGCCTGCCAGCGCGCAGGCGTCGTCGACTTTGCCGAACTACTGCTGCGCGCTTTCGAATTGTGGCGTGATCAACCGGAATTACTCGCACATTATCGACGTCGGTTTTGCCACGTTCTCGTCGATGAGTTCCAGGACACTAATACCATTCAATACGCGTGGACCAAACTGTTGGTCGGCTCGGAAGGTGCGCCCTTCGCGGTAGGCGATGATGATCAGTCGATTTATCGATGGCGCGGTGCGCGTGTCGAGAATCTGCAGACATTCCGTCGTGATTTTCCACAAGCGAAGTTGATTCGCCTTGAGCAAAACTATCGCTCGACGGGAACCATTCTCGAAGCAGCAAATGCCTTGATTGCCAACAATAGTGGGCGACTCGGTAAAAATCTTTGGACGAGCGGCAGCAAGGGCGAAGCCATTCGTCTGTATGCCGCATTCAACGAACGCGACGAAGCCGAGTTCGTTCTGCAACGCATCAAAGATTGGGTTGCTCGTGGTGGTAATCGTCGAGACATCGCGATTCTCTACCGCTCGAACGCCCAATCGCGTGTCTTCGAAGAAGCGTTCTTATCGGCGCGCATTCCATACAAAGTTTACGGCGGCTTACGCTTTTTCGAGCGCGCTGAAATCAAAGACGCTCTGGCGTATTTGCGGCTCGTTTCGAACCGTAACGATGACACCTCGTTCGAGCGTGTCGTCAATCTGCCGACTCGTGGCATCGGCGCCAAGAGCATCGATACGTTGCGCGAGCGAGCTCGCGCCGACGGTAGTTCGCTCTGGGCGGCCGCGCTGCGCTGTATTGCTGAAGGCAGTCTTGGTGCCAAGGGCGCCGCCTCGTTGCAAGGCTTTCTGCAATTGATCGAGCGTCTAGCTGCCGATACTCGCGAATTGGCGCTGCACGAGATCGTTGATCAGGTGATCAACGCTAGCGGCCTACTCGAGCATCACCGCAAAGAAAAAGCCGAACGCGGGGAAGCACGCGCAGACAACCTGCTCGAACTCGTCTCGGCTGCGCGCGGCTTCGAGCCCGAGGGCGTCGAAGGTGAGCAGCTGCCGCCCCTCGAGTCTTTCCTGGCGCACGCCGTACTCGAATCGGGCGAAGGTCAGGCGGAGGCTTGGGAAGACTGCATACAGATGATGACGTTGCACACGGCCAAGGGCTTGGAATTCCCAGTGGTCTTCCTCGCGGGGCTCGAAGACGGCCTATTCCCGCACCAACGCTCGCTGAACGACCTCGATAGCCTCGAAGAAGAGCGACGCCTCGCCTATGTCGGTACGACACGCGCGATGCAGCAGCTCTATCTGACCTACGCCGAGCAGCGTCGTCTGCACGGTATCGACAGCTATGGCCAGCCCTCACGATTCATTCGCGAAATCCCGGAAGAATTGCTCGAAGAAGTACGGCCCCGCGTACAAGCTGGGCGCGGTGGTTACGGCTCAGGCGGATTCGCCGCGCGAGAGGATTATTCGCGTAGCGACTTCGCGCCTCGCCGAGCCGCCTCTGCCACAAACGGCATCAAAGCCGATCCTGTTGCTCCGGGTCTCAAACTTGGCGCTCGTGTGCGCCATGCCAAGTTTGGCGCTGGCGTGATTCTCAATATCGAGGGACAAGGGCCGCACGCCCGTGTGCAGGTCAATTTTGAAGCCGCTGGCAGCAAGTGGCTGATGCTGCAGTACGCCAACCTCGAACCGGTCTGAGCGCAACGGCGGTACACTTGCCGCCATGACGATATCGGCTTTCCACGGCTTGCTCGCCCAGGCCACCTCGCAAAACGACTCACGAGTCTGTGTCGGTCTCGATCCGGAAATCGACCGCTTTCCGATCCATCTACGCTCACGCAGCGATGCGATCTTCGCCTTCAACCGCGCCATCGTCGATGCGACGGCCGATCTCGTCTGTGCCTATAAGCCGCAGATTGCGCACTACGCTGCTGTTGGTGCCGAAGACGCTTTACGCGAGACGATTCGTTACATCCGCGAACGAGCCCCTGGTGTTCCCGTCATCCTCGACTCTAAACGCGGTGATATTGGCAGCACCGCCGAAAAGTACGCCAAAGAAGCGTTCGAGCGTTACGAGGCGGATGCCGTAACAATCAATCCTTATCTCGGTCGAGATTCGGCAGAACCGTTTCTGCAATATGCGGACAAGGGCATCGTTATTTTGTGTCGAACCTCGAATGCCGGTGCACGCGAATTCCAAGATCTCGTGGTCGATGGTCGCAAGCTCTATCAAATCGTCGCCGAATCCGTCGCACGCGAATGGAATTCTCGCGGTAATTGTCTGCTCGTCGTCGGCGCCACTTACCCCGAAGAACTCGCCGATATCCGTGCGCGCACCGGAGAGATGACGTTTCTCGTACCCGGAGTCGGTGCCCAAGGTGGCGATGTCGAGAAGGCCGTGCTTAGCGGACGTACCGCGGCGGGTGCAGGTCTCGTCATCAACTCCTCGCGAGGCATCATCTACGCGGGTGCCGGAGAAGATTTCGCCGCAGCCGCGCGGCGTGCGACACTCGAACTGCGCAACGCCATCAACGCTGCGCTCAAAATGAACTGACGAACGGTCGGAGGGGGCCCGATGTTGCGACTGACTCGATATCAGTGGATCGTGCTGTTCGCAGCATGGCTAGGCTGGGGCTTTGACATCTTCGACGGACTGCTCTTTAACTACGTCGCTCCCAATGCCATCCCCACGCTGCTCGGTCTGACGATCGGTTCGCCCGAAGCGCGAACGGCCACGTTGTATTGGACAGGCCTCATCACGGCCATCTTCCTCGTCGGCTGGGCCGTCGGCGGTGTGCTCTTTGGGCCGATTTCCGATCGCTACGGGCGTAAAAAGGTTTTGCTGATCACGATGGTGCTCTATGCCGTTGGCACAGGGCTATGCGCCTTCGTCACCAGCATCGAGCAACTGATCGTCTGTCGCATCATCGCGAGCCTCGGTATCGGTGGCGAATGGGCGGCAGGGTGCGCGCTGGTCGCAGAAGCCGTTCCGGAAGATCAACGTGTCGAAGCCGGCGCAGTGCTCTACACCTCGGCGCCTTTCGGATTGTTTCTCGCAACCGGTGTCAACGCGCTGATCGCGGGTCACTTGTTCGCCGATGTGCCCGAGGTCTCGTGGCGTTACGTGTTGATCTTCGGTTTGATACCCGCCGCTTTCGCGTTCTGGATCCGCACCTTCGTCAAGGAGCCAGAGCGTTGGGAAACGGCCGCTGC
>JBMTZD010000002.1:0-100598 GCA_049455235.1 Steroidobacteraceae bacterium
TGAAGTTAATATCCGAAGATGCAAAGCCGATGCAGGTTCAGGTTGGCATCAACGCTGCCGACTACATTCAAGTGCCGCTGAGATCACTGACGATTGAAGACCTGAATATGGCGGAGAAGGTCAACGTCACTGCCAGTTCAGGTACCGCGATACAGACGATCAACTTCGCGTCTTCGAATACCAACATCACAGCTTCCAGCGTACCGCGCACCAATATATTAGATGCGGATGGAAGCATCATTGATGTACGTTTCACCGGAACACCGCTACCAAATTTTGAATTGAAGCTGTGGGATGGATCTCGCGACACTCAAGGAAATCCGGACGGCGTCAACTACAATATCATTTCGGCTGTCGGCGCTACATCTGTGACCGATTTGATCGATCAACTCAAGGCGCACCCTAAATTTGACTCGACGACTGTAGACTTGCAGTTCAAGAATGGCGAGATGAAAGTCGTATGGAAGATCGCTGGACAGCCGAATCCGATCACCGAGTTCACCGGCACAAATATCGCAGATGATGCCGATAAGCGGGTCAACTTTTCAGCTGCGCTTGCGGACACAGTAACGGTAAGTGCTGGTAACAGTTACGTGAGCACGGCAAGCCCACCATATTGGAAACAAGAATTCGATCTCAGCAACCTCGATTTCCATCGAGACACGACTCCCAAAAACGAGGGCAACAGCTTCGAAATCCAGATCGGCAGCCGAGTGTTGACGGCAGATAACGTCACCGATGTCACGGATCTTGTAAACAAGCTCAAAGCCGACTCGGACTATCAATTCGTTCTAAAGGCGGCCGGTTTCGACCCTCAGTACGACATGTTCGATGTACAAGATAACGGACCGCTTGCCAGTCCTCGCACTCAAAAGTTGGTAGTGAAGTTTGGCCAATATTCCACCGAGCGAGCCTTCATACGTCAATCGGTTAACAACGTCACGATTGCCGACCCGGAGAGTGCGATCACCGCTCTCGACTACGTAGACCAAGCGGCCAAAGTCGTCAACGAATCCCGTGCTCGCATGGGCGCGACGATGAGCCGCATTGAGTACACCATCAACAATTTGATGAATTTGGTCGAAAACACCGAGGAAGCGAAGTCTCGAGTCCTCGATACGGATTACGCCAAGGAGTCGGCCAATCTCGCCAAAGCACAGGTATTGGCGCAGGCCGGTACGGCGATGCTCGCTCAGGCGAACCAGTCGCAGCAGTACGTTCTCAATCTGCTGCGTCAGGGTTAAGGTTTCACGGGCACCGGGTGCAAGACATGTCAAAAACGCTACTTGCGTTCGCGGCGTGTCTGGCACTCGCCCCTGCCCTCGCTCGCGGCGAATCACTCGCCTCTGCGGCGGAAACCTTTGTGGAGCAATCGCTTTCACTGCCTGACGGCAGCGTTCGCGCCCACTCGGTCGATCCGCGACTGTCGCTCGGTGAATGCGAATCTGGCTGGCAGTGGTCATTCCCGTACGACACTCGCACCACGGTGCAAGTCACGTGCTCGGGCACGCCCTCGACGCCGAAGCGCTTCGTTGCCATCAACCTTCCCAATCTCGATGGCGTGCAGCGGCAATCCGTTGCCGCGCGATCGGTCGAATCAGCGATCGTCGTTGCCGCAAGGGATATGCCTTACGGCCATGTTCTCGGCGAGCAAGATTTAACCGTTTCTGTGGTCGGGCGGCATGGACGACCCCTGTCGGCGACATTGTCTGATCCCACAGCGCTTATCGGACTGACGTTGACCCGCCCGCTGCGCCAGGGTGAGCCGGTCGGCCGCCCGGATGCGCGGGCGCATACTCTCGTCAAACGCAGCGCGTCCGTCATCGCTTGGGCTGAGTTCGCGGGCGGTCGGGTCAATTCCAAGCTGATCGCCCTTCAAAATGGCAAAGCGGGCGATTGGATCGAACTCGAAAATCCGCAGAGTGGACGAAAACTCCGCGGCCGGGTGCAGGCGGACGGCTCGGTCCGACTGGGTAGTCAGCGATCGGTTAAGACAAGCTCGATCGCAAGCACTAAAGTTCCCTCCTTGACGGTCGACTAGACCGACATAGAAGTGGGTGAACCAACATGACCATCGACAAAATCCAGCCGACTGCCCTCTCCGTTGCTCGTGAAGCGAAAGCCGACGCGCTCGCTGCCCGTCAGCAACAAAATTCTGCTGTTCAGCAGCAGACCACTCAGCGCGCCGCTGACGTCACCGTATTGCCGGTCAAGGTCTCGGCGGCCGCGAAGGAAATGGCGCAAGCCGTGCGACAGGTCGCCGGCGATGAAGCTTTCGACCAAAAGAAGGTCGATCGGATTCGCAAAGAAATTCTCGAAGGTCGTTTTCCGATTGATCAGGAGCGACTCGCCCGCAAGTTCATGGAGCTGGAGAACGAGCTTGGCGAGTTAGGACGTTCATGACCCCAAATCACACCCCTTCCGACAACCTCGGTGACCTCGAGTCACTTTGCAAGAAAATCTGCCATCTCCTCGAAAAGGAACATGCAGTCTTGCGTAGCCGTAACGGGCTGATCGGTGAGGGTGTGGAGGAGCTCGAGCAGCTCCACGCAGAAAAAGATCGCGATATCGAGACGTTGGAGCGTCTCAGTAAGAGTCTCGGCGCTATTGATCAATCACGCAGCAATCCCGAACGAGCGCAACATGTGCGCGAGCAAATCGAGCGCTGCAAAACTCTGCAAACGCGCAATCATCAAGTCTTCAGCCGCGTTGTCACCGCGCAGCGTCGCATCATTTCTTTGTTGCGACAGCCCGACGACGATGTGAGCTTGTACGATCCGCGCGGTCGCAGCCGAGACTACACGTCGTTGCGACGCGCCGAACTCGCCTGATCGGGCTCTTTGCCCTGCATCCAATAAACCCAGGACAATACGACTGCGACGGCGAGATAAACGTCGCGCGGAATCGTCGTCCCCACCGGTAGCTCAGCCAGTCTCGCCGCCAACGCCGGATCGCGCATCACGGGCACGCCTTGTCGTTCCGCCTCGGCCACGATCGAGCGCGCCAACTCGTCGTCACCGCTTGCCACGATGAGAGGCACGGGGTTCTCTCCGTACTCGAGCGCAATAGCTTTATCGCCAGGCGGACTCATACACGCACCGCACGAAGTTGCCCTGGCACTGCCGAGGGCGGTGCTTTCTCACCTCGCGGATCGAGCACGGTCCAGCGCGCGAGCTCGAGCCCAGCCTCCTCGAAGCGACGAGACAACTCCTGCCGCGCCGACTCCCAATGCGTCGCGCGATCGGCGCGCGGTGTCAGTAGGGTGACCGAGACACCGCTCGTACCGACCTGCTCCAAACGAATATCGATATTCCCTTCGGGCAATTCGATGCCAGAGAGCCGAATGCGCCATGGCGGCTCTTGATCCTCGCGCTGCTCGCCGCGCCCCCGCTCGTGACGTACTAATCGCGGATCCTGCTGAAAGACGATCCACCATGCGCCAAGCCCGTCAGGCGCCGGTAATACGAACGAGTAACAGCATCCGCCGGCTTGATGCGCGACGTTTGCTGCGCTCTGAAATCCCACGAGCTCATCTAATGCAGCCCAAGCGTCTTGAATCGACTGACCGACTGGCTGTCGGTAAATGGAATCGAGTAACTGTCGCTTAACATCAACCCCCGGAACACTACGCTTATCTTTGAGCTTCGATTCGTAGAAGAGACCCGAGTTGGCGAGCGAGATTGTCAGCGCTTGAACCCAGCCCGTGACTCCTCGCGATAATCCAGAAGCAGCGCTTTCAGATACAAGACCGCCAGCAGCCGATGATGACGCCTCCATCGAACTGGCAGGATGCATCGGCGATAATCTCAAGAGCCAATCAGCAAGGGCTCGCGGTGGTTCGAGCTTGGCAGCCAAAGATTGCACGCCCATGGCGGTTGGCGGCGTTTGACGTAATGTCGTCATGGTCGAAACGCCATCCACCGAAGACGTCTCACCCCCGCCTGCCAGCGCGACCGTCATGTCGCGTACCACGGGGGGCGCGCCACCGATCCGCGCCATCGATCGACCCGCCAGCGGCAGCATCGGCACCAGCATCATCGAGCCTGCTGGGTCTCGTGACACCTGTAGCGATAACTGCGAGTTTTCCGTCACGCCCGGAATCGGTCGAGTGGAGAAAAAACGATCGCCGACTTTCAGAATCATCTCGTCGTTTTGATGGCGCACCGACGCTGACAGCAGCGATCCAGCCTGCCACGTCCCCGAGCCCGCGCCTGCACTCGGCAACACAATCGCGCGATCGAGCGCCGGCACCAGATCGGTATCCGGTGGTACGGGTGCTTGAGGAGGTAGACCAACCGGGCTGAGCATCGCATTACCAGTCGCTGTCTGAGCTCAAAACTTGAGCGGGCGCGTAGCGGCTATACGCTGGAGTATAGTTCGATTATTCCGGTTTGGAGATTTTGCCATGACAGGCTTCGGGCGTTGCTTGATTGCGGGGTTGATCGTCGTTGGACTATCCGAAATGGCCCTCGCATCCGATCCGCCACCGACTAAGACTGCCAACTCCGCGCAACCGATAAAAACGCCCGATGCACGAACGCGAGCGATTCCGGAGCTTGTCTGCTCTGCCGATCGAATCATGACCATCGACAAACAGGCACTCGATTCGAAAATAACCGATGAGCCGTTCCGTTTACGCTTGCGTGGTAATTTTCTCTACGCTGGTCGAGCTGTGGGCAGCGAGAAGTTCGTCAGCACGATCGCCCGTAACGATCGTCGCCGCTGGGTGACAGCGACCTCGACACTGATACTCGATGAAGAGCTTGTCGTCGGAACCCTAACCGACGTGACGGCGACGACGATTACGATTCGCCCACTCATCTGTGAGCCCTTCGACAGCTCCAAGCGTTAGGCGAGCATTCACGTGCAACGCAGAGTCTCTCTTAGCTCGCCTGGCATCACCGCATTATTGATCGCGACCCTACTGACGGCCTGTGGCGGTGGTGGTGGGTCGAGCTCAGGCGGTGATAGCTCGCAGCCGCCGGTCAGCGAAGCGCCCATTCAGAATGGCAATTGGGTCGACATCGCCATCGGCGGCTTGAGCTACGTCTCAGGCAACATCAACGGTACGACGAGTGGTGGCGGCGGATACACCTATCGATGTCCGAGTGGTTGCGACAGCATTCGCTTTTCCATCGGTGGCATCACCATTGGTCAGGCCACGGCAGCCGTCGCTCTCACCTTGCGTGAATTACAAGGCGGGATGGAGGGTGGCGTGCTATCGAATGTCACGCTACGTCGCGGTCAGTTTCTGTTCGCGCTCGATAACGACGCAGATGTCTCCAACGGAATATCGATTCCAGCAGAGGTTGCCAACGTTCTCGCGACGCGCAGCTTGAACTACTCGTCATCGACGTTCGATACCGATCTCGCTGCGATTCTCGATTTGTTGCGTAGCGATACGCGCTTGACGGCTAGCTACCGCGCCGCGATTGCCACACCAACGACGGACTTCGTGCGAGCGATGTTAGAGCAAGGCGAAGCGATTGCTCGCGGTGTCTTCGTCGAAACGCCAACGAGTGCAGGTGATGTCAACGAGGTGCGCAAGCATGTGGTGAAGCTTCCTGATAGCGCGCTGGCGCCCTACTTCGGCACGAGCACTGCGATCGGAGCTGCCTTCGTCAAAGGAATCAAACCGGCCCTAGGCGGCGGTATCGCCATCGTCCCCGGTTCAATCAATGGCACGAACCTCGAGTTTCGCGCCGTGAGCTCGCGCGGAATCACCGTGGCGGCACCCCGTTATTTTGATGGCGCGGATGTACGTGACGCCACCGTGATCGTCACGGCAGAGCCGAACGCCCTGCCTTCGGTGGGTCAATTTTCACTTGGCTCAACAATCGCCGAGCTCAAATCGTTGACGACACTGAAAACCAGCGCCAACGAGAACTTCTCAGGTCGCCCGGTTCCACTTGGCGCGTCCGGGAGCGATGGCGCGCGCAATCTCGACGAATCTTTGAAGCCACGCAATCCGGAGTTCGATCAACTGGGACTGGATCCGGCAGGGCTTACCATCGCCGCTGACGGAACCAACTGGATCTGTGATCGCCGCGGTCCCTTCCTCATGCAAATCGATGCTCAAAATCGCACGACGCTGCGCTTGGGGCCTGCCGGTAATGCGGGGTTATTACCAGGTGTGACACGAAGCTTGCCGAGCATTCTCGAATCGAGACAAGCAGGCCTCGGCTGCGGAGGGCTCGCGATTCGAGCAACCTCCGGCGAAGTCGTCATGGCCGTTGGAGCCGTACTCGATGTCGGCGGACGTACCGCCAATACCGCCTCGCTAGTACGCCTCGTGACCTTCAACCCCCGCTCCAATGTGACGCGCCAATTTGCCTTGCCGATCGCGGCCAATGAAATCTCGCTACAGGTTCTAGATCTGGACTCTTTGAACGAGGATCGATTACTTGCGCTCGTCCGTTATCGACCCGGTAACGTCGAAGCTGCCTGGGAGTGGGACGTTCGAGTAGTCGACTTGAGCGGCGCGACTGATCTCACGAATCGAGTGCTAACGAGTGGCCCAAGCTCAGGTCTTGCGCTGGAATATGGCACGCGAGCAGCTGTCGAAGCGAGCGGAGTCAAACTGGCCTCGATGACTCGTGTATTGAGTTTGCGCCCATTGGGCTGGCGACTCGAACGACCCGAGGGTCTTGCCCGCATCGACAATCAAACACTGCTCATCATGGCCGAGGTCAACGGTGGCGTCACTAGCCGCATTCGTGGCGGCGACCCCGCGTTGAGCGTAGAGCAACATCAGGTGGATCGTAACGGCCTCATCACGCCGCGCGCGAGCCCGTCAAGCGCAGCACCGATCTATGAAATCGTACCGGCCTCGGCTGATCAGCGACAGCTGATCCTCTGGAACGTCAAGCTTAAGACGGCACTCAACTGATCAAACAGGCTTGTCCTGCAGCCTGCAGCGTACGACAGAGTTTTTCGGCGTCAGCGCGCGTCGCCACGCCGGCTCTCAACAAATGCAAACCGGTGTCGCCCTTACCGCTACGTCGATATACGGGCTGCAGTTCTCGCAGCGCCGCATGACGTGACTGCAACTCGCGCCAGGCTTTTTGCGCGCCCTCGGCACTCGAGAACGCCCCGAGCTGCACATAAATCTTCGGTGCAGGCGGTGACGGGGGCGTCTTAGCAGGAGCGGTCGCGGCAGGGATGATCGGCGCGGGCGCTGCCTCTACCGGCGCTGCCTCTACCGGCACTGCTTCTACCGGCACTGCCTCCACTGGCGCTGCTGCCACTGGGGATGTCTCGAGAGACAACGCGTTAACCCGTTCTTTGGCCTTTCCAGCCCATAACCCTTCGGGATGTTTCTCGAGATATTCGCGATAACCCTCGCTGGTATCGAGGTTGCGGGCAACAGACCAATCTCGCTCTGCCAGTAAGGCTTCGCGTCGAGTACGAGCCTCCGCCGCGTGCGAGCTTCGAGGATGACGCTCCTGATATGAGGCATAGCCATCTGGTGTATCGAGTCGTCGAGCTTCTTCCCAGGCCGCATCCGGACGGGCGCAAGCTGCTATCGAGAGCGCGAGGGAAGCGCACCACAGCACGCGAGCGATGAGGATCCGTTGTTCAGCCACGATAGTGATCCCAGAGTTTGTAGAGAAACAATCCACCGAGCGCGACTAAAATCATTCCCGGGACGGTGTAACGATCGGTATCGGTTGCCCAGGAAAACCACTCCGGATTGAACCGCCACAATGCGAGAACGCCGACGACCAAGAAAACATGTACGCGAATCAACTTGCAGATCCGACAGGCCACTCTCGGTTTACCGTCTTGATTAGAACCGCCAAAAAAGCTCACGGTGGACTCACCTTGCGCACCGGCGTTAAATCTTTGACGAGGCGGACGTATCGGGCCATGTTCGGCGCATTACGACCGAACGTATAGCCCGTATAGAAATTGACTGTCCAATATCGCCCCACGGACCAGCGATTTTTGGTTGCGCTCCAATAGGGCGCTGCGGCGGTGTTCGGATAGAGGCGTCGGTCGATCTTCGGCGGCTCGCAATCCATGCAGACCAAGGACTTCAACTCATCCACGCTCGGCAAGCGCCAGTTACCTCCGAGCTCTTTGTTAGCGAGTGCGACTGCCTGCATTGCCTCGTCGAGACTCAACATTCGAGGGTTACCAATACAGGTAAAGCCGTTCCAGACCTGGCCTACCGAGCAGCGCAACCACTCGAGACCAGCCTCCCGATCGCGAATGGTGAATTGCTTGAGTTGGATTGCCGTCGGCTCAGTCTGAGTGGTCTGAGCGGTCTGAGCCACGACAGGCCCGGCGAGCGACAGCCCCGCCAGAAGACCCACCAACCGTACCTTGAAACTGCTCATATCCCGACTAGTCGTCCGATCGTGTCGTTACTTGGGAGTATCCACCAAGTGGACGATAAATTACCATTTTGGAGTATAACGAAATCGTAACTCGTGCCGACTACACCCAGCACGTGGTGAACACCGCGTCATGATCGCACCACATCATGGAGATGATTCGAGATGGATATTGCAACGCTGATTGGCATGGCCGGCGCCGTCGGTCTGATCATTTGGGCGATGGCCTCGGGAGGCGACCTCGGTGCCTTCGCGGACGTCCCTTCCCTGATCATCGTCGTTGGCGGCACGATCTTCGTCGTGCTCTCGCGTCATACGCTGCCGGAGTTCATCGGTCACTTGGGCGGCGCCGTAAAGGCCTTCATGCCGAAGTCGCAAAAACTCGAAAGCTTGATCGAGTTGATGCCAGAGCTTGGCACCTTGGCGCGCCGTGAAGGCATGCTCGCTCTCGAACCGAAAGCATCGGAGGCGCAGGAGCGTTTTCTGAAAGCCGGCTTGATGTTGCTCGTCGACGGAACAGACGAAGGTAATCTCACCAGCCGCTTGCGGACCGAGATGGACGCCATGGATCGGCGCCACAACGCCATCATCGCAGCGTGGCAAGGCTGGGTCGACGTGGCACCTGCCATGGGCATGATCGGGACGCTCGTGGGTCTCGTGCAGATGCTCGGTAACATGTCGGATCCAAAGGCGATCGGCCCTGCAATGGCCATCGCACTGCTGACGACGCTTTACGGCGCCTTCATCGCCAACGTAGTCGGTGGCCCAATCGTTAACAAACTCAAGATCTATCACGGCGAAGAGATGATCTATCGCGAAGCGGTTTTGTCGGGTCTGCAAGGCATCGCTCGCGGTGACAATCCGCGTCTCATAGGTGATTCGATCATGGCTCTGCTGCCGCCCGCGGTGCAGGCCAAGCTCGTCAAAGCCTGATAGCTAGCGACGATGAACGCGACCGCCGAAGCGATCGAGGGAACACCGGAGGAAGCCGTCGCCGAGCCGGCGCCTCCACCACCCTCGCGCCCGCCCGACCCTCCCCCTGCCAAAAAGTGCCCGGAATGCGTCCCCGGCGCGCCGATGTGGATGGCGACGTTCTCCGATATGGCGACGCTGCTGCTGTGCTTCTTCGTCTTGATTCTCTCGTTCGCCGAGATGAACGTGCCGAAGTTCAAGCAGATCTCGGGCAGCATGCAGAACTCGTTCGGTGTGCAGCGTGAAATCCCGGTCGTCGAACAGCCGAAGGGCACGACCATCCTGAGCTTAAACTTCTCCCCTTCCCCAACGGTCGCTCTGGTCGACAATCTCAAACAAGAGACGACCGACTCGACTCAGCAAGAGCTCGAGGTTCGCACCAAAGACGCTGACCCGGTGTCGGAGGAGCCTCTCGAAGCTGGCGGTCGACAACCGCAAGATAGCGAAAGACCCGGCGGCAAGGGTGCTGCGGAAGGCAACGCGCCGGATAACATCGCACAAGATGCCGAACGCATTCGCCAAGCTCTGTCGCAGGAGGTCGCCGCTGGACGAGTCGAAGTCGCTGCCACCAATACTCGTGTGACGGTGCAGTTCAACGCGGCTGAGAATGCCTCGGCGGCGGAACGCATTCAGGCAGCACAAGCGGTCGCGAGCGGCATAAAGAAACTCAATGAATTAACTCCGCAACTGACGAGCGAGGTTGCTGTCACCGGCGCGACTAGCGCACTCGTAGCCGCGGTCGAAGCGCAAGCGGCGACCACTGGCGCCAACACGACTGGAGATCAGGGCGGTGGCGGCAGCAACAAGGAAAAGACCGAACAAGCAGCGAAGGATCTCGAGCAAGCCTTTGCGGGTGAGATCAAAGACGGATTAGTTAAGGTCGAGCGAAAAGACGGCGCCGTTATCGTGAAGATCGGCTCGGGCGGTGCATTTCCAACTGGCGATGCGACACTGACGCCAATGGCGGTCGGACTCATCGAGAAAATCGGTGACGTCGCCAACAAGTCAGGCGCCCGCGTCGTGATCGGGGGTCATACCGACAATGTGCCGATTCGTACGATCAAGTATCGTGACAATTGGGATTTGTCGGCGGCTCGCGCAGTATCGGTCGTCCGTGAACTGGTGACGGGTCGCAAGTTTGATCCAGCTCGTATCGAAGCTCAGGGATTTGCTGACACCAAACCCGTTGCCGCGAATGACTCTGCTGCCAATCGAGCACTGAATAGACGTATCGAAATCGAAATACAAATGCCGAAGGAGTAACGCCATGGTGCAAGTGTTGACCTTCTCGGAAGGACGCGTTTCAGTCGCGCTGATTCCCGATCGTCTGCGCTCCTTACTGGCGGATGACCTCGAGACCCAAAAGAAAAAAGTGGCAGTGATCGCAGACTATCTGCCGCCGCAGGGAACAACCTCGAACAACGATGAAATCAGTGATCGTTTGACCCTGCTCTCTCTGCCGAAACACGCTGGACGCGAAGAATTTCTAGTGCGTTTCCAGCGCGGCCGCGCGGTTTGGATGGTGCTGGTTTATGGCGCCGAGAATTTCTTCGACTTCGATCGCCGCTACATCCAGTCGTTCTTACCCAGCATGCGGATATGTCATCCGGCTGCGGAGCTCCAGTCCGTACATCTACCGAGTTTGAACTAACGGCTACCCGCCTAGACTCAAACTAATGCGAGCACGACTTGTTACATCGATGGTTCTGAGCTTACTGCTGATCGGTTGTTCGCCGCGCTCGCCGCAACCGCAAGGGCCGAAGCAGGGTGTTGCGGCCGAGATTCGTGACGATGTCGCCTACGTACCGGGAACTCAGCAGCGCTACACCGGACCGTTAACCACCTATTACTGGAGTGGCGAGTACGTCAAAGCCACTTACATCGACGGTCGCTTGCACGGCACATGGACCCGCTACTCGCGCGAGGCTGAAGTACTGATGCACGTGTGCTTCGAGAACGGCAACCCAATCGAGTGCCGCGACTGACGACAGACCAGGTATAGCACCGGCCTGCCGCCAGCAAAAACCCACTTACTTGGCCGGTACCGGCTTCTGATCCTTAGCGTAATGCTCAAGGCTCGAAAGACTGCGATCTGTGCTCCATTCAGTTGGCGCATCGAAATATTTTTTATAGTTCTTCTCGCAATAGTCGAGCACATTGCGCGACAGAATCTCCTCCAGATTTTGCGTCGTACCCATAAAGCAAGCGTACTGGCACAGACCTGGGCGTTGACCCATCAACATCCACGGTAACCACGGCGTAATACGATTCCAAGTGCCCGTGTAATCGAGTGAGGTGATCTTTTCGTTCTGTAAATCTTCCACCTTCACGTGATGGGCGAAGAATTCAGAGACCTGCGCGATTGGACCTGCCGACTCGCGCGGCCACTTATCCGGCTGCAACGCACTCGGATACGCGAGATGCACGTGAATCTCCATCTCCGCCATATCGCCGTGCTGGTACCAAGGCAAGATGAAGGGGATTTTTGGTGGTTGTTCTTTGTTGAGACCACCGAAATCGGACATGGCCGGGAAGTGATCCTCGATCATGTAGTTGAATGGGTCGTTTGCGACGTGCACCGCCTTGACCGTCTCGTTAGTCAACGGATTCTTCCACTCGTCGAGCACTTCGCCGCTGCGCAGATCGGTATAGACGATCACTTCGCGGCACATGCGACGAATCCCCCCATCGGGCCCCTGCTCGAGCCGAATCACACCGAAACCCGACGAGCCCATCAGATCGACGACCTTCTTCTGCGGTTCGATGGCCATGACATAGCCCTTGAACCAGAAGTACTTTTGCTTACCGAAATCCAAGTCTCCCTGGATGCGGGCATAGGCCAGTTGATTACCGCGACCCGTCGAGAGATCGAGATACGGGCCCTTCAGGCCTGGACCACGACCATACAGTGAATGCATCGCCGCGGACGCACTGGCCAAAGGCCCGCCGAGGGTCATACCAGCAATACCTGACGCACCGATGGCCAGAGCACCACCCGCACTCGCGGTTGTTAGAAATTCACGGCGTTCGGGTCGTTGTAGCTCGGAAGACTGGGACATGGGCGAACCCCCTTGTGTCAGGAAGGTTCAGATGATGCCGTCAGTCACGCGACGGTGGCCTGACGGCGTCATCCTTTGTCCATTTTCGAGCGATCGAGTGCCGAGTAATCAGGCACCTTTGAGGCGTTTCAGCTCGGCCAACACCATGGCCGAGTGCCCCTTAGCGTCAACCTTTTCCCAGTGCTTGGCGATCCGACCTTCCGGGTCGATGATGAAGGTGTCACGTCGGGCGATCTCGAACATACCGAGCATCTTCTGAAGCACCCCATAAGCGGCGGTCGTTTGCTTGGTGGGATCCGCCAGCACCGAGAACGGGAGGCTATGCTCTTTGGCGAATTCCTTCTTAGAGTCCACATCGTCAACACTGACTCCGTAGATCACGGCGCCCTCACGTCGGAAGGCAAAGATATCGTCGCGGAACTCGCAGGCTTGGGTCGTGCACCCGGGAGTATTGTCCTTCGGATAGAAGTACAGCACGACCCACTTGCCGCGCTGCTCTTTCAAAGAAACCCATTTGCCCGTCTGGTCCTGCAGACGAAAATCCGGCGCCGGTGAACCGGTCTTGAGGGAACTCGCTAGGACTAGCGTGGCCAACAGACCCAAAGCGAGACTGGAGAGCCAACGGGACATCGATCGCATGTTCATTCTCCTGCCGAGGGGGGTGAGCGCTTATCATAGTGCCATGCGCAAGCGCACAGCTATCGTCTTATCGGGCGGCGGAGCCCGCGCGGCTTACCAAGTCGGCACATTAAAGGCACTCTCGGAATTGAGCCCTACCGACGAGCCGCCGTTCGACATCATTGTCGGCACCTCGGCAGGCGCGGTCTGTGCGGCTGTGATCGCCACTCACGCGCGTGATTGGCGAGAGGGCGTTCGCCGTCTAGAACAGGTTTGGGGCAACTTCACCGTTGATCAAGTTTTCGAGGCCGATACCGCGGCAATGTTGAGCGCAGGTGCACGCTGGTCGCTCTCGGCGCTCTCGAGCGGTCGGCTCGCCACTGCGCCAGAGGCCCTGTTCGACAACTCACCGCTGCGCAGACTGCTAGCCGAGCGCATCGATTGGAATGCCGTCCGCGATAACGTTGAGTGCGGCGCGCTGCATGCGATCGCGCTAACGGCGACCTCCTATGTGGGAGGACAACACCGCATTTTCTTCGAAGCGGCCCCCTCCGTCGGCGACTGGCAGGGCGTTCGCCGTATAGGCACTCGCTCGACGCTCAACCTCGATCACTTAATGGCAAGCGTTGCCATTCCCTTCTTGTTTCCATCGGTAAAAATCGGCGATCGATACTTTGGTGATGGTGCGATGCGACAACTCGCGCCGCTATCGCCCGCTATTCATCTCGGCGCAGAGCGTATTCTGGTGCTCGGTGTCCGCGCTCAGAATGCAGCGGGTATCGACGACGGACTGCAATCTCTCCGATCACCCTCTTCAGGCGATATTTTTGGTTTCATGCTCGACACCTTGTTCAGCGATCAGGTCGACGCCGATCTCGATCAACTAGAGCGCACCAATCGCTTCTTGAGCGAAGCGAACCGGGCCGTTGTGGGCCTGCGCCCTGTTGCCGCGCTGCGTCTCGTGCCGAGTGCCGATCCGCGAGATATCGCGGCACAACACTTAGGGGCTTTGCCAAGCGCACTTCGAACCTTGCTGTCGGTCATCGGCGCGCGTGGCGCCTCAGGCGGTCTCTTGGCGAGTTATCTCTTATTCGAACACGTTTACACACGCGAGCTGATCGAACTCGGCTATCGAGATACCTTGGCGCAGCGCGACGCTATCCTCAATTTCTTGGCTTGAGGTTTCAGGCCAAGACCTTACGACGGAGCGCGGCCATCGCTCGATCGAGGCCATCGAGGGTCAGCGGGAACATCCGATCCTCCACCAACTCTTGCGTCAGACGAATTGAGGGCGTCCACCCCCAATGCTCTTCGGGCGTGGGATTGATCCAGATGAGCTTCGGAAAATGCGCAGTGAATCGTCGCATCCACTCGACACCCGCTTCTGGATTCCAGTGTTCGACGCTGCCACCCGGCTGCAAAATTTCGTAAGGACTCATCGCCGCATCACCGACGAAGATCACCCGGTAATCGGGATTGAAGGTGCGGAGCAAATCGAAGGTCGCGGTCTTCTCGGAGTGGCGGCGGCGATTGTCCTTCCAGAGCATTTCATAGATGAAGTTGTGGAAGTAGAAATGCTCGAGATGTTTGAACTCGCTGCGAGCAGCCGAAAAAAGCTCCTCGCAGAGACGAATGTGATCGTCCATGGATCCGCCGACATCGAGCAACAGCAGCACCTTCACCGCATTACGACGCTCCGGCCGCAGTTTGAGATCGAGCCAACCGGCATTACGCGCTGTCGCATCGATCGTGCCATCGAGATCGAGCTCGTCGGCGGCGCCTTGCCGTGCGAATTTACGCAAACGCCGCAGCGCCATCTTGAGATTGCGTGTGCCGAGCTCACGTCGGTCGTCGAAGTTTCGATACTCCCGCGCCTCCCACACCTTGACGGCGCGACGCTGACGCTGCCCCTCGTTGCCAATCCGAATACCCTCGGGATTGTAGCCACCAGACCCAAAGGGGGATGTGCCGCCCGTGCCGATCCATTTATTACCGCCCGAGTGGCGCTCCTTCTGCTCTTTCAAGCGCTCACGCAAGGTCTCGAGCAACTTATCCCAACTACCTAGAGCCTGCGCCTTCGCGCGCTCCTCGTCGGTGAATAAACGCTCCGCCATCATCTGCAACCATTCGGCGGGAACTTCAGCAACGAGTTTCTCGAACAAGCGCTCAGCGCCCGCAAAATGCTCGGCAAAAACGCGATCGAAGCGATCGAAGTGCCTCTCGTCTTTCACGAGCGCGAGCCGCGCGAGCCAGTAGAACTCTTCCGCCGAGCAATACGCAACCCGCGCCTCTAGCGCCTGCAGCAGCGAGAGGAACTCCGTGATCGAAACCGGAACTCCTGCCGCTCGCAGATCGAAGAAAAAGCGGATCAGCATCGACGTCAGCGCGCGCGACGATTAAGGAAAATCAATTGCTCGAATAGATGAACATCCTGCTCGTTCTTTAACAAAGCGCCATACAAAGGCGGGATAGTCTTTTTCGGATCATCGCTACGCAGCGCTTCTGGCGGAATATCTTCAGCGAGCAACAACTTGATCCAATCTAACAACTCGGAAGTCGAGGGCTTTTTCTTCAAGCCCGGCGTCTCTCGCACCTTGTAGAAAGCACCCAACGCTTCGGCGAGCAGTTCTTTTTTTAGATTCGGATAATGTACTTCGACGATCTTCTCCATCGTCTCGGCATCGGGAAAGCGGATGTAGTGGAAAAAGCAGCGCCGCAGGAAGGCGTCGGGCAACTCCTTCTCGTTGTTACTCGTGATGATGATGATCGGGCGATGTCGGGCCTTCACGAGCTCACGGGTCTCGTAAACATAGAACTCCATCCGATCGATCTCGCGCAACAAATCGTTCGGAAATTCGATATCGGCCTTATCGATTTCATCGATCAACAACACGGGCTGCACATCGGAGTCGAATGCTTCCCACAGTTTGCCTCGAACGATGTAGTTACGGATGTCGGCGACCTTGGGGTCGCCGAGTTGCGAGTCACGCAAACGCGAGACTGCGTCGTATTCGTAAAGACCTTGTTGCGCTTTGCTCGTCGACTTGACGTGCCATTCGAACATCGGTCGACCGAGCGCTCCGGCGACCTCGAGCGCGAGTTGCGTCTTGCCCGTTCCAGGTTCGCCCTTGATCAAGAGCGGCCGACCGAGTGTGACGGCCGCGTTGACGGCCATACCCAGATCAGCCGTGGCGATGTAGCGATCAGTACCGACGAAACGTGTTTCAGTCATGGCTTGGCCACCAAGTTCAAAGAATGCACGGTCGGCCCCGGCAAGAGGGGACGCGGCCTGCCGCTCACCCAATCGTCGAAACCAGCTTGGTAAAACGGTGACAGGGGGTGTCCGCTTTGGCCACCGGGGATCTGCAGATACGCCTCCGACTCCCGACCGGGCGAGACGGCAAAGCGCTCCGAGGCGCCAAAAGTAGGACCGGTCACATGGGGCACGTTCATATCACCATCGAGTTGTCGCGATGGCATATCGAGATAGGGCGCAAGCGGCCCGAGAGCGGCAGAGAGCGGGTGGCGAATTCGCGTTGTGTTGTGTTGACCCCACGCGCATTGGGATAGCTCGCCACAACTCTCCTCGAGCTTCTCGATGACGAGATCGGCTTGCTGCAGCAAGAAGCTTCGCCAGTCAGGATAGTTCGCCGCCAACATGTGCGCCGGCTGCTCCGTGACGAGTCGCCATAGCGACCCCTCAAAGAGTGCGTAAGGGTACGAGCCCTTCGCCGTCTGCAGAGATTCGGTGATCATTGACCACACGGCTTTGCGCGTCGTGTCGCGATAGGCGCGCACCACGCGATAGCTCACCGAATCTGCCGCAGCAACACCCCGCCATTCGCCAACCCAGCGACGCATCTCGGCGCGCTTCGGGTGGTTCTTGAGAGCATCCTCATCGAGTACGCCTAGCAAGAGCTGCTGCCAACGATCGAGAAACTCGGCTCGTCCATCGAACTGGATCGAGAGCATGTCTGCTGGCGTCGCCCTAGCTTCGATCGCCAGCAACCGATCGCGAATACGACCCTGCCTCGTTCCCATGTCATAACCCATACCACCCTCGGCCTCGTCGTTGCCGAGTACGAACTCAAGTTCACCCTCGACATGCCGGGAGTTCGCACTCCAAAGCCGCCCTGCTTCCGGATCGACGATCCGCGGCGCCGAGTCGGCATCACGCCATATCACCGGGCGTGGCGTCTCGGGACCACGATTTCCCTCGGGGATGCGACCGATAATGGTCCACGCGATTCGTCCGCTGCGATCGCCCACGGTGAAGTTTTGATGGGGGATACCGACGCGCGGCGCAAGCTGCAATGCGGCATCAAGATCCCCCACTTGCTGTAGCTCTAGACTCGCAAGATTCGTGGCACCCCGTTCCGTGATCAACCAACGTGCTGCCCAACAGGTCTCGCCTGTCTTAGCGTCGCCATCCACCTTGATGATCGGTCCGGAAGTGCTCTCCCAAATCTCAAACATCTCGGGTTCAGCCCCGGCGATCTCAATGCGCGCCTCGCGAATCTCAAACGCCGTTTCGCCACCGGGAGCAAGATAGCCGCGACGATTGGAAGAGCACGATAGCGGGCGCACGTCGGCCCAATCTCCGTAGCTATTGGTGAACGACCAAGCGATACGACCATTGCTACCGGCTGCAACAGCCGGCAAGCCCGGCAACGTGACGCCGTTCAATTCGATCGGCGCACCGCCGTTATCTGTCACGATCAAGCGGGCCCGATACCAAACCGTCGGAACTCGCAAGCCGAGATGCATATCGCCCGCCACCAAGGCAGCACCGCTCGCCGTGTGCTGACCTGCAACGGCCCAGGCGTTGCTGCCGGGCACACCGCGCGCCCGCTCATCAAAAGCGGCGTTAGCCACGGCCTCGGACAGACGCGAGCCCCGCAAATCGAGCCACTCTGGGGGTGGCACTTCGGGCGCCGCGAATGCGAGACCGCCGTTAGCCGCTTGTCGATCTACTTCGGTCGCGAAGTTCGGCGCATCCCACTCGTTACCCCGCGGAAACAAGAACTGCTGCACGGCACGAAGCGCGTTCGCATCGACCGCGCCATCACCCGCGGCACTGCGTAGCCGCTCTTCGATTCGCGCGCCGATAGCACGACGCGTCATCTCCGACTCGATACTCTCATGCTGTAACTGCCACCACATCGCATGGACGACGAGAATCGAATCTTCGACGAGCCATTCGGTAGGCTTTTGGCGCAACAACCAGTATTCCCATGGCCGCACCCCGAGCGATGCGAGACCCGCGTTCACACCGCGCGTGTAAGCTTCGATCCAGTTGCGCTGCTCGGAAGAACTGTCGTTGATAACTTCTTTGGCTACCTCACGCAGTCGAAACACTCGCGCTGATTTATCCTGACCCACGAGCGTCGGTCCAAGTAGCGCCGCCAGCTCTCCTGCCGCGAGACGCCGCGAGAGATCCATCTGGAAAAAGCGATCTTGCGCGTGTGCGAAACCAAGTCCATATGCGACATCTGCGAAGCTGCGCCCTCGAATGGTCGGAGCACCATCGGCATCGCGCTCGATACGCACATCGGCCGAGAGTGCGCCGCGAGGTGTCTCGATACGTCCATCGAGATCGGGAAGCGATCCCCGCAGGGCCCACCACACCGCAGCAATCGCCACGATCAAGAGCATCACGACGATCAGCAGCCCACGGCCGATCCAACGTTTGATCGCACTCGCTGCCATACGCGGCACTAACGATGCACGGTCAAAATCTGCAGGGAATTCGTACCGCCCTGCACACCCGAGAATTCACCCTTGGTCAGGATGATCTGATCGCCCTCTTCAACGAGCTGAAGATCGAGCAATTGGTGAAATACCGCACGAAGCAAACCTTCAGCCGTATCGCGCGGAAGATCAAAGGAAACCGGGTAAACACCGCGATATAGCGTGACTCGACGCCGTGTTTTCTCGTGACGCGTGAACGCGTAGATGGGGATGCCAGAACGAAAACGGGACATCCATTGGGGCGTTGCGCCACTTTCGGTCAAAGCCACGATCGCCTTCACCTCAAGATGATTGGCCGTATACATCACGGCGTTAGCGATTGCTTCTTCGGTTTGCGTGAACATAGCCCCGAAGCGCTCGCGAGGCTTATGCGCCGCGATTTGATAACGCTCGGCACCCGAGATCACCTCCGCCATCGCAGCGACCGCCTTGACAGGATATTTGCCCGCCGCAGTCTCGGCCGAGAGCATCACCGCGTCGGTCCCATCCATCACCGCATTGGCGACGTCACTGACCTCCGCCCGAGTCGGAACTGGATTCTGAATCATCGACTCCATCATCTGCGTCGCCGTGATAACGACGCGATTGGCATGTCGACTCTTGTAGATCATCGTCTTCTGCAGACCGGTGAGCGCGGCATGACCCATCTCGACGCCCAAATCGCCGCGCGCCACCATGATGACGTCAGTCGCCGCAATGATTTCATCGAGATGGGCGACGGCCTCGTGACGTTCGATCTTGGCGACGATGCGAACCGACTCGCCACCGGCTTGCTTGAGCAACTCGCGGGCCTTGTTGATGTCGGCGGCGTCGCGCACGAACGACAAAGCGAGATAATCGAGGCCCTGCGCCGACGCAAAACGAATATCTTCGAAATCTTTGTCGGCGAGCGCTGGCGCAGAGATGCCGCCACCTTTGCGATTCACACCCTTACGATTGGAGAGCTCACCGCCAGCGATCACTTTGGTGTCGATGCGGGTCCCTTTAACGGAAGTGACCTCGAGTACGATGAGACCGTCGTTAAGCAGGAGCGTATCGCCCGCTTTAACGTCGTTGATGAGCTCTTTATAAGCGACACCGACGACCGCTTCGTTGCCGGCCTTGGGGTCGAGCGCGGTATCGAGTGCGAAAGCCTGTCCATCCTGCAAATCGACCTTGCCGTTCTGGAAGCTTTCGATGCGAATCTTAGGCCCCGCGAGATCACCCAGGATGGCGACATAACGACCAGCGCGAACCGAGGCTTCGCGCAGCAGCATGATGCGCCGCAGGTGATCGTCATGGGTGCCGTGAGAAAAATTGACTCGGGCCACATCGAGGCCAGCCCGACACATATCGAAAAGGACGTCGACATCGTCTGTCGCCGGCCCGAGGGTGGCAACGATCTTGGTTCTACGCAACATAGGTCTTCATTGTGCGGTGCGCGCCGGCGCCTTGCCAGCGCCTTATGCGTCGAATCGTGCCTCGAGCGCCGCAACCGCTGGCAACGTCTTGCCTTCGACGAACTCGAGAAAGGCACCGCCACCGGTCGAGATATACGAAATACCCGACTCGACACCAAATTTTTCGATGGCAGCGAGGGTGTCGCCACCCCCGGCTAGCGAGAACGCTGGGCTTGACGCAATCGCTTCGGCAATCACTCGCGTGCCGCCTGCAAACGAATCGAACTCGAACACACCAACCGGGCCATTCCAGAGAATAGTACCCGCCGATTGCAATAGCGTTGCAAGCGACCGGGCCGTCGCGGGACCGATATCCAGAATCAACTCGTCGTCAGCGACCTCGTCTACCGGTCGCGTTGTGGCCACAGCCGTCGAGGCAAACTCCGTCGCCACGACCACATCGGTCGGCAGCGGAATCATCGTGCCCTTCGCTTTCGCTTGCGCGAGCAGCGTGCGAGCGGTATCGAGCATGTCCGGCTCGTGCAGCGACTTACCAACGGCGACGCCCGTCGCCGCCAGGAACGTGTTGGCGATACCACCACCCACGATCAGTTGATCGACTTTCGAGAGCAATGACTCGAGTACAGTGAGTTTGGTGGATACTTTCGAGCCGGCCACGATCGCTACGAGCGGCCGAGCAGGCTTGGCGAGCGCGCGCTCGAGTGCCTCCAATTCGCCCACCAACAAAGGACCTGCACACGCAATGGGCGCGAATCGGGCAACACCGTGCGTACTGGCTTCGGCGCGATGCGCCGTGCCGAAAGCATCCATGACGAAAATATCGCAGAGTGCAGCCATCTTGCGTGACAACGCCTCGTCGTCTTTTTTCTCGCCTTTATTGAAACGCACGTTCTCGCACAGCACTACTTCGCCCGGCGCGCAGTCGATGCCATCTAGCCAGTCACGGATCAGTCGTACGGGCGTGCCAAGCAACTCGCCTAAACGAGCCGCGACGGGCGCCAAAGAATTCTCGTCTGAGAACTCGCCCTCTTTCGGCCGACCCAGGTGCGACAGCAGCATCACTCGCGCACCGGCATCCCGCGCGGCCCGTATCGTCGGTAGCGAAGCGCGAATGCGGGCATCGCTCGTGATGACCCCGCCTTCAAGCGGAACGTTCAAATCCTCGCGGATCAGCACTCGCCGACCCTTGAGTTCGAGATCGAGCATCCGACGCACCGGCATGATGATCAGCTCGCCTTGGACCAAGCGATCGTTGTGTCGAGCATGCGATTCGAGAAACCCCACTCGTTGTCGTACCAGGCACAGACTTTGACAAGATTGCCGCCTATGACCTTCGTCATCGTCGCATCGAAAGTGGATGAATGCGCGTCATGGTTGTAGTCGATCGAGACCAGCGGTGCTTCCGTATAGGCCAGCACGCCCTTCAGCGCACCGTCGGCAGCCGCCTTCATCAACTGATTCACCTCAGCCACGGTCGTCGCGCGCTTGGGCGTGAAGGTGAGATCAACTAGCGAGACATTGATCGTCGGCACACGCACCGCAAACCCATCGAACTTGCCCTTGAGCTCAGGCAGCACGAGACCGACCGCCGCCGCGGCACCGGTCTTGGTCGGAATCATCGACATCGTGGCCGAGCGAGCGCGGCGCAGATCTGAGTGATACACGTCGGTGAGCACTTGATCGTTCGTGTAGGCGTGCACCGTCGTCATCAGACCGCTCTCGATGCCGATGTTCTCGTGCAGCACCTGCGCCACGGGCGCCAAACAGTTGGTCGTGCACGATGCATTGGAGATCACAGTGTGCGACGCACGCAAGACCTGATGATTGACACCGTAGACCACCGTGGCATCGACGTCGTCGCCACCGGGCGCCGAAATGACGACCTTCTTAGCACCGCCTGCCAAGTGCGCTGCCGCTTTGGCCTTGCTCGTGAAGAGCCCCGTGCACTCGAGAACAAAATCGACGCCAAGTTCGCCCCATGGCAGCTTTGAGGGATCGCGCTGGGCGAGCACGCGAATGCGATCGCCATTGACGACCATCGAATCACCCTCGACCTTTACTTCGCCTGGGAAACGGCCGTGTGCGGTGTCGTAGCGTGTGAGATGGGCATTGGTCTCAGCATCACCCAAGTCATTGATCGCGACGACCTGAATTTCTTTGTTACGTCCGCTCTCATAGAGCGCACGCAGCACGTTTCGTCCGATGCGTCCGTACCCGTTGATGCCGACCTTGATCGCCATGTGTCCTTACCTCTGAATGTTAAAAACTTGATATCCGTTCAGTTCGCGAGCAACTCGTCGATCGCACGACCGATGTGAGCGCTCGTTAATCCGTAGTGTTCGAAAAGCTCCGCCGCCTTACCCGAAGCGCCAAACTGATCGATGCCGAGCACGCGCCCTTCGCTGCCGACGTACTTCCACCAGCTTTGGGTCGCGGCCGCCTCGACCGCGACACGACGCGTGATGCGCTTTGGCAACACGGCCTCGCGCCATGCGGCGTTCTGCTTGTCGAACGTATCGGTCGACGGCATCGACACGAGACGCACTCGGCGACCGGTCGCGTTCCTCGCCCGCACGGCCTCAGCAGCCGGTGCGACTTCCGAGCCCGTGGCGATGACGATCGCTTCGGGCTCACCACCAACCGGCTCGATCAAGACGTATCCACCATTGGCGATGGCGGCCAACTGCGCGGCATCACGCGGTTGCTGCGGCAAAGCCTGACGCGTGAGAACGAGTGACGTCGGGCCTGAAACACGTTCGATCCCGGCGAGCCAAGCAACCGCCGTTTCGGTCGCATCGCAGGGGCGCCACAGCGACAGATTGGGCATGGCTCGCAGTGAAGCCAAGTGCTCGATAGGCTGGTGAGTCGGGCCATCCTCGCCAAGCCCGATGGAGTCGTGCGTGTACACCAACAGAATTCTTTGATGCATCAGCGCAGCCAGACGAACCGCGTTGCGCGCATAGTCTGAGAAGACCAAGAAGGTACCCGCATAGGGCGCGAAACCACCGTGCAGAGCTAGACCATTCATCATGGCCGTCATCGCAAATTCGCGCACGCCGTAGTAGACATAGTTACCGCTGGCATCTTCCGGCGTAATTGCTTTGGAGTCTTTACGGAACGTGTTCACCGAGCCCGTCAGATCCGCCGAACCGCCTAGCAGCTCTCCCATCCCAGGGCCGATAGCGTTCAAGATCGTTTGTGAAGACGCGCGAGTAGCCTGCGGCGCCGTCACGCCGGCGGCAGCCGCCATGGCGCTATCGCGCAAGGTCGGCCAATTCGCCGGCAGCTCGCCCTTCATGCGCCGGATGAATTCGGCAGCGAGTTCTGGGAACTCGCGCTTGTATCGATTGAATCGGCGCTTCCAAGATTTTTCGGCTTTCTCGCCTCGCGCACGCTGATCCCAGGCAGCACGAACTTCCTCAGGGATGACAAAGGGTTCGTGCGACCAACCAAGAGCCGCTCGAGTTGCCGCGATCTCCTCTTGCCCGAGTGGTTCGCCGTGGGTCGACTTACTGCCCTGCTTGTTGGGCGCCCCTTTGCCGATGACGGTTCGAGCGCAGATCAGGGTGGGCTGATGACGATTGGCTTTAGCTTTGCGCAAAGCCTTCGACACGGCTTCGGCATCGTGACCATCGATATCTTTGATGACCTGCCAACCATAGGACAAGAAACGTTTGACCGTATCGTCAGCCATCCAACCTTTGACGTTGCCGTCAATGGAAATGCCGTTGTCGTCGTATACGCAAATGAGCTTGCCGAGACCTAGCGTGCCTGCGAGCGAGGCAGCCTCATGCGAGATGCCCTCCATCATGCAACCGTCACCGAGGAACACGTAGGTATGGTGATCGACGATGTCGTGACCCTCTCGATTGAACTCGGCCGCGAGCAATTTTTCGGCAAGCGCCATGCCCACCGCGGTGGCGATACCCTGACCAAGTGGTCCAGTGGTGGTCTCGATCCCGATGGCAGGATCATGCTCGGGATGACCGGCTGTGATGGCGCCGAGCTGACGAAAATTTTTGATGTCCTCGATAGACAGCGGATGACCCGTTAGATGCAGCACCGAATACAGCAGCATCGACGCATGCCCATTCGACAGCACGAAGCGGTCTCGATCGACCCAGCGCGGATTGGCGGGGTTGTAGTCCATCACCTCACGCCACAACACCTCAGCGATGTCGGCCATGCCCATTGGCGCACCCGGATGGCCGGAAGCGGCCTTCTGCACCGCATCCATGGAGAGCGCCCGAATGGCGTTGGCGAGGCTGCGGTGGTCGGTCATGAGGAAGGCTCTTCTTGCTTGCGTGAATCTGCAATTCTCGCTCAAGAAGAGCCATTTTTTCAATGAATCATCGCGATTAAAGGCTATACTTTTTCGGTTGTTTAACCGCTGGACGATGACCATGGCCAATCACTACCTGTTCACCTCGGAATCCGTCTCCGAAGGTCACCCGGATAAAGTCGCTGACCAAATTTCCGATGCGATCCTCGACGCCATCCTCGTTGAGGACAAGCGCTGCCGCGTGGCAGTCGAGACTCTGGTCAAGACCGGTGTGGCGATTGTGGCGGGTGAAGTCACGACCAATGCGTGGGTCGATATCGAGGCCATCGTTCGTCGCACCGTGCTCGACATCGGCTACAACTCCTCCGATATGGGATTCGATGGCGCTTCTTGCGGCGTCCTCAACGTGATTGGCAAGCAATCAGCTGACATCGCCCAAGGCGTCGATCGCAGCGACCCGCGCAAGCAAGGCGCCGGCGACCAAGGGTTGATGTTCGGTTTTGCTACGAACGAAACCGACGTATTGATGCCGGCTGCCATCACGCTGTCGCATCGCTTGGTGGAGCGTCAGGCCAAAGTGCGTAAGCAAGGCAAGCTGCCCTGGTTGCGCCCCGACGCCAAGAGCCAAGTCACACTGCGCTACGAGAACGACAAACCGGTTGCGATCGAAGCCGTGGTGCTCTCAACGCAGCACAGCGACGATGTATCGACCAAGAAGTTGCGCGATGCGGTGATGGAAGAAATCCTGTTGCCGGTGCTGCCGAAGAAGTGGCTGCACAAAGGGACCAAGTTCCACATCAACCCGACCGGTCGCTTCGTGATTGGCGGCCCAGTGGGTGACTGCGGCCTCACGGGTCGCAAGATCATCGTCGACACCTACGGCGGCTTCGCTCGTCACGGTGGCGGCGCCTTCTCGGGTAAAGACCCCTCCAAGGTCGACCGCTCGGCTGCCTACGCTGCGCGCTACGTTGCCAAAAATATCGTGGCTGCCGGCCTTGCCGATCGCTGCGAAGTTCAGGTTTCCTACGCGATCGGCGTGGCGGAACCGACCTCGGTGATGGTCGAAACCTTCGGTACCGGCAAGGTCTCACGCGAGAAGCTGACGCAACTCGTACGCAAACACTTCGATCTCACGCCGTATGGTCTGCGCGAGATGCTCAAACTTGCCCGGCCGATCTATCAAAAGACTGCCGCTTACGGTCACTTCGGCCGTGAGGACAAGGATTTTACCTGGGAGCGCACCGACCGCGCTGCCGCATTAGCCTCTGACGCAGGGATCAAGCGTCGCCGCTAAGCCAGTCGCCGCCGCAAGGTGGCGCAGGTAGACTATTTCTCGCGACGAGGGGCGCTGCAGCATCGGGTTGGCCGATGCCAGGCTCGTCGCGAGTCAGGATGACGTTCAACGGCGCCCGTTTATCTTCAACCAAGATTAACGGAGTCAGACTATGAACGCTGTTGTCAAAAATATCGGCAAGCAAGACTTTAACGTCGCCGATCTCTCGCTGGCCGACTGGGGCCGCAAAGAAATTCGTATCGCCGAGACCGAAATGCCGGGCTTGATGGCGATTCGCGAGGAGTACGCCCCCACGCAGCCTCTGCGCGGCGCTCGCATCACCGGTTCGCTGCACATGACCATCCAAACGGCGGTCCTCATCGAAACCTTGCAGGCGCTCGGTGCGCAAGTTCGCTGGGCCTCGTGCAATATCTTCTCGACGCAGGATCACGCCGCCGCTGCCATCGCCGTCAACGGCACGCCGGTTTTCGCCTACAAAGGCGAGTCGCTGAAGGAATACTGGGATTTCACACACCGCATTTTCGAGTGGGCCGACGGTGGCTACTCGAACATGATCCTCGACGATGGTGGTGACGCTACGCTGTTGTTGCACCTAGGCACCAAGGCCGAGAGCGATCTGTCGCTCCTTTCTCACCCGGGCAGCGAAGAAGAGGAATATCTCTTCGCCAGCATCAAAGAAACGCTGCAGCGCGATCCGAAGTGGTACTCCACGCGTATCAAGCACATTCGTGGCGTGACGGAAGAGACGACCACGGGCGTCAAGCGCCTATATCAGATGGCCAAGGACGGTGCGCTCGCCTTCCCGGCAATCAACGTGAACGATGCTGTCACTAAATCCAAATTCGACAACCTCTACGGTTGCCGTGAGTCGCTCGTCGATGCGATCAAGCGCGCTACCGACGTCATGATCGCCGGCAAAGTCGCCGTCGTTTGCGGATACGGCGATGTGGGCAAGGGTTCTGCGCAGGCACTGCGCGCGCTCTCGGCTCAGGTGTGGATCACCGAGTGCGATCCGATCTGCGCACTGCAGGCCGCGATGGAAGGCTATCGCGTCGTCACCATGGAATATGCGGCTGACAAAGCCGATATTTTCGTCACGGCGACGGGCAACTTCCACGTGATCACGCACGATCATATGAAGCGAATGAAGGATCAGGCCATCGTCTGCAACATCGGCCACTTCGACAACGAGATCGACTGCGCCTCGTTGAAGCAGTACCAGTGGGAAAACATCAAGCCGCAGGTTGATCACATCATTTTCCCAGACGGCAAGCGCATCACGCTGCTCGCTGAAGGTCGTCTCGTGAACCTCGGCTGTGGCACGGGCCACCCGAGCTACGTGATGTCTTCGTCGTTCGCCAATCAAACGATCGCGCAGATCGAGTTGTGGGCCAATCACGAGAAGTATCCGGTCGGCGTTTACGTGCTCCCGAAGCACCTCGACGAAAAAGTGGCTCGACTGCAGTTGAAGAAGCTCGGCGCCGAGCTGACCGAACTGACCGATCAGCAAGCGCGTTACATCGGCGTCTCGCCGCAGGGTCCGTACAAGCCGGAAACCTACCGCTACTGAGTTTGCGCTGACACATCGGCAGTCATGGCGTTAGCATGAACGCCATGACTGCCGTTCGCCTACTCCAACTGACCGACACCCATCTGGTTGGTGATCCAGCGGGTGGCATGCGCGGCGTCGTCACGCTAGAGACCTTGCGCGCCACTCTCGATCTCGCGCGACGCCGCTGTGGCGGCTTCCATCAACTCGACGCCATACTCGCCACCGGTGATCTCGTTCATGACGATCCGGATGGCTACGCCTGGATCGCTCGCGAACTCGGCGCGCTCGGCCCGCCGGTGTTGTGTCTGCCCGGCAATCACGACGACCCGTCATTGATGAGCGAATTATTTGCCCGAGCGCCTTTCCAATACTGTGGGCATCGCGACTTCGGCTCGTGGCGTGTGGTGATGCTCGATTCCATGCTGCCCGGCAGCGCGGCGGGACGTCTCACTGACGCCGAGTTACAGCGACTCGATGCCGCGTTAGCAGATCCCCACTACCGATTTGCGCTCGTCGTGTTACACCACCACCCCGTCCCGTCTAACAGCGCTTGGCTTGATACCCTCGCGCTCGAAGAGCCCGATCGCCTGCTCACCGTGCTCTCGAGAAATGCACGCGTTCGGGGGGTGCTCTGGGGCCACGTGCATCAAACCTATGACGGCTCGCTCGGCGAAATACGCCTCATGGGAACTCCATCGACTTGCGTCCAATTCAAACCGCAGGTCGAAGACTTTGAACTCGACACACGTCCGCCGGGATTTCGCTTACTCACGCTGCAGGACGATGGCCGCATTCAGAGCCAAGTCGAGTGGCTGACTCCGAATACTGAGAATCACACTGATGCGTAGCTTCGCCCTTTTTCTCGGTTTATTCGTCGCGGGCTTTGCAATCATGGCCCTGTTCGCTTGGCCGCTCTACGATGCTTTGACGCCCACTTTTGACGTCAAGTTTCACCGCGTCGCCAATCGCCTTGGCATGCTCGCCCTATTGATCGGGTTTATCCTGATGGCGCGTCGGCTCGGAGTCTGCAGCCGAGTGAGTCTTGGCTGGGGTCTCGCTCGCGAGCCATTTCTACGCGAGGCAGGCCTAGGGCTACTGCTCGGCGTCGCGACGATGCTGCCGATCGGGGCGGCGATGTTCTTCTTCGATCTGCGCATCGTGAAACCCGATGTCGCCATCGACACTCACCTGCTAGCGAGTATCGCTTTGGGCGGACTGTTGACGGGCGTCACCGTGGCCTTGATCGAAGAAACATTCATGCGCGGAGCGATGCATACCGCGATCGAGCGCGAATCCGGTGCCGTGATGGCCGTCGTTCTGACGTCACTGCTCTACGCGGCAGTCCATTTTGTGGGCCGCTACCGAATTCCCGTCGAAGAGCTCGGCTGGGATAGCGGCTGGCGGCATGTCGCAGGCACGCTAGCTCAACTCGCCGAACCACTCGCCATCATCGATGCCTTTCTCGCGCTTGCGGCGGTGGGGGTACTGCTCGGTGTCGTGCGTACGCTCACCGGCAACGTTGCCGCCTGCATCGGGCTGCACGCCGGTTGGGTATGGGTGATCGCGTTTCTGCGAGAAACCTCACAACCGAATGATTCGCATCCGGCGCGGTTTCTCCTCTCGGATTTCGATGGTGTCGTCGGCTGGCTCGTGCTCGGGGCAACGCTTCTGATTGGCGCGTTGCTGCTGCCATTTTACGCGCGACGACGATCAGGCGTCGTTGCCGACATCGCGTCGAATCAGCGGTGACAACAAAGCGAGACGACGCAATGGGTCGAGCAATTCGAGGCACACCTGTTTGTCGGCGAGACTGATCGGCAATATCTCGACCAAACGCGAACCGACCCAGTCCGCATCCTCGAATCGCGATTCGATCCCTTCGTAAATATCGCCAAGCTCAGGTAACACGCGGCGTAAAAGATCCGCGAGGTGGCGATATTCCTCAGGCACTGTCAGCGCCGGACTCGCGCTCGATATCGGCGGATCTATCCATTCCACTTCGCCCAGATTCAAACCATCTTCCTGACGCCAAGCGCGCAACACCCGAAAGCGACGCTCACCACGACAACTGATACCGAGCAGACCATCGGGCAATAAATTGAAATCGACAATACGCGCCGTGGTACCGATTTCGCAGAAGCTACTGGCAGGTCCGGCCTCGCCGCCCTCTCGGATCAGTACGACGCCGAAACAACTGCTCTGGCGCATGCAACGCTTAACCATGTCGACATAGCGCGGCTCAAAGATACGCAGCGGCAGCGGGCCGCGCGGAAAGAGCACCGTGCTGAGCGGGAACAGCGGGATTTCGCTGGTCTCGCCCATCAACGTCAGGACTCCCGACCCCAGCGGCGCATGAGTTGGTGCTCAACGCCGAGCTGATCAAGGATGCGCGCGACGATGAAATCCACCATCGCCGCGACATCAGTCGGTCGATTGTAGAAACCGGGGTTGGCGGGCAGGATGGTCACATCGAGCCTTGCGAGTTTCAGCATGTTCTCAAGGTGTATCGGCGAGAACGGAGTCTCACGCGGTACGATGATGAGATTGCCACGCTCTTTGATCACGACATCCGCTGCGCGCTCGAGCAAATTCTCGCTTGCACCCGTCGCAATCGCAGACACCGTTGCCATACTCGCCGGACACACGACCATCTGTCGCGGTGCGCCAGAACCACTCGCCACTGGCGAGGTCCACTCCTCATCACCAAAAACACGCAACTGACTATCGCGCGCATTGAAAAGTTGGCTGAGATACCGCGTTTGCTCGGCCGTACGGCCCGGCAACTTGCAGTCAGTCTCGGAGCCAACCACGATCTGTGCCGCTTTGGTGAACATCAGGTAGACCTGATAGTCCGCCTGAATCAGGCACTCGACCAAGCGCAATCCGTACTGGGCACCGGAAGCCCCTGTCATGCCGACCGTGACGATGCGTTCATCCTTGCGTGTCATGACGAGCCTCCCCGAGCGCGTTGAGCAACTTACCGTGCAAGCCGCCGAAACCACCGTTGGACATGATCAGCGCGTGATCCCCAGGGCGCAAGCGCTGCGCCAGTTGGCGCGCCAGCTGATCGACATCGTCGCAGTGGTAGCCGCGCCCGCCAAGACCCGCAAGCACGGGCGACGGATCCCAGCCGAGCGCCGGTGGCGTGTGCAACCAAACCTCATCGGCGGCAGCCAACGAGGGCACGAGGGCGTCCCGATGTACGCCCATACGCATCGTGTTCGAGCGCGGCTCGAGTATCGCCACGATTCGCTCGGAGCCCACACGCGCTCTTAGACCTTCCACCGTTGTCGTGATCGCGGTCGGATGATGCGCGAAATCGTCGTAGACGCGTACCCCGTTCACCTCACCGCGCAATTCCATCCGTCGCTTGATGCCGCGAAATTCTTTGAGCGCCGCGCAAGACACCTCAGGTGGCACACCGGCATGACGCGCAGCCGCAATCGCGGCGAGTGCATTATCGACGTTGTGGCCGCCCATCAAAGGCCACGCGATCTCACCCGCCAGCGTATCGCCGCAATAGACCTCGAAGGCGGAACCGTCAGCTGATAACTGACGCGCTTTCCAAAACGCGCCGTTAGAGCCGATGCGAGAGAACGACTCGCGTGATGTCCAGCAGCCCATCTGCAGCGTTTCGAGCAAATGAGGTTCGCTCGCGTGATGCACGATCAAACCAGACCCCGGTACCGTGCGAACGAGATGATGGAACTGCTTCTGGATCGCCGCGACATCGGGATAGATATCGGCATGATCGTACTCGAGGTTGTTCAGGATCAGCGTACGCGGTCGGTAGTGAACGAACTTCGCACGTTTGTCGAAAAACGCGGTGTCATACTCATCCGCTTCGATCACAAAAAACGGTCGCTCGCCTAATCGGGCACTGACGCCGAAATCCTCTGGCACGCCACCAATCAGGAAACCGGGTGATAGCCCAGCAAATTCCAAAATCCAGGCGAGCATGCTGCTTGTGGTGGTTTTACCGTGCGTGCCCGCGACAGCAAGCACCCAACGCTCCCGCAAGACTTCACGCGCAAGCCACTCGGGGCCTGAGACGAAAGGGATATCGCGCTCTAACAAAGATTCGATAACCGGATGCCCGCGACTCATGACATTGCCGACCACCACTACATCCGGCTGCGAATCCAATTGCTCAGGATCAAAACCTTCGACAACCTCGATACCGAGCGAGGCCAGCTGCGTACTCATCGGCGGATAAACGTTGCGATCAGAGCCGGTGACTCGGTGTCCTGCCGCTTTGGCGATCGCCGCGATGCCACCCATGAAGGTGCCGCAGATACCGAGAATATGCAGATGCATCAACCTGCCGCCGGTGCGTTAGCACCTAGACCAAGGCTCACGAGCACAAAGAAAGTGAACAGCTCACCAGCCATGAAGAGCATCACGCACTGAAACATCGAGCGCTCGGTCGCAGCACGTAAAATTCGCGCGTTGACGTAGATCAAAAAAATACTGAGCGCAAACGCGATGAGCGCAAGCGGCGTCATCGCAACGGGCTGACCAACCTCAGGCCGAATCGTCGACACCAACGGAATACTGATGGGTGCGAACAGACAAGCGACACCGAGTAATGCCGTTGCCGTTTGCACGAACCGCTCGGGCTTGCCCGAGAGCTGCAATACGAGGGCGACCCAGGCGAGCGTGATCAGCGTCGACAAGATCGCTTGCGGCACGATCGACTCGTCACCTGGAATCAACCAAGTGCCGAGCACCGCCTGCAGCGCAACGAGCACTGCGAAACAGATCCCTAATAACGGCTTGGACGTCGGCAAGTCTTGTGGACCCGAACGCAATAACAAGATGTCAATGAAGATTTTGATGATGTCGGTCATTTTCCGAAATTCATTCCCCTGAGCGACGAATTCTTGCATAGTCCATCGATGCCGTCGTCCACTGCCTTAATAGCCTCGCACTCTGCACTCGAGGATCTACTAGCCGAACTGCAGGATGAGAGTGCCATAGGCATCGACACCGAGTTTCTGCGCGAGCGCACTTACAGGGCCGAACTCTGTCTCGTACAAATGACGACACGCCAAGAGCCTGTGTGTATCGACCCGATCACACTCGGCGACCTTGAGCCCCTGCGCAGCACCTTCAATCAGGGCGGACCGCTCAAGGTGCTGCATTCGGGCCGACAAGACCTCGAGGTGCTAACCCCCCTCGTCGGGCCTGTCGCACCCCTCTTCGACACCCAAATTGCCGCGTCATTAGCAGGGTTTCCTGCGCAAGTCGGTTATGCCGAATTGGTACGACGCTTACTCGGCACCGAGCTACCGAAAGGTCAAACGCGCACCGATTGGTCGCGCCGCCCGCTCTCACCCGAGCAGGTCGAATACGCCAGAGACGATGTGCGCTACCTACTGCCTTTGCGTGAAGCGCTCTTGGCAGACATCGATCGCTTGGGACGCAGTGCATGGCTCGAGGAAGATCAACTTGCGCTGCAGGATCCCTCGGTGCTGCAAATCGATCCTGATCGTGCGTGGCAAAGATTTAAAGGCGTGTCGGCTTGGGACGAAGGTCGCAAGGGCTTGCTACGCAGTCTCGCCGCCTGGCGCGAACGTTGCGCGATCGCGCGCAATCGTCCCCGCGGCTGGATCCTCGATGACGCCGTGCTGCGCGACATCGTCCAGATCGTGCCGCGCTCCATGGATGATTTGGTGAGAATTCCGGCGATGCCCGAGGGCGTCGTCAAACACTCGGGCGAAGAGCTGTTAGCGATGATTCAGGCTGCGGGCATCGACCATCCGCCACCGCCGCTACCGAAGCGAGAGCGACCGGATCCCGCGTTCGTCGCCACGGTTAAAAGGCTCTCTGGCGTGACTCAAACGATCGCCAAAGAACTCGACATTGCGAGCGAAGTCTTGGCGACGCGCAAAGATTTAGAAGACCTCGCAGCCGGGCGCGATGCCGCGAGCGTGCTCGGCGGCTGGCGAGCCGACATATTGGCGGATCGACTTCGCGCAGCGATCTAGACTGACTTGCCGGCTTACTTGCCGAGCGCAGCCTCGACGCGGGCGGTAACAGTCGCGAGCGGTGCATCGGCGTCGATGCGACGCAGCTGACCCTTGCCCTCGTAGAAACCGACGAGCGGCGCCGTTTGGGCCTCGTACACCTCGAGTCGCTTAGCGACGGTCTCTTCCTTATCGTCCGGACGCTGCACGAGTTTCGGCGTTTCGCAACGACCACCGCACGGGGGCGGCGACGGCGGGGGCGCCGTGTGCACGTTAAAGACGAGACCACAGGTCTCGCAAGTTCGACGACCCGAAATACGCTGTACCAGCAAGCCCGAGTCGACCTCGAAGAGCAGCACGGCATCGAGCGGCTGGCCAATCTCCGCCAGCATCTTCTCCAAGCCCTCAGCCTGCGGAATCGTGCGCGGAAAGCCATCGAGGATGTAGCCCCGAGCGGCGTCCGGCTGGGCTAGGCGCTCGCGCACCATCCCCAAGATCGTGGCATCGTCGACGAGTTGGCCCGAGTCCATCACGGCCTTGGCTCGACGGCCTAAATCCGTCCCCTCGCGAACGTGAGCCCGTAGTAGGTCCCCGGTGGAAATCTGCGGAATGCCGTGACGTTCGACCAGACGCTGTGCCTGGGTACCTTTGCCGGAGCCCGGCGCGCCAAGAAAAACGATACGCATGATGGGCGGCACAGTACCCGGCCGGTTCCGACAGGTCAAACCGTCCGGTATGCTCGCAACCCATGAAAAAGCCCGCCGCCAAGCCTGTACGCAGAAAAACCACCGCCACCAAAGCGCCACGCAACGCGTTCTACGCCCAATCGGGCGGCGTGACCGCCGTCATCAATGCGTCGGCGGCCGGGGTCATCGAAACGGCCCGCCGATACCCTAAACAGATCGGTAAGGTCTATGCGGGCCGACACGGCATCGTCGGGGCGCTGCACGAGGATCTCATCGATTGCTCGAAGGAGTCGGTGGCCACCATCCGCGGACTTCGTCACACGCCTTCGGGCGCCTTCGGCTCGGCCCGCTTCAAACTCAAGGGGCTCGATCAGAATCGCGCGGAGTACGAAAGACTCATCGAGGTCTTCAAGGCGCACAACATCGGCTACTTCTTCTACAACGGCGGTAACGACTCGATGGACACCGCCCACAAAGTCGCCGAAATGGGCAAGGCCTTGGGTTATCCGATCACCTGCATCGGCGTGCCTAAGACGGTCGACAATGATCTGCCCTACACGGATTGCTGCCCAGGCTTCGGTTCGGTAGCCAAGTACGTTGCCATCTCCACGCTCGAAGCGTCTTTCGACGTGGCGTCGATGGCCAAGACGTCGACCAAAGTATTCGTCATGGAAGTGATGGGTCGCCACGCCGGCTGGATCGCCGCGGCCGGTGGTCTCGCCGGCAAGGGGCGTGACGAACCGCCGCATATTATTTTGTTTCCAGAAATCCCGTTCAAACGCGACGCTTTCCTCAAGCGCGTCAAAGAATGCGTCGATCGCTGCGGCTACTGTGTGATAGTGGTCTCAGAGGGCACGGCCTACAAAGATGGCACCTTCCTAGCCGATGCCGGCACCAAAGACGCTTTCGGCCACACGCAGTTAGGCGGTGTCGGCCCCGTGATCGCCAACATGGTGCGCGAGGCACACGGCTACAAATATCACTGGGCGGTTGCCGACTATCTGCAGCGCGCCGCACGTCACATCGCCTCGAAGGTCGATGTCGATCAGGCCTACGCCATGGGACAAGCCGCCGTGGAACTTGCAGTGCAAGGCCATAACGCCGTCATGCCGATCGTCGTACGCAAATCGTCCAAGCCCTATCGCTGGACGGTCGGTAGCGTGCCGCTCGCAAAGGTAGCTAACGTCGAGAAAAAATTGCCGCGCGACTTCATTACCGCCGACGGCTTCGGCATCACCGAGAAATGCCGTCGTTACCTGCTGCCGCTGATCGGCGGTGGCGACCCCCCGCCATATAAGGATGGGCTCCCGGTCTACGTGAAGATCAAGGGCGTTGCGGTGAAGAAAAAACTCGCGCCGTTCAAGCGCTGAAAACGGCCCCGCTGTGCGGGGCACTCCCGAAGCCGATACGAGGCGCTGTGCTATATTGCAGCGCCTTTTTTTCGCTGATCTGCTTTAGGGGGAATAACTAGAATGGATGCCCATCTGATCAATTGGCTCTGGATAGCCATTGGTGCGGGTTTACTCGCAGTTCTTTATGGTGCCGTCTCCGCGGCATCGATCAATCGTCTCGATGCCGGCAACGCCCGCATGCAGGAAATCGCTGCGGCGATCCAAGCGGGCGCTCAGGCTTACCTCAACCGTCAGTACTCCACGATTGCCGTCGTCGGCGTCGTGCTGTGTATCGTCCTCGGCCTCGCGCTCGATTGGGCGACTGCGGGCGGTTTTGCCGTCGGTGCGATCCTCTCGGGTATCGCGGGCTACATCGGCATGAACGTGTCGGTGCGCGCCAACGTGCGCACGGCGCAAGCGGCCAACAACGGCTTGAACGCCGCACTGCAGGTTGCCTTCAAGGGCGGCGCCATCACCGGCATGTTGGTGGTGGGTCTCGGTCTGCTCGGCGTCGCGGGCTACTACTTCGTGATGCGCGGTGTGGTCGGTGACGATCACGCGCTGCACTCCTTGGTCGGCCTCGCCTTCGGCGGCTCGTTGATCTCGATCTTCGCGCGACTCGGTGGCGGCATCTTCACCAAGGGCGCGGACGTCGGCGCCGATCTCGTCGGCAAGGTCGAGGCGGGGATTCCCGAAGATGATCCGCGTAATCCGGCCGTAATCGCCGACAACGTCGGTGACAACGTCGGCGACTGCGCCGGCATGGCGGCGGACCTGTTCGAGACCTATGCGGTGACCTTGGTTGCCACCATGCTCTTAGGTGGTTTGATGCTCGCTGGCAGCAACGGTGCCTCGATCATCTATCCGCTCGCCCTCGGCGCTGCTTCCATCGTCGCCTCCATCGTCGGCACCTTCTTCGTTAAGGTCAGCGAGGGCGGCAAGATCATGAACGCGCTGTACAAGGGCGTCATCGTCTCGGGCATCGTCTCGGCAGTAGCCTTCTGGTTCATCACTCAATCGCTGATGCCGGATAACCACCTGACGATGTTCGGCTGCACGCTCATCGGCCTTGCGCTCACGGCTGCCATGATCGTGATCACTGAGTACTACACTGCGACCGAGTTCAGCCCGGTGCAGAAAGTGGCCGAAGCGTCGCAGACGGGTCATGCGACCAACATGATCGCGGGCCTCGGCGTGTCGATGAAATCGACTGCGCTGCCTGTCATCGCAGTTTGTTTGGCGATCTGGGGCGCCTACTCGCTTGAAGGTCTCTACGGTATCGCGATCGCCGCCACGGCGATGTTGTCGCTCACCGGCATGATCGTGGCGCTCGACGCTTATGGCCCGATCACCGATAACGCGGGTGGTATCGCTGAGATGTCAGGCCTCGATAAGAAGGTTCGCAACATCACCGATCCGCTCGATGCAGTGGGTAACACCACTAAGGCCGTCACCAAGGGCTATGCCATCGGTTCGGCAGGTCTTGCGGCGCTCGTGCTGTTTGCCGACTACACACACAACCTCGAAGCTGCCGGCAAGCTCGAAGAGTTCTCGCTCTCTGATCCCGCGGTGATCATCGGTCTCTTCATCGGTGGTCTCGTGCCCTACCTCTTCGGCGCGATGGCGATGGAAGCGGTCGGTCGTGCGGCAGGCTCAGTCGTCACGGAAGTGCGCCGTCAGTTCCGCGAGATCCACGGCATCATGGAAGGAACGGCGAAGCCCGATTACTCCAAGGCCGTCGACTTGCTGACGAAGTCCGCGATCAAAGAAATGGTCGTTCCTTCGCTGCTACCGATTCTCGTCCCGGTGGTCATCGCTTTCGGCATGAATGCGTTGATGGGTCCGGGCGCCGGTATCCGCGCCCTCGGCGGCTTGCTGATCGGCACGATCGTCACGGGCCTCTTCGTCGCGATCTCCATGTGCACCGGCGGCGGTGCCTGGGACAATGCGAAGAAGTACATCGAAGAAGGTCACTTCGGCGGCAAGGGCTCGGAAGCCCACAAAGCTGCCGTGACGGGTGACACCGTCGGCGATCCGTACAAGGACACCGCGGGCCCTGCGATCAATCCGCTCATCAAGATCATCAACATCGTCGCTCTGCTGCTCGTGCCCTTGCTCTGAGTCAGAGACGACTTTCGCGATCTGCGAACCCCGCCCTCGTGGCGGGGTTTTTTTTAGAAGATCTTGCCCGGCTCGCCGATGCGACTGCGATATGCGCCGGGCGGCTCCTTCGGGTCATCACTACTGCGATCCGGAATTTTTGGTTGATTCGGATCGGGCACGAGTAACCGCCAGGCCTCCGTGGGACGCGTCGCCGCCCAAAACAATCCGCCCAATCCTTGGGGTACCGCCTTGCGCTCGGGGATGTCGGGCTCTTTCTTTCGCGAACGAACGATCACCTCGTCGATATCGGCCGGCAACGGTTCGGCCCACTCGGCCCGCGGCAAGAAAGTTCGAATATCCCCCACCCGCAAATCCAACTGGGGCGCGTCTGGAGCCCTCGAGGGGCGCAATGGGGAGGTGTCGGCCGCGGCGGCGGGTGCGCAGATCGAAAGCACGACCGCGACGGGCAGCGCAAGGCTTGCATATTGACTCGACCGGGCTACATTGACCGCCTTGTGTTTCATACCGGAGCCGCTCCCTTGCGCCATCTCATTCCCCGCCTCGCTGGCGTCATCGCCGCGCTGAGCCTGACCCTCCTCGCCCCGACCCTGACTGCGGCCACGGCGAAAGCCGCCAAGTTACCGCCACCGGAGAAAGTGACGTCCGTCGAGGGCATCACCGAGTATCGCTTGGCGAACGGCATGAAGGTACTGCTCTTCCCAGATCCTTCCAAGTCGACCATGACGGTCAATGTGACCTACCTCGTCGGCTCACGCCACGAAGGCTACGGCGAGAGCGGTATGGCGCATCTGCTCGAACATCTCGTGTTCAAGGGCACCCCGCGTTTCCCGAACATTCCGCAGGAGCTCACCGCACGCGGCGCGCGGCCGAACGGTACGACTTGGTACGATCGCACCAACTACTTCGAAACCTTTGCAGCGACCGACGACAATCTGCGCTGGGCTCTCGATCTTGAGAGTGATCGCATGATCAACTCGTTCATCGCCGAGAAAGATCTGCAGAGCGAATTCTCGGTCGTGCGCAACGAGTTCGAGCGTGGCGAGAACGACCCGTCACGCGTGCTTCTGCAGCGCGTGATGTCGACGGCTTATCTGTGGCACAACTACGGTAAGTCGACCATCGGCTCGCGCGAAGACATCGAGCGCGTGCCCATCGAAAACCTGCGCGAGTTCTACAAGAAGTATTACCAGCCCGACAACGCGGTGCTGACCATCGCGGGCAAGATCGACGAAGCCAAGACAATCGGCTGGGTCAACGAATTCTTTGGCAAGATCCCGCGCCCGACGCGTATTCTGCAGCCCACCTATACGGTCGAACCCGTGCAGGACGGCGAACGTCATGTCGTGCTGCGTCGCGTTGGTGAAGTGCAGGTGACTTCGGCGGGTTATCACATCCCCGCGGGTGCCCATGCCGACTTTGCGCCGGTGCAGATTCTGGCCGACGTATTGACCAACGAGCCCTCAGGCCGTCTTTACAAGGCACTCGTCGAAACGGGCAAGGCCACGAGCGTTGGTGGACTCGCCTTCAGCCTCAAAGATCCAGGCTATGCCTATTTCACGGCCGAAGTATTGAAGGATAAGTCCGTCGATGACGCGACCAAGACCATGCTCAGCGTGCTCGACAACATGGCAGCGACTCCAGTTACCGAAGAAGAGGTCCAGCGCGCCAAAAATCGCTTCTTGAAAAGCTTTGAGCAAACCTACAACAACAGCGACCGCGTCGGTCTTGGCCTCTCTGAGTACATCGCCAAGGGCGACTGGCGCTTGTGGTTCCTCTCACGCGACCAAATGGAGAAGGTGACCGCTGCCGACGTGAATCGTGTCGCTGCGCTCTATTTGAAGCCGGCGAACCGAACGACGGGTCTCTTCGTACCGGAAGCCAACCCCGACCGCGCGATCATCCCGCCCTCACCCGATCCGGCTGAGTTACTCAAAGACTACAAGGGGAAGGCTGCTCTGAAGCAGGCGGAAGTGTTCGATCCGTCGCCCGCAAACATCGTCTCGCGCACGCGCAGCGAAACACTGCCGGGTGGCGCTGAGTACAGCTTCCTGACCAAGTCGACTCGAGGCGGTTCGGTCAATGCGACGATCACACTGCGCGTTGGCAATCTCGGCGCGCTGTCGGGCAAGGCGACGATCTCTGAATTGACAGCTGCCATGCTGCGTCGTGGGACAACCACCCGCACGCTACAGCAGATCAATGACGAGCTCGATAAGCTCAAGACGTCGATCGGCATCGGTGGCGGCGGACAGAGCGTGACGATCAATATCACCTCGACGCGCGAGAATCTCGTGCCGGCGATGGAAATCGTAGCGGACATCCTGCGCTCTCCGTCGTTCCCGGAAGCGGAGTTCACCAAGCTGCGAGACGAGCTGCTCGCGGGTATCGATCAAGCGCGCTCGGATCCGCAATCGATTGCAGTGCGTGAAATCAATCGCGTCAGCTCACCCTATCCTGCCAACGATTTCCGTCACACCTTGGATTTCGATGGCGAGATCGCGGCACTGAAGGCGGTGACGGTCAAAGATCTGCGTGACTTCCATGCGCAGTTCTATGGTGCATCGAATGCCACGGCAGCCGTCGTGGGTGATTTCGACGAAACGACGGTACGCGCAGCGCTCGGCGCCATGCTTGCTGGCTGGCAAGCCAAAGTGCCATATCAGCGTGCCGAGTCGAAATTCTTTGAGATCGCTCCGAGCGCACGCAAGATCAACACGCCGGATAAAGCCAATGCCGTGATGATCGCAGGCTTGAACCTGGCTCTGCGTGATGACGAGGCGGACTACCCTGCTCTCGTGATGGCCAACTACATGCTGGGCGGCGGGTTCCTCAACTCCCGTCTGGCCGTTCGCATCCGGCAGAAAGAAGGCATCAGCTACGGGGTCTCCTCGTTCTTGTCGGCGGACTCGCTCGATAAGAACGGCGACTTCGGCACCTTCGCCATCTACAACCCGCAGAACTCGGCTCGGCTACTGGCCGCGTATCGCGAAGAGCTCGATAAGGTCCTTACCGAGGGCTTCTCGGAAGCCGAGCTCAAAGATGCGAAGAACGGCTGGCTGCAAGGGCGCAACGTGAGCCGCTCACAAGATCGCGAACTCGTCGGTCGTCTCTCGAGCTATCTCTTCCTCGATCGTACCCTCGAATGGGATGCCAATTTCGAGGGCAAGATCGCGGCGCTCAGCGCAGCCGACGTGAATGCCGCCGTCAAGCGCTGGATCAAGCCCGACCAGTTGACCATCATCGAAGCGGGTGATTTCGAAAAAGCGGCTAACGCAGGAGGCAAGTGAACATGGACAAAAAAAGTGCTCTGATCATTGCTGCGGTAGGTAGCATCGTCGCGCTCGGCGTGGCCGACGCGATGGGCCCTAAGGAAGGCTCCGAGAAGTGCTACGGCATGGTGAAGGCCGGCAAGAACGACTGCGCCGCCAACGGTCACGGCTGTGCGGGCCAGGCAAAAGTCGACTCCGACCCCAATGAGTGGATCGTGGTTCCGCAGGGCGTCTGCGACAAGATCGTGGGCGGTCGGACCACGCCGGGCGGTTGAACCCGCGAGCTTGGCTAGCCGGCTCGGCACCTCGCCGAGCCGGCATCGGCCTGCGTGCTCCCCATCACAGCGATTGGATCACGCAGCGCCCTGAAGTCGGCTGGTTCGAAATCCACGCCGAAAATTATTTCGCCGAAGGCGGGCTTCTTCCCGACATTCTCGATACGCTGCGGCGCGATTTGCCGCTCTCGATACATGGCGTGGGACTCGGTCTCGCGGGCGGTGATCCGCTCGACGAGGAGCACCTGAGACAACTCGTCTCTCTCAAAGAACGCTATCAACCAGCCGTGATCTCCGAGCATCTTTGCTGGGGCGCGGCGAGCGGAGTGCATTACAACGACTTGCTACCCTTCCCCTTTACATCGGCAACGCTCGAACACGCTGCCGCACGCATCCACCACCTGCAAGAACGCTTACAGCGCCCGATACTGCTCGAGCATCTAGCAAGTTACGTGCAGTTCGATGAATCGAGTCTGGCAGAAACGGAATTTTTGACGGAGCTTGTGAATCGTACCGAATGCGGTTTGGTGCTCGATCTCAACAATCTCGTAGTCAATGCAGACAATCATGGAGTCGATCCGCAGCTCTTTGTGTCGCGTTTGCCGCCCGCCGCTATCGGGGAGATTCATCTTGCGGGGCATGGGCACTATCGTTACGGCGAACGCACGATGTGCATCGATACCCACGATCGATCGGTGTCTGATCGCGTGTGGGATTTGTATCGCTACACACTTCGGCAACTTGGCGCGAAACCGACCTTGATCGAGTGGGACACCGAACTACCGACGCTCGCCGAACTCGCTGCTGAGGCACATAAGGCCGACCACTGCATTACGGAGATCGCATGAGTCTTCCGCCGTGGCAGCAACGTTTCGCCGCCGAGCTCGACGCCCGCGAACCGCCAGTCACACCGGGTATGCAGGTCTACCACCACAACGTGCGGGCGCAGTTTCGTAACGCCTTAAGGGTCTCGTTCCCCATCGTGGCAGAGCTAGTGGGCGAAGCTCGCTTTACTACTCTGGCCGAAGAATTTCGACAAAGAAATCCCTCGCGCAGTGGCGATCTCCATCCAAGCGGCGCAAACTTCCCAATATTCCTGGCCACCACGCCTGACGCCGTCGACACAGACCATCTCGACTTAGCTGAACTCGCCACGCTCGAGTGGGCTTGGCAATGCGCCCTGATTGCGCCAGACCAGCCCGCGATTGACGCCGCATCGCTCGCCGTGTTTCGCCCCGAGGAATGGCCGTCACTGCGACTGCAGTTACAGCCCTCGCTCACTGTGCTGCGCTCACGCAGTCCCGTGATCAGCTATTGGCAGGCGCAGCGCAAGCCCAAAGAGCGCCCGCAGAGAACGAGCGGTCCCGAGCAGGCTTGGCTCGTCGGTACACCGCGAGGTCCGGTGCTGCAAAGCTGCAACGCCGGGACGGCAGACTGGCTCGAAGCGATCGCCGCAGGCGCGAGCCTCACCGCCGCGCTAAACACGATCGATGAGCGAGCACAGAATGACTCAACCCCGACCACGGAGGTGGATGTGGCCGCGGTGTTACACGGCCTCTTTGCACACGGCGCAGTGGTACATGTCAACTTAGACGCGGCCAACCACGCATAAGTGATGATCCGGCTTGGCAGTACGAGGGAAAAGACGTATTTTCTGCGGCCCTTTTCGGGAGAGTTGAGTCATGTCGTTCGATGTCGCTCGTGAACAGATGATCCAGCAGCAATTGCGGACCTGGGAAGTGCTAGACCAAGGCGTGCTCGAGGTGTTCGAACGTATCCCGCGCGAGCGCTTCGTCCCCGCAGGCTACGAGTCGTTGGCCTATGCCGACATCGAACTGCCGTTGGGTCAGGGCGATCACATGCTCGCCCCAAAGATCGCCGGACGGATCTTGCAGGCCGTCGCCATTCAGCCTGCGGACCAAGTGCTCGAGATTGGTACGGGCTCGGGTTATCTCACCGCCGGCCTCGCAGCCAGTGCGAGCAGCGTCCGTTCACTCGAAATTCGCGCCGATCTGGCGGCAAAAGCGAGCCAAAACCTCGCGTCTGCCGGCGTGCGCAACACGACAGTTGAGCATCGTGATGCCTATGCGAATGAAGCGCTCGGCAGCACGGCCTACGATGTCATTGTGCTCACCGGATCTTTGCCGATCGCTGACGAGCGCTACGAGCGACAACTCGCGATTGGTGGCCGCCTCTTTGCTGTAATCGGCGAGGGAGCGGTGATGGAAGCAACGTTGATCGAGCGCGTCTCTGCCGACCAGTACCGCCGTACGGTCTTGTTCGAAACGAGCTTGAAGGCGCTCATCGGCGCCGCCCACCCTGCTCGCTTCACGTTCTAAATTTTGGAGCTCAAGTCATGATTCAGGAATTGTCGGTAGAAGATCTGAAAGCGCGGCTCGATGCTGGCGAGCAACCGCTCGTGATCGACGTACGCGAGGCTTGGGAGCTCGATATTTCAAAGCTGCCCTTCGCCAAGCATGTGCCGATGGCCCAGCTTCCCGATCGCGTGGGCGAATTTGATTCGGCCACCCCGATCATCGTGATGTGTCGCTCGGGTGGACGCAGCATGCAGGTGGCCCGTTTCCTCGAGAGCCGCGGATTTCGGTCGGTCAGCAATTTAACTGGCGGAATCCTCGCTTGGGGGGAACGGATCGACCCCTCATTGCGTCCATACTGAGGCGGGTGGTGTCTGGTCAGGCACGTCGTCGACTGTTATAGTGATATATAACACCCACTGAGGATTCCTATGAAGCGCGTACTCGGGCTGTCGCTCGGACTCATCATGGCCGTCTCCACGGCCGCTGCTGAAGATTTGAAGGCCGTCTATGAGCGCGCCTTGGCTAACGACCCACAAATCCGCGAAGCGGAGGCCCTGCGTCGTGCCACGCGCGAAACGAGGCCCCAAGCTTGGGCAGCCATCCTGCCCCAAATTTCAGGCAGCGCGAGCCGAACCAAAGCCGAGTCCGAGTCCGAGGGTCAGTTCCCTCAGGAAATCGTGCAAAACGGCCAAACCGTCGTTTTCAACTTCCTCTCGTCGAGCAAATCGAAGCCGGAGACGGATCGTTGGAGCCTTGATCTGCGTCAAAGCTTGATCTCGTGGGACAACTGGGTGGCGATCAAGCGCGCCGATCGTCAGGTCGCGCAAGCGGAAGCCGACTACCAAGCCGCCGAACAGCAATTGATCCTGCGAGTGTCCGAGGCGTACTTCAACGTCCTCGCCGCCCAGGACACGGTCGATGCACAGGCCTCATCGCTGGAAGCCATTTCGCGTCAACTCGAGCAGGCTGAGAAGCGATTCGAAGTGGGCCTCATCGCCATTACCGACGTCCAAGAAGCGCGTGCAGCACGCGACAGTGCAGCGGCAGCCGTCATCGCCGCCAAGCGTCAGTTGGCCTCGACAGAAGAATTACTGCGCGAAATCACGGCCGAAAAATATCGTGAACTCGCCAAGCCCGGCGACTCGATGCCGCTGAAGTCCCCTGAGCCGCAAGATGAGGCGCAGTGGGTCGAACGTTCGATGGAGCAAAACTTGGCGCTGGTCTCCAGTAGGCTCGCGGCCGATATCGCGCGAGACAACGTGCGCATCGCCTTTGGCGGACATCTGCCGAAGCTCGATCTCGTCGCGAGCAAGAGCAACACGGATCAAACGAGCCCGATCAACTTCTCGAGTGGTAACGTCGGCATTCGCACCAACAACAGCGACGACACGAGCTACGCCTTGCAGGTCACCATGCCGCTCTTTAGCGGTGGCGCTGCTCAATCACGTGTCCGTCAAACCGAATATCAGTGGCAAGCAGCACGTGAACGTCTAACGCGTGTTTCTAGGCAGACGGAGCGTCAAGCTCGCGATGCCTATCTTGGCGTCAACAGTGAGATCTCGCGCGTGAACGCTCTGCGTCAGGCGCTTGAGTCGAGCCGTACCGCGTTGCAGGCAACGGAAGCCGGTTACGAGGTTGGAACCCGTACCGCTGTTGACGTGCTCGAATCGCGTCGTGCGCTCGCACAAGCGGAAACCAACTACGCACGTAGCCGCTACGACTACATCCTCAACGTGATGCGTCTGCGCCTCGCCTCGGGCACGCTCGATCGTGACACGCTCGAGGAAGTGAATACCTGGCTGACAGAGACCTCTCAGCCGCGCTAAGCGGCCGTTGACCCGAGTCGCGCTTCAACGAGCGCGAGCACGCGCTGCACCGCTCCGCGTGACGAATCTAACTGCTCAGCGGCGCGGGCGCTTTGGCGCTCGCGTTCGTTTGAATCTTGCGCGAGCAATTGCAGCTGTTGTTCCAACTCGCGTGCGTCCGCGACAATCTTTACCGCGCCCGACTCCGATAAGTTGCGAGCAACCTCTGGGCTATTGAACAACTGTGGCCCCGTGAGCGTTGCGCAACCCATCGCGAGCGGTTCGAGCAAATTGTGCCCACCGACTGCAACCCAGCTACCGCCGACGAAAGCGGCCTGCGCAAGACCATAGTGCGCGAGTAGATCACCCATCGTATCGAGCAAGATGACAGACGTTGCGCGAGGTATCGGTGTGTTAGACGAACCCGAAGGCAACTGCGACACACGACACCACGACAAGCCGGACTCGCCGATCAATCTCGCCACCGACTCGAAACGCCGCGGATGCCGAGGTGCCACGATCAAAAGAGCATCGAGGCCGGCGGAGCTCAAACGCTGCTGAGTCTCAAGCAAGGCGCTCTCCTCACCCTCATGAGTGCTCGCTGCGATCCACACGAATCTTCCGGCAACCGGGTAGAGGCTTCGCAACCGATCTCGCTGCGTAATCGCCGTCGTCGGTGGTGAAAAATCGAATTTGAGATTACCGGCCGTCGATACGCGTTCCGACAACACACCCAGTGATCGAAAACGCTCTGCGTCGATATCCGACTGCGCTGCGATCTGCACGTGGGTCGCCACGCTTCGACGCCACAAATTCGAAAAGCGACGATACCGCGCCACTGATCGCTCGGACAAACGCGCACTCGCCAGCACGATCGGAATATGGCGATCGCCACACGCGATGAACAACTGCGGCCAAATTTCCGTCTCGAGGACGATCCCGATGCGCGGCCGAACGCGATCGAGAAAACGACTCACAGCACCGGGAAGATCCAAAGGCAAGAAACGCAAAGTCACTTTTGGGTCTAAAAACAATCTTTGAGCATGCGCCATGCCGGTCGGCGTGATGCAAGTAATGACGATCGAGACCTCTGGATATCGCTCACGCAGCGAAAATACCAGTGGCGCAGCGGCCTGCACTTCGCCAACCGACACCGCGTGTATCCAGATGGCGTCTCCCGCAAGCGTGGCGCCGAAGCCAAAGCGTGCCGCTAAATCAATGGGGCCGCTACGTTCGATCCGCGCTCGCCACGCAAGCTGCAGCAAAAATAGCGGGGCGAGCAACGTGATCGCGATGCGATACAAGACGAGACTCACGTGCTGCTACCCGCTTTCAAAGTATCGCGATAACCCGAAAGCAATCGTGACCAATCCTGTTCCGCGAAGCTAACCCGAGGCAGCCTGTCGCCGACTTTAAGTATCGAACGACGCAGGCGCACGAGATTGGCATCACACCAAAGCCCGCGTTCGCGTAGGCGCCCCCGATCGAAATCGATCATCCACCAGCGCCCGTCGGCGCCGTGCAGGATGTTGTGCGCATTGAGATCGGCGTGATCGAGACCAACCAAATGAAAGCGCGCTACGAGTTGCCCGACCGAGTACCAGTCCTCGTCACGCAGATCGCAGTCGATCATGCGCATCGCCAGCGTTCTCACATCGGCGATGCGCTCCGTGATCAGATCGCCGCGATAAAACCGGCCCACGCGCTGATAACGCGCAGCCACCACCAACGGCACCGACAGCCCCGCCTGCCGCAAACGCCGAGTCAGATGAAACTCGACCAGCGGACGCGAGGTCGATTCACCCTGATCGAGGTAGCGATCGCCGAGCCAGCGAGCGAGCAAACCACCGCGGTGATAGTGACGCAGCGCCCAAGAGATGCCCTCGGTTTCGATGAAAAGCGTACTGCCGCGACCGGCCGCAGAGCCTGCGATCGCGGAGCGGCTACGCCAGTATTCAGGCTCGAACCACTGCAGCGTCGCGCCTGATGCCAAATTGCTGCCACACGAGGGGTCATATAGCATCACGGCGTCGCCGGACTCGATCCGCGCCCAAGGCGGTTCCGGTGACTGACCCTCGCTCATCGAAGCCCCCTGACGGAACATCTCATGTTGAACTTTGACACGCCGCCCGCCTCCGTGTGCCTGTTGCGGCTGTCGGCCATCGGCGACACCTGCCACGTCCTGCCACTGTTACGCACCCTGCAGCGAGCCTGGCCCGATACCCGTTTCACTTGGATCATCGGTCGCGCCGAAGCACGCTTGATGAGCCTGTTGCCGGAGGTCGAGTTTATCACCGTCGACAAACGGGTCGGTTTTTCAGGGCTCACTGCCTTGCGTAAAACGCTGCAGGGGCGTCGCTTCGATCTGTTGATGCATCTGCAGCTCTCACTGCGCGCGAGCCTCGTCGCCGCCGTGGTGCCGGCTCGTCGCAAGCTCGGCTTCGATCGTGCGCGGGCACGCGAGGGTCAGTGGTTGTTCACGGATACGAAAATTACCGCACGTCACCGCGAGCATGTCCTCGATAGTTTTATGGGGTTTGCAGACGCCTGCGGTGTCACCGAGCGTGTTTTCGAGTGGAAGTTGCCGCTGCCGGAGGACGCTCAGGACTACGCGCGTCGATGGATCCCCTCGACCGAGTCGACATCGACACGAACACTCGTGATCAGCGCCTGCTCGAGTCACACCCGCCGGAACTGGTTGCCGGAGCGCTATGCAGCGGTGGCGCGGTATGCGATCGAGCAACAGGGTATGCGCGTGATCTTAGCTGGCGGACCTGGACCGATCGAGCGCGAGATGGCCGACGCGATACGTCAACACTGCCCCGAGGTCATCGATCTGGTCGGCAAAGATACGCTGCCACAGATGTTGGCTTTGCTAGCGCGCGCAGACGTGCTACTCGCACCGGATACGGGGCCCGCGCATATGGCCACGATGGTCGGCACACCGGTCATCGGGCTTTATGCCGCAACCAACCCCGCGCGTAGCGGGCCTTATCTCTCGCGCGAGTGGTGCATCAATGCATTTCCAAGGGCCGCCGCAAAATTCCGGCAATCCACACCCGACGCGCTGCCCTGGCACACCAAAATCGAAGAGCCGGGCGTGATGGAGTTGATCGAAGTCACGGAAGTCTGCAACCGTCTCGATGCCTTGCTAGCATTGCCGTCATGAAAGACATCCTCGTACCCATCTCGCCTGGCGAGTTGCTCGACAAGATCACCATCCTGCGTATCAAAGCGGCGCGTATCGACGATGCCGAGAAATTGCGCAACGTCCGATTGGAACTCGATCTACTTGAGAAAACCTGGCGTGATAGCGGCTGTGCGGTACCCGAGGTGGCAGCAGACGAGGCGGAGTTGCAGCGCGTCAACGAAGCGCTCTGGGTCATCGAAGATGATATCCGTGACAAGGAGCGTGCCCGAGAATTCGACGCTAAGTTCATCGAACTCGCCCGCGCCGTTTACGTGACGAACGACCAGCGCGCCGCTGCAAAGAAGCGCATCAATATCGCGCTAGGCTCTCGCATCGTCGAAGAAAAGTCCTACAAGCCCTATTGAGGTTTCGCCGCGTTCAGCGCTGCAGCGTGTACTCAGCGCTGCAATACGGACACTTCGCCCAACCGGTCTTCTCGATCGGCAGATAAACGCGTGGATGCGAGTTCCACAGATACATCTGCGGCATCGGGCATGACAGCGGCAGATCCTGCGGGGTGACCTCGTAGCGATTCTGGGCGTTGGGCTGCAACAAGGGCTTCGGCGTGCTCATGGCGCGATTATACGCCGCCACCAAAGGTCTCGTTCCACACCTGCGTGACCGCCGCGCGCTCAGCGACGAATTCGGTGTTAGCGACGACGGTCTTCTCGTCACGTAAGGAACGATGGTGAGTCCGCTCGCGGTAGGCTCGATAGGCCGAGGTCAATTGGTCGACCGTCGACTGGGGAACGAGATCGCCCGATGCCAGTGTTTCCAACTGACGAATGGTGTCGGAGAACAACAGCACCGCCTCGTGACGCTCCGCCTCGCGCAACGCCCAGTACTGCGCGAGAAATTCGATATCGGCAACACCGCCAGGATCCTGCTTGAGATCGAACTCGCCGGCTTGTGACTTGCTGAGTTCTCGTCGCATCCGCTCACGCATGTTGCGCACTTCGTCGCGCAGCGTCTCACGCTTGACGTGATGACGGAGAATCTCGAGGCGCACCGCCTCGAACCGACTGCGCAGCGCAGGCGAACCGGCAACGGACCTCGCATGCAGCAAGGCCTGATGCTCCCAAGTCCACGCTTCCTGGCGTTGATAGTCGGCGAAGGCATTGATCTGCGTGATGAGCATGCCACCCTTGCCACTTGGACGGAGTCGCACATCCACTTCGTAGAGGCGCCCAGCTGCCGAGTGTACGGTGAGAATGTGTACGATCCGCTGCGCGAGACGTACAAAGAAAATCTGGTTGTCGATCGGGCGATCACCGGTCGTTTCTTGCTCAATCCCAGTGGAATCGTGCAGGAAGACAAGATCCAGATCCGAGCCGTAACCGAGCTCGATCCCACCGAGCTTGCCGTAACCAATGGCACACACCTGCACCTCGCGAGGCGTTGTGGAGTCGCCCTCAAGGCAAGTCGGCACTCCGTAGGCTGCGGTCATTTGTTGCCAAGCCTGCTGCATCGCCTTTTCGATGATGAGTTCGGCGATATCGGTCAATCGATCGGAGACACGCATCAGCGGGAGCGTTCCGGAGAGATCCGCGATCGCGACGCGGAAAACCGCCGCGCGCTTGAACTGCGCCAACGCTTCGACCAGACGCTCCGGGTCGCTCGCATCGACGCGAGCCAAGCGATCGTCGAGATCCGCTTCGAGCGCTCCTCGATCGGGCAAATCCGTCAGTGTCCGCTCATCGAGTAGCTCATCGAGCAGTAGCGGATGCGCTGCCAATTGCGAGACGAGAAAATCACCGCCGCGACAGACCGTGACGAATCGATGGCGCGCTGCTGGGTTCTCATTGAGCAAAGCGAAATAGGCCGAACGACCACCAATCGCTTCGAGCACGCGCAGGAAGCGCCGCGACATGACGAGATGATCGTCGCCCCCCTCCAGCATTCCGAGCAACTGCGGTAACAGTGCTTGCAAGCGACGTAGCGCTGTCGAATCGAGTCGCCTGACCCAGCTACTGCTGCGAAAATCCGTCAGTAGTCGCGCCAGTTCCGAAGCCTGAACGAAGTCGCGCTGCTGCAGCAAGGCTTCCAATTGCGGGACATCGCAAGACTCATCCCACAAGGCGCCGAGCTCGTTGGCAACCTCGCGAGTCGCAATAGCCTCATCGCGCTCCTGAACCGGAGAAAACACCAAGGACTGAAATTGCCGTTGCACAAACTCAAGATGGGAGGCCAATGTTCGGCGCAGCGATACCCAGTCGGGTTCTCCCATCGCGCGCGCCAGACGTGCTTGCGATGCTTCGTCGGTGGGCAAGGTATGGGTCTGCGCATCGCGAATCATCTGCAGACGATTCTCGAGGCTACGTAGATATCGATAAGACGTATCGAGCCCTTCGACGATCTGTGGCTGCAACAAACGACTTCGTCCAAGCCGTGGCAACACCTCAAACAGGTGCGGACTCTGTAAGCGCCGATCTTGTCCGCCACGAATCAACTGCAGCGATTGCACGATGAATTCGATCTCGCGGATCCCGCCGGGGCCGAGTTTGACGTGATCGATCAGATCTTTACGCGCGACCTGCTTCTCGATCAACTGCTTCATCTCACGCAGACTTTCAAAGACACCAAAATCAAGATAGCGCCGATAGACGAAGGGCCGGACTGCTTCTTGATAAAGCCCCTGATAAGCTGCCTCTCCCGTGATGGCGCGCGCTTTGATCCAAGCGTAACGCTCCCAGTCGCGCCCATGTTGCAGTAGGTAATCTTCGAACGCGCTGAAACCGCACGCGAGTGGACCCGAGTCCCCGAAGGGTCTCAAGCGCATGTCGACACGGAAGACGAAGCCATCCACCGTCATCGACGAGAGCAAGCGCAACAGCATCTGCCCGAGCCGAATATAGAACTCGTCATGAGTGACCGGAGCCGCGTGTTGCGTCTCGCCGTATTCGGGAAATAGAAATACGAGATCGATGTCGGAGGAAAAGTTCAGTTCGCGACCACCGAGCTTGCCCATACCGATGACGACGAGTGGCATCGGTCGACCATCCTCATAGCAAGGTGACCCGTAGCGCGCGATCATTGCTTGCATTGCATAATCGACCGCGAGTCGCACCGCGTCGTCAGCGAAAGCGGAGAGATCGGACAAGGTTTCTTCCAGCGTGGCGAGACCTGCGAGATCGCGCCAAGCGATCCGTACCATCTCGCGGCGACGCCACAGTCGCAACCAACGCTGCGCCGTAGCCTCGTCTTCGCTCATCGGCAGTGCCATACCCTGCGGCCAACAACAGGCGCCTTGTGACGATCGAGCCAACTGCAGTGCGTCACTGCGTGCAAGATCAGCAACGAGATCCGCATCGCGAGCGAAGCTCTCGGCCACGAACTCGCTACACGCAAGCACGTGTGCAGCGCTCTCGCGCCACTTTGTCGGCAGGTTATCGATCCACTCGTGAGTCATGGGCGCAGGCAGGATACAAAAAAAGCCCCGCACGAGGCGGGGCTTATATCTGCAGCGCGGCAACCGGAGGGGGAGAAGGTCACCGCGCAGGAACAAGACTAATCATCGGGTAACAGGCAGTATGTACGGAGTTGTACCTAACCGAGCCTGTGATGCCTGTCGATTCTGCTGCCTACCGTAACGCCATCAGTCGTTTTTTGACGGGAGTCACGATCGTGACCACCCTAGCGGAGGGAAAACCCTCCGGTCTCACTGCCACGGCGATCGCCTCGGTCACCATCGAGCCACCGACCCTGCTTGCCTGTCTCAATCGCCAATCGGCTACCTGCCAAGCGATCAGCCAGTCTGGAGGATTCGCCGTGAGCGTACTCGCGAGCGATCAAATGGATCTGGCAAAACTTTTCGCTTCACGAGACCCCGACAAATTCCAGCAGCTTGTCGAGCGCGGCTTTGAACTGCATTCCAGTCCATCCGGTATGCCTCACTTGGTCGGCGCGCTCGCCTCGATCGACTGCATAGTGTCAGCGACGACCGACGTCGGCACACATCGAATCTTTTTCGGTGAGGTGCAGAATGTGACTTGCGCCGAAGGCTCGCCGCTCGGTTACTTCCGCGGCGCTTTCCTCGAATGACTTGAAGGATGACCCGCTCTAGATGACCAGCGGTGGCAACGGCATGGCGCGCTGCTGCTCGGCAGCGACACGAAGCAAGGTCGTCTCCGCGTAAGGTCTTGCGATGTACTGCGCGCCCATCGGCAGGCCACGTGCATCAAGCCCAGCCGGAACCGTGATCGCGGGCAACCCAAGATAGTTGAAAGGTGCCGTGCAATGAACGAGGCGACTGAGGATCTGCCATAGCGCAGCACCCGCTCCCACATCCGTCTCGTCGCGACGCGGCACCGGAATGGGCAAGGTCGGCGTCAGCAACACATCGCAGCGCGAGAAAACCTCGTTAACGAAATGTCGCAGTAATGGGATACGCAAATGCAGCGCCTCGAGATAGACCGCCGCTGGGATGGCAAGACCCGTCGACGCTCGTACCCTCACCTGCGGTGTGTAGTATTCGCCGCGCGCGCGTAACCATGGCGCATGCAACGCCGTCGCTTCCGAATAAACGATCGCCCGACTGAGCTCAGACATCTCAGCGACCGCTGGCACAGAGACCTCTACTCGTCGCGCACCCGAGGCTAGCAAAGCATTCAACGATCGATCCATCGCCTCACGGATCTCGTTGCTCGCGAAATCAAAGAAATAGTTTGAAGGAACGCCGATACGCAAGCCATCCACACCCTGCTCGATTGTCCGGCGGTAATCGGGAACGGGCCGCAAACTCGCATTCGCATCGACACCATCACCACCGGCGACGATTTGCAGTATTTCTGCAAGGTCCGCCGCAGTCCTCGCCATCGGACCAATCACATCGATTGAGGGCGTGAGCTTCATGCTGCCCGTGCGCGGAATCAGTCCATAAGTGGGCTTGAGCCCGACGAGGCCATTCGCCGAGGCCGGAATGCGCACCGAGCCGCCGGTATCGGACCCCAAAGTCGCAAAAGCAGCACCACAGGCGACCGCTGCGCCAGAGCCGCTCGAAGAACCGCCGGAGATGTAATCCGGATTCCACGCGTTTCGGCAATCACCATAAGCGGCGTTGTGACCGGTCGCGCCAAGGGCGAATTCCGCCATGTTGAGCGCGCCGACCTCAAGCGCACCCGCTTGCTCCAAACGGGCTGTCGCGGTCGCGATCTGCTGTGTGGATTGATCGAGCGCGACTTTCGATCCGTAACGCACTAAAGCGCCTCCACGCCCGAACATATCCTTGTGCGCCAGAGGTACACCCTGTAGCGCGCCCAAAGGCGCGACGCCGCGTCGACGGGCTTCCACTAATAGGAGATCGGCGCGCTCTGCCGAACGCAACAAGCTCTCGCTCTCAATCGACAAAAAGCAGTTTGTGCGCTCTTGTGCCCGACGAGCTCGTTCGAGTGTCTGCAGCGCAAGTTGCTGCGCCGAAATCGAGCCAGAGCGCAGCGCCTCGACGGCATCCAACAAGCTTGCAGGATGAGTCGTGCTCACGGTGCTACTCCGGGCGTCGGTTCCGCGGACAACGCCTCGAGTTCGCGTAAATAGTCCGCGGGCTCGCACTCGAAGGTCACGCCAGGCGCCACTTGCTGCGAACTTGCGTGCACCGCCGCAATCGCCGCGGCCGCACCGCCTGCGATGCGCTCAGCCATCGCGGCATCCAGTACGGGAACTCGCACCAGCGCGGCCAAGCCATCGACCATGTTGGCGGACAGTACGGACGATTCTGTGGATAGATTCGATTTTGGTTGCGACACAATCGACTCACGGACCAGGCGGGTCCGCCATGTTAGCGTTTGTCGCATGTTGCACCCAACCACAGACGCCGATGTCATCGTGATCGGCGCCGGTCTCTCCGGTCTCGAGACCGCACTCACACTCCAAGAAGCAGGACTGAAGGTCACCGTTCTCGAGGGGCGTCGCCGAGTCGGCGGCCGGCTCTACACGCTCAATCACTTGCCGGGAAAACCGGAGGTTGGTGGCAACACCGTCTCTCGCGCTTACGGACGCGTCATCGCCGCCAGTTCACGCTATGGCGTACCGCTTCGCGATGAGGCGCCTCGCTATGCCGCCTTCCCGGATAGCCAAGCGACGTTCATCGGTGGCGAAGCGATTGATCCAGCGAATTGGGCGCAGCATCCAGCCAACCCGTTCGCCGGTGATGAACGTTCGTTGCTGCCTGCCGCTTGGGGTCGCTCGGTGCTGCGTCGGTATCGTCCATTCGACGATCTCGAAAATTGGCATCAGCCACAGCACGCTGATCTGGATATCTCGGTTCATGATTTCTTGCGCGCGCGGGGCGCGACACCGGCCGCGATTCGGCTCGGCTACGAGACCAACATGCCCTACGGGACCGACTCGTCACACGATGTGTCGATCTTGCAACTGGCCTTCGTGGATCACTGGCAGCGCATCAATCAACGACAACTGAGTGCCGGCGAGCGCTTCGTCGGTGTTTTCGAAGGTGGCAATCAACAATTGCCGATCGCGATGTCGAAAAGGCTGAACGGGGATCTGTTGCTCGATCGGCATGTCGTATCGATCGAGCAGACTCAAGCAGGGGTTTCAGTACGCTGCCTCGACGGAGCGCGGCACCACGCACGAGCCGTCGTGAGCTCCATGCCGTTCACGACGTTGCGGCACGTGCATCTCGATCCGCTGCCACCCTCTTTGCAAAATCGCGCCATTCAAACCTTAGGTGCCAAGCCGATTACGCAAATTCATTTGTTACCGCGCCGACCCTTCTGGGAGGATGATGGTCTGAGTCCTGCTTTCTGGACCGACGGGCTGGCAGGATCGGTGCTCGCTAATCGCGACCCTCAGGATCACAAGACGGTCACGAGTCTCACGGTTTGGTGCAGCGCCGCCAACGCGCGTTTTCTCGATCGACATAGTGAAGCCGATGCGGCTCGTCTCGTCATCGCAGACATCGAACGACTACGCCCGGCTGCGCGCGGCGCACTGGAAGTCGCAGCGGTTCACTCCTGGGAGCGTGACCCACACGCTGCGGGCACGTGGGCGATATTCAGACCCGGACAAGTCGCTCTCACGAGCGAACTGGCCAAGCCACACCTACGACTCTTTTTCTGCGGAGAGCACACCGCCATCGCCGCGCGCGGTATGGAGGCGGCTTTCGAATCGGCCGAACGCGTCAGCCTCGAAGTGCTGGACGCGCTCAGCTAAACGTTCCCGCGGCTATCGCCGCCTTAGGTCCGCTTGCGAAAATACGGGATCACCTCGGTGGCATACAGGCTTGCCTGCTGCACCATGGCCTCCTGCCGAGCGCCGTGCGGATGTGGGACTGGCGAACCGCCGAGCTGATACACGTGGTCTAAACCCATATCGAGCAACGCGCCCAAACGCGCTCGACATTTGGCGGGTGACCCGCAGATCGAGAACCAGTCAACGAACTCATCAGGTACGCCCTTGAGGTGACTGCCCTCTTCTTGCGCGTGATGCTTCATGTCGTAACCGGTCTGCATCTGTGCTGCGAGCCCTTTGAGTTGCTCCGGCAGATGATCGAGTGGCGCATTCTTCATGCCCGCAAAGTGCGCGACCATTCCCGAAATCATGCGACCAAGATTGATAGCGCGCTGCTCGTCCTCATCGCAAACCAAATTGATATAGGCACCGATGCGCAAGGAATCTCGCGGACGACCGGTTTCTTTGAGGCGTGCGAGAGCGACGTCCATAGCCCATTGAATACGTTCGGGCGCACTGCCAACTGCGAAACTCACGCGATCACCGACATCCACCGCCATCGCAATCGTCTGCGGACCCGTACACGCCACATCGACCACGACCGGATCAACCTGTAGCGAGTCATACCAGCGCAGTCGTGACGGCGTACCGTTGCGGTCGATCGTTTCACCACGAGTGTAGGCCTGAAGACGCTGGACGAAAGTACGCAACTGACTCGTCGTGCCATTCGGGATGCCGATATGGGCGGCCGACGAATCCCCACGACCGATGCCACAGATCACGCGGCCTTTCGACTCCGCCTGCAAGGTCGCCAGAGCGCAGGCTGTGACGGCTGCATCGCGAGTGACGGGATTAGTAACGCCCGTACCGAGACGAAGGCGGGTTGTCGTCTGGGCCGCCAGCGCCAACTGTGCGAAAGGATCCGGGCTCAGATTCTGCGTGTCAGGGCACAGCAACATATCGAATCCTAAGTCTTCGATCTGCTTGGCAAGACGAGCCGTGTAGCCCGGGGAGGCCTCCATCACGATCCCAAATTCAGTACCCGGGAACCGATCAGCTTGCATCATGTCTTAACTCAGGTATGGGAGGCTGGCGCCCCGATGTCGAAGTGTAACCGCACGACAAAAGCGCTAGCATTCGCCTTTCGGTCAAGACATCGGTTCGCATACGGAGTTCGTCGACCATGAAACTGTTCTCGCGTGGATTTTTCTGGATTTTTATTGCCCTGTTCGCAGTCGTCGGACAGGCGCGGGCTGACGACTACTCGAAGACCGTCGAGCTCTTCAAAAACGCGGGTGAAAGCGCAGACTTTTTCCAAAAGAGCTATGCCTATGCCGTGTTTCCAACCATCGGAAAAGCGGGGCTCGGTATCGGCGGAGCTGGTGGCTCGGGTCGGGTATACGAGAAAGGCAACTATGTCGGTGACGTTTCGATGTCCCAGATTAGCTTGGGCTTTCAGGCCGGTGGCCAAGCCTACAGCCAGATTGTTTTTCTCCAGGACAAACGAGCCTTCGACGAATTCACATCAGGTGAATTTGCGTTCGGCGCAGGCGTAGGGGCCATCGCCATCACGGCATCAGCGAGTGCCTCGGCTGGCACCACCGGTGCGACGGCAGCCGCGAGCGGCGGCAAGCGCGACGCCACGACCACCGGCAACTATTACAAAGGGATGGCGGTCTTCACCATCGCCAAGGGCGGCCTGATGTACGAAGCCTCGCTCGCCGGTCAAAAATATTCGTATAAGCCCCGCAAGAAGTAACGAATCATCTTGATCAAGGATGCCGAGCCTAGACGGGCTCGGCATTCGAGCCACGCCCACCGCGCAGTTCATACTCTTGCGTGCCGCGGTGGTAGATGTGATCCGTATCGAGAGTCGCCGTCTTCGCGTAGATGAAGCCAGGCGCAATCGACTCGTAGATCGGTTCGAAACCACGCTGTTCCGTCATGTGAAACAGCTCAGCGAATGACTCGACGACAAAATAGGTCGATTGGAGATCTGAAATCTCGTAATCGGTACGCATGACCCGATCGACGTTGAGATGGATTCGGTGTGGTGACTGTCCCTCGAGCGAATAACGCGTTTCGGTCGACCCCGACAGAATGCCGGCACCATAGATTCGCAGGCCGCCGCTCTCACGAATGAGCCCGAACTCCACCGTATACCAATACAACGCGCTCAACGCCTTTAGACGGTTGTACTTGAGCGCCTTCCACCCTGCACGCCCGTAGGCAGCCATATAGTCTGCGAACACCGGATTGGTGAGCAACGGCACATGGCCGAATACATCGTGAAAAATGTCGGGTTCCTGAATGTAGTCGAATTGCGCGCGAGTACGAAGAAAGTTGCCCGCCGGAAATCGTCGATTTGCCAAGTGATAAAAAAACACAGCATCGGGGATCAACATTGGCACTGGAACGACATGCCAACCCGTCAAAGGCCCTAACGATTCGTTGATACGTTCGAAAGACGGAACGCCGCCGCGCCCAAGATCGAGGCGGTCGAGCCCATCCATAAACGCCTGACAGGCGCGCCCCGGCAGCAAGCGCAGTTGACGTTGAAACAACTCATCCCAGAGCCGATTTTCATCGGCATCGAAATCACGTTGCTGCAACTCGAGCCAGTCGTCACCGACATGGCGCGGGCGCTTTAGCGGCGCCACGAACACCGAAGGTGGCGCATCCGGAATTCGACTGAAGTCGAACTCCGTCACTGCAGACTCGTCTCCCAATGCGGCGGCGTCGACACGAACGGTCTGATACCGAGCTCCGTGAAGACGCGCGAAGGATCGATGCTGCGTCCTTGGGTGATGACGAGTGCCATCCGGCGTAACGTCGTGATGTCGGTCGTCGGATCACCATCGACCAGTGCGAGATCGGCTAACTTCCCCACTTCAATGCTGCCGCGATCGGCAAGCACTCTCGAATACTTCGCGCCGTTCCAAGTTGCGATCTTGAGCACCTCGGCAGGCGAGATACCCGCCTGCACGTAGAGCTCGAGCTCGCGCTGTAGCGTGAAACCCGCCATCTCGTCGGTGCCCGCCAGCAGCGGCACCCCGGCACGATGCATCTGGCCGACGAAATCGATCATGCGCGCATAAGAGCGGTTATAAAGCGCGTGTACCCGCTCGTTCGGAATCTCCATGCCACCACTGAGGCGACTGCGCTGCACATTCGCTGGCATGTGATCGAGGACCGCCGCGAAAGCAGGCGATACCTCGCCATCGCGCTGTCTGAGGAAATCGAAGGTGGTCAAGGTCGGATCGATGACGACATGACGATCCTTCAGCAGTTGCACGAAGCGGCTCACCTCGTCCCCTTTGAAGTCGATATCGGCTGTCTTTTCGGCCGGCAAATAAAAGCGCTGCAGCGTCCTCGTATCAGTCTTGTCATCCATCAGGAAATTCAAGACAACCTGATTGATGTGATTGAGCTCATCAAACCCCGCCTCCACCACCTGACTTGCCCGCATGAAAGCCGGTACGTGACCGCTGACTTTCAATCCTCGGGCGTGGGCATACTCCACCGTCTCACGTAAGTGAGCTCGCGGGAAGCTGTTGTAAATCTTGATCTGCGGATAGCCGTGAGCGGCATACCAATCCACAGCTGCTTTGGCTTCATCGAGTGTCTCGATCACGAAACCACTGCGAGCGGAGTACGGACTCTCGCCTTCGAGAAAACCCGTTGGCACGATCTGCGGACCAAACACCCGTCCTTCTGCAGTCTCATCGATGATGCGCTGCAGCAGGGCGTTGTCGTTGCCCATGTCTCGCACGGTAGTGACGCCCGTCGCGAGATTAAGACCGCCCTCCCACCGCCCCACGTGGGCGTGCATATCAAAAAGCCCCGGCAGCAACACACGGCCCTCGGCATCGAGACTGCGTGCGACGGGCAAACCCTGCATGCCATCGCCCGTAGCCTGGATAGACACGATGCGCCCACGGAGGATGTAGACATCATGACGACCCTCGCGCAATGCTGCTCGCTCTGCATCAAAGATTCGCGCATTACGAATGACGCTCAAGCCGGTCATCGGCATCGAGAGTCGCGTCGTCATCGTCGCCAGCAACTCCGTCTCGGCCTCAGCCTGCGCCTTGGCGAGTCGCGACTCTTCGGCCTCATAACCTTTGGGCAGCTGTGCGAGATATCCAGGCTCGATCAAGGCGAAAAACTCTGGGGCGGCACCTCGGGTTGCCCAAATGAACTCTGGTGTCAAACCGATCCCACTGATGGCAACGAGATCGACTTCACGAGCGGCATCACCCTGCCCCACCGAGAGCGTCTTCAAGGTTCGACGCGTCACACTTCCGGCTGGCAACAAGTTCAATGATCGACCGTCTACGGTCAAACGCAGCAATTGCTCGTAAGCCGCTACGCTGCCATTGAGGGGCAAATACAATTTGCCCGCCGCCGTCGATGCAGTCCCCTTCTCGGTCGTCGAACGCCAAACCGCCGTGCCACGTGAGACGCGAAAACTCTCATCCACACGTGAACCGTAAGTGGTAGACCCTTGCGCGCGATACTCCGCAAAAGTCCCATCGGCTGCGAGCCGATACTGCTCGCGAATTTCGGGGCCTCGGCCATTGTCTTTGAAGAAAAGCTCGCCGCGGCATCGGCCCTGCGGATTGCAGTCAATCGTGGCGAAGCCCGCCGGCGTCCCGTTGTCGACGGTGAAAGTCCAACGACGCTCGGCAGCCGGCGTTGCCGCCGCTGCCAAAGCGGCCAAAATCCAAAGTCCGCGCATCATCGACGATAGTCGAGCGGGGGCTTTCGATCGCCCACCACCGAAACGTATTTGAAATCTGCGCCGCGGCGTCTCTCGAACTCAACCTGGGCCGCACGAATCAGTTCAGCGTCTTGCATCAGTCGCACGGCCGTCAAGGTGAGAATCTTCGTCGCGTTCTCCATCCCTTTAAGACCAATGCTCATGCCGCCTGCCGCCACAGCCTGCCAAGAATGCGCCGGCGTACCAGGTACCCAAGTCGCAGTCCGGAAACCGATGGTTGGCACTGTCCAGCTGACATCGCCGACATCCGTCGATCCATACCCACCACGCGAACCGGGGGACTGGATCTCCCGCTCCGAACCCAAAGGCAAGGCTGCTTTACCCAAAGTCGTATAAAGCTTCTCTGCGAACGCCTGTTCATTCACATCGTAGATCACGCCACCCACCTGTCGAAGATGATCGTCCACGACAGAAGCGAGGGTATCGTTCGGAAGTAGGCTGTACGCACCGTGGATCACTTCGTGCGTCACGCTCGTGCCAGTGCCGATTGCAGCGGCTTCGGACGTTTTCACGATGCGATCAAAGATTTCCGACATGATGAGCGGATTTTGATGCCGCACGTAATAGAACACCTCCGCACTTTCGGGTACCACATTCGGCGCATCGCCGCCGCGCGTGATGATGTAGTGGATACGCGCATCTTGCGGCACATGCTCGCGCATCAGATTCGCCATGAAGTTCATCGCCTCGACACCATCAAGCGCCGAACGACCTCGCTCAGGCGCACCTGCCGCGTGCGCTGCGATACCCGCGAAGCGAAACTTAGCGCTCTTGTTCGATAGAGTGGGCTCGTTGGTAACGATATTTTGATCACCAGCATGCCAGTGCAAGGCTACATCGACATCATTGAATAGGCCGGCGCGAACCATATAAGCCTTGCCCGCACCGCCCTCTTCGGCCGGTGTGCCGTAAAGACGAATCGTCCCGCTGCGACGCTGCGTTTGCAGCCAGTGTTTCACCGCAATCGCAGCAGAAGTGGAGCCCGCACCAAAGAGATGGTGTCCGCAGGCATGCCCCGAGATACGCCCTCGCAACGGCGAGCGTTCGGGAACTGCAGCCTGCGACACGCCTGGCAACGCATCCATCTCTGCGAGTATGGCGATCACGGGCTTGCCGCTGCCGTATTCGGCAACGAACGCCGTCGGCATATCCGCGACGCCTGCGGTAATGCGAAAACCCGCTTCACGTAATTCTTTTTGTAAGCGCGCACTACTCTGCTCTTCCTGGTAACCCACCTCGGCCCAATTCCAAAGATCGAGCGCTGCCGCTCGATCAGCAGCGCGACGCGACTCAATGAATTTGAACAGGGAGCCATCGGCCTGTGCGGCCGCAGAAGTCAGCACGGTTGCCATCGTAGCGACAGCTAAAAAGAACGGTCTTAACACCATGAAATCACCCGAGAAGGTAGCGATGAGTCAAAAACGCCAGGATTGACGCCGATAAAACTTGCCGAGCACCCAAATTGGCCCGATCAAAAGATAGACGAGATCGGTAAAGAAACTGGGGCGCTTTCCCTCGTAAGCGTGACCAATAAATTGTCCGATCCACGCGACGATAAAAACAACAACGGCCGATAACGCTAGCGCTACTACGCCAAACTCAGCATGCACATATTCGGTAAGGCCGAGACTGATCACCATGCAGATCGCCGCACCGACACCGAGAGGCAGTGACAAGCGCATCCAGAATCCCATGGTGACGATGGCTGCGACCCATGCCACAGTGCCGACCGGCAGGGCGCTGCCGACCGGGATGGAATACAGCAGTGCCATCACGGACCACACGATGGCCGGCACACAGATCACGTGCAATAGCTGATTGCGCGCATCCTGATGATCGGCTGAGTAAGCAGAAAACCATCGATCGATCGGTCGTTCCGCAGCTTGGGTCATCTCGATCGCCATCGCCGATTCCTCCGATTGAGTCGCCGTATTGAGTCGTCGTAAGTTTGAAGCTTAACCGTTCGCCGCTCGCCAGCCACGCTCGAGCTGATCCAAACGATCTTCCAGCAAGCCGGTATACCCGATAGACAAGCGGACGAGCCCAGGGCTGATTCCCGCACGCGCCAGAGCCTGTTCATCGAGCTCACTCGAAGTGCTCGATGCGCTGGCGCTCATTAAGGTGTCGCTGAAACCGAGGCTCACGGCCATGTAGCCGAAGTCCTCGATGTTCTGCAGATGTTCCATAAAGCGATTGGCGCGCTCGGCACTACCGAGATCGACTGCCAGCAGACCCCCGGCGCCGTAGCCCGGATTGGCCAATTCGCGATGCAGCGAATGATCGGGATGGCTCGCAAGCCCTGGATAAATCACGCTGGCACCGAGCGACGTCAGTCTTTCAGCGCAGCTCATCGCGCGCCGAGCATGCTCTTGCATACGCAAGCCGAGATTCGGGAACCGCGTGGCCACTTCGTAAGCCGAACGCGGATCCATCGTCGGCCCTAGCAACATCAAACTGCCAAGGTGCAAATCGTACATGCCATCGATGAAAGCGCCGCTCGCACAAACGCAGCCTGCGACGATATCCGAGGCGCCGTTGATGAATTTGGTGAGACTATGAATCACGACATCCGCGCCATGCACGGCGGGTGAAATCGATAGCGGCGCAAACGTGTTGTCGACGATCAACAAAGCGCCATGGCGATGGGCAATCTCGGCGAGCGCCGGCAAGTTCGCCACTCGCAAGGTCGGATTGGATACGGTTTCGCAGTACAGCACTCGCGTGCGGGCGGTGAATGCCGCCTCGACCGAGGCGAGATTCGACAGATCGACGAAAGTGGTGTCGATGCCGGCTTTGCGCGGCAAAAAATCATGCAACAGCGCCCAAGTGCCGCCGTACAAAGCTTGCCCTGCAACGATATGGTCACCTTGATTGCAGGCATGCAACAACGAGCCGGAGATGGCAGCCATTCCGCTCGCCGTGCAGTAGGCGCTCTCTGTCGCCTCGAGCGCCGCCAGATGACGCGCAAGCACCATGACCGTCGGGTTGAAATGGCGACCGTAGAGAAAACAGCCGCCGCCCGGCCCTTCACGCCCCTCGAAGATCGCCGGCATCTTGCCGGCTTCCATCACGGTGAAAGTCGCACTAGTCTCGATGGAGAGATTGACGCCACCATGCTCTCCGAACTCGTGGCGCAACCGCGCCACTCCAGCCATCGGATCAACTTGACGTCGTTCTTGCATCGCGTACCCCCTTAAGAGCGGTTAGTATTTTCCACCATGACAACAACTACAACCGGCGCGAGCCGCCACTGGATCAGCGTCCTCATCTTCAGCGTGTTCGCCTGGACGATGAGCAATCTCGACCAATCCTTATTCGGATATGCCATACCCGGCATCTTGGGCGAGTTTCAGGTCGGGCTCGATGTTGTTGGACTCATCCTCACCGTCGGCTTCATCACGGCATCGGTGATGGTGATCTTCGCCGGACTCGCGGCGGACACTTGGGGGCGTCGCTGGACTTTGACTGCGCTGCTCGCGCTGTCTGCGCTATTTGTCGGACTGCACGGAGTGGTCGAAGATTTGACGCAACTGACCTGGTTGCGTGCCCTAGCCTTCGGTCTAGCGGCAGGTCTTGCGCCGATCACGGCAGCGTACGTCGCCGAATCGGCGCCTGCGCGGCATCGGGGCATGCTGATGGGCGTTTTGCAATGCGGCTATCCACTGGGCTGGTTTTTGGCTGCCATGCTCGCAGCACCCCTGCTCGAAACGAGCGGTTGGCGCTCCATTTTCTTTATTGGCTTTGCCGTCGTACCGATCGCTTTTTTGATCGGCTGGCGCCTGCCCGAGAGCGAGCGTTTTCAGCAAGTCGCGGCCACCCGCTCGAGCGATCGTGCCTCGCTCATCGACTGGGGCTTGCTGCGCGAAATGTTCTCCACCCACTATCGACGACGCTCAATCGCCTCGATCATCCTGTTCTTCGCATTTGGCTGCGCCTACGCAGGCACTGCTTTCTTTTTTCCGACCTATTTCATGGAGGTGCGTGGCTACAGCCAATCGGAAGCAGCGCAACTCGTTGGGCTCTCTAACGGAATCGCAATCTTTGGCTATCTCGCTGCCGCCTATGTGGGTGAGTACTGGATGCCACGGCGCGACACCTTCGCGCTATGGACCGTGCTCGGCGCTGCCGCGCTCGTCGCGCTCATGTGGTTGCCGCAGGAGCGCTGGCAGGACCTCGCTCTATTCGGTCTCACAGGGGCTTTTTTCTACGGCAGTAACGCCGTGGTCGGCGCGCTACTAACAGACCTGTTCCCGACACGTATGCGAACCACCGCGTATGCCGTCTGCGGCTCCGCACCACTGAGTGCAGGCTTCGCCCTGTTTCCGGCGCTGGTCCCGCTCGTGGTGCAATCAGCGGGTTGGCAGTGGTCCTTCACGGTGATGATCGCGCCGCTGCTAGTGATTGCAGCCGCTGCGGCATTAGCGCTGCCTCGCATTGTTTCGGGCAGCGATATCGACGCCGTTACCCGTGACTGACGGTATCGTCTAGCGGCTCGTCGCGCGAGGCAGGTCCACCGAGCGGCATCGCTCCCGCAGGCCGCTCGATATAGCGTCGCGCCTTACCTCGACCGCCTTCGATCAGCGCGGTGAGTTGCTCTCGAACTTCACGATCAGCGAGCGTCGGCCGGGTCAAACGCCGTTGATAATCAGTCCACGTTGGACTCTCAAAACGCTCGGTCCACACTTCAGGATCATCGAGGCTCTGACACAGCGACCATCGATAAGCTCCATCGCGACGTCGACGACGACCCAACTCGTGCGCTACCGCAACGAACTGCCGCGCGTTCTGCTCAGAAACCCGATATTCAATCTCGATAACGATGGGGCCCGACGCCGGATCAAGCTCGACGGCAGGTGAATCGACGACCTGTGCTGTTTGCGGATCGAGCGATCCCATACGCGCGATGGAGACGGGTAACCACCGAGCCACCAGAAAGGTGCTCAAAGAAGACGCGCCGGCGACGGTCAATATTTCGCGCAGACCGTAGCCTGCCGCCAAGTGGCCCCACAACCAACTGCCAAGAGCGAGACCCGCAAAAGCAAAGGTTTGATACAGCGCCAAGGTTCGGCCTGTCACCCAACGGGGCGATGACAACTGCATCGCAATGTTGAGATTGGCAAGACCCAAAGTCCATACCGAACCGGCAAGCACGTGGGCTAGTAGGGTCACGACCGCGTTCGGACTTTGGGCGATGATGATCATCGCCACCGTCGCCACTGCGCAGATCCAGCGCAACAGCGCGTCGCTTGAGAAACGGCTGCGTAGCGCGCTGCTCGATAGCGCACCCATCATCGCCCCGATGCCGAAGCCGCCGAGCAAGATACCGTAGGTTGGAGCACCGCCCGACAAAAGATCGCGCGCAACGACCGGCATCAGCGCCGGCACCGCGGAGATCGGCACGGTGAACAACACCGCGCGAATCAAGATCGCTGTCAGATGCGGCGACAGACGAACGTATCGAATACCAGCGCCGATCGCACCGAAGAGCGGTTCGGGCGGTAAGGCGTTCTCACTCTTCGGCGCCCGCCACCACAGCAAGGCACTCAACATCCCGATATACGAAAGCGCGTTGATGACGAAGGCCGCTGCTGCACCAACGCTCGCCACAATCACACCGCCGATCGCCGGCCCCACGCTACGCGCAAGATTGAAGCCCACGGCGTTAGCCATGACGGCAGCTGGGATTTGTGCACGCGGCACTTGATCGGCGATCGAGGCCTGCCATGCGGGCGCGAATGCGGCGGTGCCGCAGCCAATGAGAAAGGTGAACGTCAGCAACCAAATCGGCGTGAGCATGCCGAAGATCGCAAAGACCGCCAACGCTATCGATGCCAGTAACATCAATAGCTGCGAGAGAATCATGACCCAGCGACGATCGTGCGTATCGGCGTAAGCACCGGCGATCAACGACAGAAAAAAGAACGGCAACGTGCCCGCCGTTTGTACGAGTGCGACCTGATCCGGCGAGGGCGCGATAGTCGCCATCAGCCAAGAGGCACCGACCGTCTGGATCAAACTGCCGAGCGACGAGACGAGCGACGCCCACCAGAAAACGGCAAAAACCTTGTGGCCGAAGGGGGCCAGCGTCGACTGACGCCATCGGGCTATACGGGAATCGGAAGGCGCAGTCATCGGTAAGAACTAAAGCAAGGGTCGGCAGCGCAGAGACAGGCTGCAACGGTATCATGATGCCATGGTAGTGAGCTTCGAAAATATCGTAGATGCCGCAAGGACTCTCGGTGATCAGATCGAGCGGACGCCTTGCCGGCGCTCTCGAACCTTATCAGCCCTGACCGGTGCCGAAATTTGGCTTAAGTTCGAAAATCACCAATTCACGGCCTCGTTCAAGGAACGCGGCGCTCTCAATAAGCTACGCAGCCTGAACGAAGATCAGCGACGACGCGGCGTTATCGCGATGTCTGCCGGCAATCACGCTCAGGGCGTGGCGTTTCACGCCAGTCGTTTAGGCATCCCGGCCACCATCGTCATGCCGGCAAATACGCCATTCAATAAGGTGCAGCAAACTCGTGCACACGGAGCGCGCGTGGTGCTGCATGGCACACAGTTGATCGATGCCGAACGACACGCGCATGACATTGCGTCGACAGAGCATCTCGTTTTCGTGCACCCCTACGACGACGAAAAGGTCATTGCCGGTCAAGGCACGATCGCGCTCGAGATGCTCGAAGAAGTGCCCGAGCTCGAGATGCTCTGTGTGCCCATCGGCGGTGGCGGACTGCTTGCGGGCATGGCCGTGGCCGCCAAAGCCATGCAACCGACCATCGAACTGATTGGCGTGCAAACGCGCGCATTTCCTAGCATGTATGCCGCCGTCAAAGGCACCGCCGCGACTTTTGCAGAGCGCACCATCGCCGAGGGCATCGCTGTACGCAATGCAGGACGATTAACGCAGCCGATCATTGAAAAATGCGTTAACGACATTCTATTGATCGATGATTCAGCGATCGAGAATGCCATCAGCCTACTCGTATCCATTGAAAAAACGGTCGTCGAAGGTGCCGGGGCTGCTGGACTTGCCGCTATCTTGGCGCATCCCGAGCGCTTCAAAGGGAAAAAAGTCGGTCTCGTTTTATGCGGTGGCAATATCGATACCCGACTCCTCGGCATCGTCTTGCAGCGACAACTCGTCCGTGAACGACGCCTAGTGACCTTTCGCTTCGAGAGCGCCGATCAACCGGGGACCCTCGCCCGCATCGCAACGCTCATCGGCAACGCCGGCGGCAACATCGTAGACGTGGCGCATCATCGACTCTTTCTCGATGTTCCTATCAAAGATGCCGATCTCGATTTCACCATCGAGACGCGCGACTCTGAACATACCCAACAACTCGAGGCGACCCTGCGACAGGCAGGCTTGTTGCCTCAGACGATTGCATCGACCGGAGGCTAATCGAACTCATGACGAACTCGAAAAAGACCGCGATGGACCGTTTTCTCGACACCGTCGAGCGAGCTGGCAATGCATTGCCTCACCCCGCCACGCTGTTCGCCTTATTGGCTCTGATCGTCGTGATCGCCTCGTTCATCGCTACTCAGTTGGGCGTCTCCGTTCAACACCCGACCACGGGGGCGACCGTGACACCGGTCAATCTTCTGAGTCTTGAGGGCTTGCACCGTATCCTGACTAACCTCGTTACCAACTTCACGGGATTTGCACCACTCGGCACCGTGCTCGTCGCACTGATCGGCATCGGCGTTGCCGAGCACTCGGGCCTCATTGGCGCCGCGCTGCGCAAGCTCGTGCTGGCTGCGCCGCGCCAACTGCTGACGCCGATCATGGTTTTCGCCGGCGTCATGTCCAATATGGCGAGTGAAATTGGCTACGTGTTGTTGATTCCGCTTGCAGGTCTGATTTTCCACTCGGCAGGACGGCATCCGATCGTCGGAATGGCGGCCGCGTTCGCCGGCGTCTCGGGTGGATATTCCGCCAATTTATTGATCGGCACCATCGACCCCTTGTTAGCCGGCCTCTCGCAGGAAGCGGCACGTATCGTTGATGAAAGCTACGTAGTGAGCCCGCTTGCTAACTGGTACTTCCTCGCAGCGTCAACGCCGTTAGTCACCCTACTCGGATGGTTCGTCACCGAACGCTTCACAGAGAGGCGATTCGCCAATTCGAATAAAGAGGCGCTCGATGGATCCGTCGAAACGCCTTCCTCGAGTGAACTCTCGTGGCAAGAGCGTCGCGGCCTTCGATACGCGGGGATCGCGAGTCTATTGATGACGCTGCTGATCATCTGGTCGATGCTACCCATCGGCTCGGTGCCAGGTGGTGGCTTCCTACGCGATCCCGATACGGGCGAACTTCTTAAGTCGCCGCTGCTCTCAGGGGTCGTCGCCATCATCTTTCTCTTCGGCGTGGTGAGCGGCGTCGCCTACGGCATCGGTGCCGGCACGATCCGCAGTGACGCTGACATCGTCAAAGGCATGAGTAACAGCATGTCGACTCTCGGCGGCTATCTCGTGCTCGTGTTCTTTGCTGCGCAATTCGTCGCGCTGTTCAACTGGACGCAGCTTGGACTCATCATGGCTGTCAACGGCGCAGAAGGACTTAAGGCTCTCGGCTTGTCGGCCGTGCCGCTGTTTGCGCTGTTCATCCTACTGACAGCGACCGTGAACCTGATGATGGGATCGGCATCGGCGAAGTGGGCTTTGATGGCGCCCGTTTTCGTGCCGATGTTCATGTTGCTGGGCTTTTCACCCGAACTTACACAAACCGCTTATCGTGTCGGTGACAGTGTGACCAATATCATCTCGCCGATGCTGAGTTATTTCGCGCTCATCATCGCGTTCTTCCAGAAGTACGAATCACGAGCGGGGCTCGGCACCGTGGTCGCCGTGATGCTGCCCTATTCAGTGACCTTCCTGATCGGATGGTCGATCATGTTCGGACTGTGGCTCGGTTTCGGTCTACCGATCGGACCCGGCGCGCCGCTCTATTATTCAGGCATGAACTGACAACTCGCGGGCGCTCGCTCATCACGAGCGGTTCCGCGACGCAGCTCAAGGTGCTGAACTTTGGGGGGCATCGTGGGTGACAAGGTCACAGAAGCTCGTAGCGTGCCGCGTTCGCAGTCGAACATCCAATCGCCTCGGAGGCGATTCTCGAGGCTGACGTAACCTGGGCGACTGCGACATACGCCTAGCTCTTGCGCTAATTGCGCGAACTCGGCCCGACGTCGCTCCAGCGAACGATCGAGAAAAAGATTCATCGCGGCCAGCTCTCGCGCGATGCTGCCATCCCACTGGGTCACTAAGCTCTCCACCGCAATACGAGCCGACTGCAGTTCCGCAGACGGATCGATCGCGCGCGGTTTAAGCGCGCCAGTTCGAGCCAAGATGGAGATCGCCTCATCCAACGCACCACTCCACGGCGTGTACGTGCGATTGCCAAGCGCGATCAAACCAACACCATACTCGGGCAGCCAACGCATCTGCGAGCCAAAACCCGGCAGACCACCTGAATGCGCGACGATATGCGAAAACTCGCAGCTCTGACTGATGCGAAGTCCATAGCCATACCCGGCCACATTCAGCTGCGGTTGTCCTGTCTTGCTCAAAGTAATCGACGCGGGTCGCAACCGCCACATCTGCTGCATCTCACGCAAGGAAGCGCGCGCGACGGGTGCGTTCAAAGCCTCGTTGCGCGGCGGATAGGCCGCCAGAAACGCTCCGACGTAGCGACCAAGATCATCAAGCGAAGTCAGCATGCCGCCCATGGCGCCAAACGCACCATCGGCCAGCTGCGGCTCGAGCTTCCATTGACCATCCTCGAAGCGATAACCGCGCGCGAGGCGTTGATCGTCGACGGCTGCCGGCTCTAGCGTCGTCGAGCTCATCCCGAGCGGCTCAAGAATTCGTTTTTGTACATACGTCGGGTAAGGCATACCCGAAACGGCCGATACGATCCGTCCAAGCAAGGCATAACCGTAGTTCGAATACTCGAAAGCAACACCGGGCGGATTCGAGAACGGCATCCCCTGATCCAACAAGGCAGTGAACGCCTCCTCACTGATCGCGAGCTGTTGATCACCCCAAGGATTATCTTCCGGAAATCCGGCCGAGTGCGTCAGCAAATGACGAATGGTCAGTTTCGGCGAGTCACTGCTCGGATAGCGCCAATGACGTAACTGAGGCAAGTACTGCTCAGCAGGATCGTCGAGCGATAAACGACCCGCGTCACGCAACTGTAAAATCGCCAGGGCCGTGAAGCTCTTGGTCATCGAGGCGATGCGAAATACGCTATCACTTTTGACCTCGGCTCCAATTGCGACGTCGCGAAGACCATACACGCCGACGTGAACGAGTTGTCCATCGACGATGATGCCCCAGGCACCGCCCGGAACATTTTCGCGGCTCAAAAAATCTCGCATGAGGCGATCGACGTCGGCGTAACCTGCGGATAGACGCGAGGGCATTGAAGCCGGCGCTGTCATGTCGGCTGCAGGTGGTGTCCCGCCCAATGTAAGGGGGCTCGCAGCCATCACTAGCAGACTTCCCAAATAGAGATTACCAACCCATCGGCCGGCTTTTTTGCGAGTCTGCTTCATAGGCGCACCTGCTTCAGTTCATCAATCGATGTGAATCGTACCAGCCGATCGTTCCCTGGATCGCTGCAAGCCATTGGCTCGGTCTGCCGAAACCATGGCTCGCCTCCGGCAAACGCATCAAAGCGCTCTCCACACCTTGCAACTGTAGCGCCTGAAAATATTGCTCCGAGTCACTCATCGGCGTGCGCCAATCTTGTTCGCCGGTGATGATCAACGTGGGCGTACGCACCTTGCCGACCAACGATAACGGTGAACGTGCCCAATATTTTTCGGGCTCGTCCCATGGCATACGATCGAACCAATAACCGGCCATCGTTGAGCCGATATCGGTCGTGAGCGCAGTCGATGTCCAGTTGATCACGGGTCGCTTGACCGAAGCCGCTGCAAATCGCCTTGTTTTTCCGATCGCCCAAGAAGACAACACACCACCACCCGAACCGCCACCGATGTACAAACGATCGGTATCGATGAAGCCTTTGGCGACAACCTCATCGACCACCGTCATCAGATCATCGTGATCTTTCCCCGGATAAGCACGATTGATGAGGCTCGCAAACTCTTCGCCATAACCGATCGAACCGCGGGGATTAGCGAAGGCCACCACATAGCCTGCGGCCGCATAAAGATGATGGGTTATCGAGAACATCGGGCCGTAATCAAGATGCGGTCCGCCGTGAATGTCGAGTGCAAGCGGATATTTCTTTGAGGAGTCGAATCCAGGTGGATACAGAACCCACGCATGCACAGGCCGGCGATCGGCGCTCGATTTGACCCATAACTCCTCGAGCTTGCCGATTTCCCGTTGCTCACGCCACGCGGCATTCATGTCCCACAAAGTTCGCGCACCCTGGACATCGGCGATGGCGAGCGTCGCCGGTCGATCCGCCTCGACACTCGGATAAGCAAAGACGCCTGCTGCGGTCGAAAACGCGCTGCCACCCGACGAAGGCAACAACAAGCGTGTCGCACCAAATGCATCGATAACACGCGTGATGACGCGATCTCGCGTGACAAAGCCCACCCGATTCACGCCTTGATCTTGATACTGGAAGTAGATGCCCGACGCATCTTCTCGCCACCGCGGTTGCGAGGCGACTCGATCAAGCGCTGATGTCAGATTGACTGCTGCCGTCGCCGTCTTTGCATCCACCGAGATCCAAAAGAGATCCGTACGCTGATGTGAGTTGCGCCGGGTTTTCCATCCGACGTAGACGAGCTCACGCCCATTCGGACTGATAGCCGGCGAGGTCTCAGAGCCATCATCGCGAGTCAGTTGTCGGGGCGCTGTGTTCGCGCTCAAAAAAATCTGCCAAAGGTCGGTCTGATTGGCGCGTCGGCGAGCCGCCTCATGGGTATCGGCTGAAACAACGAGCGAGCGCCCATCGGGCATCCAAGCGGGAGACTCATCTCTTGCGCCCCAATCACCGGCGCCACGTGTGATCTGCTGCGGCTCGCTCGAACCGTCGATACCGATGACAAACACGTGCCTCTCGCCGGGCGTGCTCCAGCCACCTGAGTCCGTGCGATAAGGATAGTCACGAACGATGCGCGGCTCCGGCGCCCACTGAGCACCCTCCGGTTTTTTGGCGAGTTGATAAAAAGCCTTGGGCTTTTTCTCCACCAACATCACGAAAGCCAAGCGTGAACCATCGGGTGACCAGGCGATGCCACTCGGCGCTTGCGTGCCGCGCGTGATCACGCGTGCGCGTCCGTCGCGCACATCTAGAACGAATATCTGCGGCTTGCCTCCATCACGTCCGATAAAGGCGATTCGGGAACCATCCGGCGACCAGCGCGCCGAGCGCGGTGATTTATCAGCTCCAACCAACAGTTGCCGTGCGCTCGTTTTGACATCGACCAACCACAACTCTGTCACCACTCGATCGGTCTGGATATCGCGCATTTCTCGCAAGACAGCCACATGCTGACCATCGGGAGAGAGCTGTGGATCCACTGGCTGCTCAAGGCGATACAGATCGAGCGCCTGAACAGGAGTTCGCGTGTCCGTGTTCGAGCGAATCCAGTCGTCGACCTGCGCTTCGAGAATATCGAGCGGCAAGGCGCCTGATCGCAGAATCACATCATGAAAATCGCGGATATCGAAACGCGCACCGAGCGCGCGCTGCGCTTTCTCGCGCAACTTCACGATATGCAACATTCCGACCGTATAGGCGGTCGCCTGCCCCGGCATGACGATATAACGCTCGGTCGCCTTCGTTGCCGCATCACGCGTCATCGGCATGTTGTCGAGGTGATATTGAATGACCTGCTCACGAGTCCAGCGCTTAGCGTGCAAACCGGTGTCGACAACCAAACGAACTGCACGAGTTAGCTCCATCACGAGTCGGCCAAAATCCGAGTAGGAGTCAGAGTACAACCCGAGTTCTTTGGGCAAGCGCTCGGTGTAGAGCCCCCAACCTTCTGAATACGCAGTGAAACCGCCAAAGCGACGGAAACGCGGCAACTCGTCGAGCTCACCCGCGATAGCGAGCTGCATATGATGGCCTGGGATGCCCTCATGGTAAGCAAGCGCTTCCATCTCGTACTTGGGCATGTCAGCCATGCGATAGAGATTCGCGTAATAGACGCCAGGCCGTGTGCCGTCGGCTGAGGGTCGCTGATAGAAAGCCTTGCCAGCCGATTTCTCGCGGAACGGCTCAACGGCTTTCACGATCATCGGCGCCTTGGGAAGCGTACGAAATAGCGATGGCAGACGCTCACGCATCGCATCGATCAAGCGTGTCGCCTCGGCGAGGTAAGCAGCCTTACCCTCCGCCGTCTCTGGATAATAAAACTGCGGATCCTTGCGCATGAATTCAAAGAAAGCTTGCAGGTCGCCCGCGAACCCCACCTGCTTCATGATGGCCCTCATCTCGCCGTGGATCCGCGCAACCTCAGCAAGACCCAATTGATGAATCTCTTCGGCCGTCATCGACGTCGTCGTGTAATTCGAGAGCAGAAAATCGTAGTAACGCGCGCCCTCGCGCAAACGCCACACACCATCATCCGTACCCGCACGCTTGCCGGCGGCCGTCGCATACTCGATCAGCTTTTGATATCCCGGGCCCACCGATTCGAGCAGCGCGCTACGTGCTGCGGTCAGCAATCGTTCGCGCGTCGATGCATCAACCTCGATGGCTGCAATTTTGCCGCTGATGTCAGCCCAGAGAGGGCTGTCCCCGCCCGATGCATCGAATGGCGCGCCCTTGATGATGTTGGCTGCATCCGACACCACGTAAGGGAAAACAAAAGCGGGCGGCAAGGCGCCGTTCTTTTCTGCACGATCGGCGTTTGCGATCGCTTGATCGATACGCGAGGCCACGCCACGCAGGCGGGAAATATAGGCCTCGGCATCCGACACCGACTGCACGCGATGGGAGTTGATCAGGAACGCGGGAATCTGCGCCTGAAGACCGTTCATCTGATCGAAGGGATACCGATGGTAGCGCCATTCGTCACGGGCGATGTCACGCTTCGCGTTCATCAAGAAGATGTCGTAAGACAAGCGCCCCTGAGCGCCGAGCGTATTTCGATCGATGGTGGATTCGAGGGCCTGTAGCTGTCGCCGAGTACGCGCCAGATCTTCCTGACGACGCTCCTCGGTCAGCGGCGACCATTCACCATAACGAGAACGCAAACCAAGAGCCGTCGCGTACTCAGGACTCGCAGCCACATCCTCATCAAAAGCCGCTTCAAAAAATGCCTTGGCTTTGGCGTCCGCATTCGTCTCGGGCGTTGCTGCGTGCGCGGTGAGAGCCGTCAACGCAATCAAAAACCCAGCGATGATTCCCTGCTTGATCATGGGCAGTACTTCCACAAGTTAAAGTCTCGAAAAATACAATCTCATAAGCGCGCAGCGAGCTCCGTCGCCTGGCGAATGGCGCGCTTGGCATCGAGCTCGGCGGCCACATCGGCGCCACCGACCAAATGCACGGTCACACCCGCTTGCTGTAACGGGGCGGCGAGTTCGCGCAAGGGCTCCTGGCCCGTGCAGAGCACCACCGTATCGACAGCCAAACTGCGCGGCGAACCGCCGACCGTGATGTGCAGACCCGCATCATCGATGCGCTGGTATTGCACATCCCCCATCATCTCGACGCGCTTCATCTTGAGCGTCGTGCGATGGATCCATCCCGTCGTTTTGCCAAGGCCCGCACCGGGCTTGCCCGCCTTACGCTGCAACAAGCAGACCTCACGCGCCGGCGCGATCGGTTGGGGCTTCACACCCGCGACGCCGCCGCGAGCGACCTCGGGATCACCCACGCCCCACTCACGCAGCCAAGCGTCGCGATCGAGCGTCACCGAGGGGCCGTCGTGAACGAGATACTCGGCCACATCGAAACCGATGCCACCGGCACCGACGATAGCTACGCGCTTGCCGACTTCGCGTCGACCCGTCAGCACATCGAGATAGCTGCAAACTTTAGGATGATCCTGCCCTTCGATTTTCGGATCACGCGGTAGCACACCGGTGGCGAGAATCACTTCGTCGAAGTCGCCACTGATCAAAGATGTTGCCGCCACGCGCTGGCCGAGCTTCACATCGACGCCCGTCGCGAGCAGTCTCCCTTGGAAATAACGCAGCGTTTCCTCGAACTCTTCCTTGCCTGGAATTTGCTTGGCAAGATTGAACTGCCCGCCGATGCGTGAATCCGCTTCGAATAGTGTCACGCGATGCCCGCGCTCTGCCAAAGTCACGGCAGCCGCAAGGCCCGCTGGTCCTGCCCCGACGACAGCGATTTTTTTGATTGTTCTGGCTGGCGTGATGACGAGCTCGGTTTCGTGGCATGCCCGCGGATTGACCAAGCACGAAGAGATCTTTCCCGAGAAGGTGTGATCGAGACAAGCCTGGTTACAGGCAATACAGGTATTGATGTCAGCAGCACGCCCCTGCGAAGCCTTACGGACGAAATCGGCATCGGCAAGCAAAGGCCGAGCCATCGATACCATGTCGGCATCGCCTGCCGCGAGCACGGCATCGGCAACCTCGGGCGTGTTCAAGCGATTCGTCGTGCACAGCGGTATGTTGATGCCCGTAGCTCGTAATTCTCGCCGAAGCTTCCCCGTGACCCAGGTGAACGCGCCGCGTGGCACGGACGTTGCGATAGTTGGAATACGCGCCTCATGCCAACCGATACCGGAGTTGAGAATTGTCGCGCCGGCGGCGGAGATGGCCTTAGCCATCTGTACGACTTCATCCCAACTCTGACCGTTCGGGATCAGATCGAGAATCGACAGCCGATAAACGATGATGAAGTCACGACCGACAGCCTCGCGTATGCGCGAGACGATCTCGACCGGCAATCGCATTCGATTTTCGAAAGAGCCGCCCCACTGGTCGTTGCGACGATTGGTGTGTTCCACCAAAAATTGATTGATGAAATACCCTTCGGATCCCATCACTTCCACACCGTCATAGCCAGCTTCGCGAGCGAGTGTGGCGCAACGCACGAAGGCGCGTATCTGGCGCTCGACGCCCGCCGCACTCAGCGCGCGCGGCGTGAAGGGCGTGATGGGCGACTTGATGCGCGACGGCGCGACCGACAGCGGGTGATATCCGTAACGCCCCGCATGCAGAATTTGTAGTGCGATCCGACCGCCCTCGGCATGAACCGCATCGACGATCGGACGATGCCGCGTGGCCGCACGAGACGACGCCAAGCGCGATCCAAAGGGTGACAACCAGCCCTCAACGTTCGGCGCGAAACCACCCGTGACGATGAGACCGACACCACCGCGAGCACGCTCGGCGAAATAGGTCGCGAGACGTCCGAAATGCTTGGGATCATCCTCAAGACCCGTGTGCATCGAACCCATGAGGACTCGATTCGGCAAGGTCGTGAAACCGAGATCGAGTGGCGAGAGCAGATTGGTATAGACCGACATGGGCCAAAGTCTACATGGTCATCCGACCGAGACCGAAAGCCCCAAAAGAAAAGGCCCGGGATTTCTCCCGGGCCTTTGGAACGTCACGCACGGAGGGGATGGCGTGACGGGGGGATTACATCCCCATGCCTTCCATACCCGTCGGGGCAGGATGCACGTGGTCGTGATCGTCCTTCGGAGCCTCGGCGATCATGACCTCGGTGGTCAGCAACAGGCCGGCGACCGACGCTGCGTTCTGCAGCGCAAGACGCGTGACCTTGGCCGGGTCGAGGATGCCGAAGTCGAGCATGTCGCCATACTCACCCGTGGCGGCGTTGTAGCCGTAGGCGCCCTTACCAGCCTTAACCTGATTGAGGATCACAGCGGCGTCTTCGCCAGCGTTCTCCACGATCTGACGCAGCGGCTCTTCGATCGAGCGAGCGAGGATGCGGATACCGACCGTCTGGTCTTCGTTCACACCTTCGAGCTTCTCGAGCGACTTGGTGGCGCGGATCAGCGCAACACCACCGCCCGGCACCACGCCTTCTTCGACCGCCGCACGCGTGGCGTGCAGGGCGTCTTCGACGCGCGCCTTCTTTTCCTTCATTTCGATCTCGGTGGCAGCGCCCACCTTGATGACGGCAACGCCGCCCGACAGCTTCGCAACACGCTCTTGGAGCTTCTCCTTGTCGTAGTCGCTGGTCGCTTCTTCGATCTGCTGACGGATCGACTCAACGCGAGCCTTGATGTCGGCATTCTTGCCAGCACCGTCGATGATCGTGGTGTTTTCCTTCTCGACCACGATCTTCTTCGCTTCGCCAAGATCATTCAGCGTGGCCTTCTCGAGCTGCAAGCCCACTTCGTCAGAAATGACCGTGCCGCCCGTGAGGATCGCGATGTCCTGCAACATCGCCTTACGACGATCACCGAAGCCCGGCGCCTTGACGGCAGCGACCTTCAGAATGCCACGGATGTTGTTAACGACAAGCGTGGCCAGAGCCTCACCCTCGACGTCTTCAGCGATCACGAGCAGCGGACGACCCGCCTTCGCAACGCCCTCGAGCACCGGCAGCATTTCGCGGATGTTCGAGATCTTCTTGTCGACGAGCAGGATGTAGGGCTTGTCGAGCTCAGCAGTCTGGTTGGCCTGCTGGTTGATGAAATACGGTGAGAGATAGCCACGGTCAAACTGCATACCCTCGACGACGTCGAGTTCGTTCTGCAGGCCCGAGCCTTCTTCAACCGTGATCACGCCTTCCTTGCCGACCTTCTCCATCGCCTGAGCGATGGTCTTGCCGATCGAGTCATCGCTGTTGGCGCTGATCGTGCCGACCTGAGCGATCGCCTTGTTGTCCTTGCAGGGCTTGGCGAGCTTCTTGATGTCTTCCGTGGCAACGGCGACGGCCTTGTCGATACCGCGCTTGATGTCCATCGGGTTGCGGCCCGAGGCAACGGCCTTCATGCCTTCGCGGATGATCGCCTGAGCGAGCACCGTGGCAGTCGTGGTGCCGTCACCGGCTTCGTCGGAGGTGTTGGAAGCAACTTCCTTCACCATCTGCGCGCCCATGTTCTCGAACTTATCCTTCAGTTCGATTTCTTTGGCGACCGACACGCCGTCCTTGGTGACGGTCGGGGCGCCGAAGCTCTTCTCGAGCACGGCATTACGGCCCTTCGGGCCGAGGGTCGCCTTAACGGCGTTGGCGAGAATGTTGACGCCGCGCACCATGCGCGAACGAGCGTCATCACTAAAACGGACTTCTTTGGCAGCCATGTTTCTGTATTCCTTGAAAGTGGAGTGAGTTGGCTTTACTTGCCTTCGATGACGGCCATGATGTCTTCCTCGCGCATCACGAGGAGATCATCACCATCGACCTTCACTTCGGTACCGCTGTACTTGCCGAAGAGGATCTTGTCGCCGACCTTGACGTCGAGCGCACGGACCGAGCCGTCTTCGAGGATCTTGCCCTTACCGATGGCGACGATCTTGCCCTGCGAGGGCTTCTCGGCAGCGCTGTCGGGGATGACGATACCGCCTGGTGAGGTACGTTCCTCTTCCAGGCGCTTCACGATCACACGGTCATGAAGCGGACGAATTTTCATGTTTCGCTCCTTAAGCTAACGAAAGGTTGACGTTGGAAACCGGGAGAGTGTTAGCACTCTCCCCGCGTGGCTGCTAATGATAGTGGCGGACTGTTTCTTTTCAAGGGCATCGCCCGGTATGCTGGACGCCCAGCGGAGCGGTGATTTCAACTAAGCCCATGAAATTCCTAAAAAATATTCTCTCGAAGAATCTCATGGCCGCGCTGTGGGCTAGCGTTTCGATCGCGTTATCGGCGCCGATCGCGCAGGCCCAGCTCGGCGATTCCGAGTTTCTGCCCCCCAAGGAGGCCTTCCAGGTCACCGCGACCGCCGAAGGGGCAGACAAGATCCGAGTCGATTTCCTGATCGCGCCCGCCTACTACCTCTATCGCCATCGATTCAACTTTGCGATCGATACCGACGCCTCGAACCCCGGCGCCGCACTCGGCAACCCGGCTATTCCCGAAGGCGAGTGGAAAGAAGACGAGTTCTTCGGCCGCCAACAGGTCTACTACGCCGCCGTCAGCATCACCGTGCCGGTCTCGCGCGCACCGGGCGATGCGCTGACCTTGCCGCTGGTCATCGGTCTGCAGGGCTGCGCCGATGCGGGGCTGTGCTACCCACCCGAAAAGAGACGTTTGAGCGTCACGCTTCCGGCCACCGACCAGGCAGCAAGCTTGCCCACCGATTCAGGCGGCTTCGTCTCCGAACAAGATCGATTGGCGGCCTTGATCAAAGATGGCTCGCTGCCGCTCGTGCTCGCGACGTTCTTTGGTCTTGGTCTCTTGCTGGCGTTCACGCCTTGCGTGTTACCGATGGTGCCGATCCTCTCGGGCATCATCGCCGGTCAAGGTAATGTCACGACCGGTCGCGCATTTAGTCTTTCTTTGAGCTACGTGCTTGGCATGGCCACGGTGAATACGCTCGCGGGCATCGCAGCGGCGTCGGCCGGCGCACAGGTGCAGGCGCTCTTTCAGCAGCCTTGGATCATCACCGTGTTCGCACTGCTCTTCGTGGTGCTGGCAGCCTCCATGTTTGGTCTTTTCACGCTGCAACTACCCGCAGCGCTACAAACGCGGCTAGCCGATGTCAGCAACCAGCAGCGCGCCGGCACGTATGGCGGTGTCGCAGTCATGGGCGCGCTCTCAGCATTGATCGTCACGGCCTGCGTAGCGCCACCCCTGTTTGCGGCTCTTGCCGTCATCGCACAAACCGGCGATGTGCTGCGCGGCGGCACTGCCCTGTTCGTGATGTCGCTCGGCATGGGCGCGCCTTTGTTGATTATTGGCACTTCGGCCGGACGTTTGCTACCCAAAGCCGGCGCCTGGATGGACACCGTCAAAAAGCTTTTTGGCGTGCTGATGCTCGCTGTTGCCGCATGGATGCTGGCGCGCATCGTGTCGGAACCTTACGCGCTGCTGCTGTGGGCCATCCCCGCCTTCGCGGGGGTGATCGTGCTGTGGATCGACATCCAACCCAAAACTTGGCGCGGATGGTTAGGTCGTGGCGCAGGCGTTGCTCTCGGCCTGTACGGGCTGGTGTTGCTGGCGGGTTTAGCTCTCGGTGGTCGTGATCCGCTCGCTCCGATCCCGCAATGGAGCGACCCGCAAAGCACGCTCGAGTTCAAGAAGATCAAAACGATCGAGGACTTGGATCGCGAGATCGCCGCGGCCAGCGCCGCGGGCAACCCGGTGATGCTCGACTTCTACGCCGACTGGTGTGTCTCCTGCAAAGAAATGGAACGCTACACTTTCACCGATAAAACGGTTCAAGAGGTGCTGGCAGGTACCGTTCTGCTCAAAGCGGACGTCACTGCCAACGACGAGGCAGATCAAGCGTTGTTACAACGATTTGGCATCTTCGGTCCGCCGACCATCGCTTTTTGGAATTCCGAGGGTGTTGAACTCAATCGCTTTCGTGTGGTCGGCTTCATGAAGGCCGACGAGTTCGCGAACGTCGCCCGTCTTGCCCAAGCACCGGGAGCCGCGCCATGAAAAAGTCACTGATCATCACCCTCGCCGTCGCCCTGATCGCCGGCCTGATCGCCTTCGTTGCGATTCGCAGTTTTCTCGAACCCAAGGCGCCGCCCCAAGCCGAAATGGCCCCGCTGCCGGGCGCGCCCGCAACGGCCAGTGGTGCGGGCGAGAACCCGAGCATCGCTCGGAAAATTCCCGAGACGCTGCCGGACTTCACCCTCTCGACGTTGGAGGGGCCGCCGAAAGCAATCCTCTCGTTCACTCAACCCTCGCTAGTGGTGAACTTCTGGGCCACCTGGTGTGCCCCCTGCCGTCGTGAAATCCCCCTACTACGACAAATTCGGGCCGAACGTGGCGATAAAGGCGTCGAAGTTGTCGGAGTTGCTGTCGATTTTCGCGAAGATGTCGTCAAGTACGCGGCCGAAATAGGTCTCGACTACCCGCTCCTGATCGGCGAAGAGGACGGCATGGCGGCCGCCGACTCATTCGGCGTGGACCCAGTCTTCCCCTTTACGGCCTTCGTGGATCGCGAGCGCCGCATCATCGCCCTGAAAATTGGGGAACTTCACGCTGATGAAGCTGAGTTCATCCTCGATCATGTCGATAAAGTGAACGCTGGCGCTCTCGAACCGAATGCCGCTCGGCAACTGATTCGCGACGAGATTCGCCGCCTTGACGCTCTGCGTCCGAAAGAGAAGGCCTAAAACCCGGTCTTAACCGGCAATCCCCGCCCCGGGAGCGTCTTTTATCCCGATTTTGCCGCGAATAGGGTACATTTCGCGTCCATTTTCGGGATCTTGAGATCCGATCGGGGGGGCGTATGGATATTCGTAAGGTCAAGAAACTGATCGAACTGCTCGAAGAGTCGGGCATCGCCGAGATCGAGATCAAAGAGGGGGAAGAGTCGGTGCGCATCAGCCGTCAACCGACGGGTGCCCTTGCCAGCCACTTCCCCGTCTACGCGCCGCCGGTCGCGCCGCCCGCCATCGCGGCCGCCGCTGCACCAGTGGCCGAGAGTGCCGCTGCGCCAGCGGCCAAGTCGAACGACTACACCGTTCAGGCGCCCATGGTCGGTACCTTCTACTCCGCGCCTGCGCCTGGAGCGAAGCCCTTCGTGCAAATCGGCGATGAGGTCAAAGTGGGTCAGGTTCTCTGCATCATCGAAGCGATGAAAATGATGAACCAGATCGAAAGCGACCGCGCCGGAAAGATCACCTCAGTACTCGTGCAGAACGGCGATCCGGTCGAATTCGGCCAAGCGCTGTTCTCGATCCAGTGAGTCGGGCCTCGGCATGATCGATAAGGTCATCATCGCCAATCGCGGCGAGATCGCGCTGCGTGTGCTGCGCGCCTGCCGAGAACTCGGCATTAAGACGGTGGCTGTGCATTCGACGGCCGACGCCAACCTCAAACATGTGCTGCTTGCGGACGAATCGGTGTGCATAGGGCCACCGCAATCGGCGAAGAGCTACCTCAACATGCCGGCGATCATCGCCGCGGCCGAACTCACCGATGCTGCCGCAATTCACCCGGGATACGGCTTTCTCTCTGAGAATGCCGACTTTGCCGAACGAGTCGAGAACAGCGGCTTCATCTTTATCGGTCCGAAGGCTGAAACGATTCGCATGATGGGCGACAAAGTCTCGGCCATCAAAGTGATGAAGCAACACGGTGTGCCGTGCGTGCCCGGATCAGGCGAACCACTCGGCCTCGATAATGACGAGAACCTGCGTATCGCCAAAGACATTGGTTACCCGGTGATCATCAAAGCCTCAGGCGGCGGTGGCGGTCGCGGCATGCGAGTCGTGCACAATCCCGCCGCACTCATCCACTCGATCGGCGTGACCCGATCGGAGGCGCTCGCCGCCTTCGGTAACGATCAGGTGTACATGGAGAAGTTTCTCGAGAAGCCGCGGCATATCGAATTCCAGATGCTCGCTGATCATCACGGTAACGTCATTCACTTGGGCGAGCGCGACTGCTCGATGCAGCGACGCCACCAAAAAGTCATCGAAGAAGCTCCCGCGCCTGGCATCACCGAAGCTCAGCGTACCAAGATGGGCGAGCGCGTCGTCGAAGCTTGTCGCGCGGTAGGCTATCGCAGCGCTGGCACACTCGAATTTCTCTATCAGGATGGCGAGTTCTATTTCATTGAAATGAACACGCGTATTCAGGTCGAACATCCGGTGACGGAAATCATCAGCGGCATCGATCTGGTGAAAGCCCAGCTGCGGATTGCCTCCGGCGAGCCGTTACCTTGGAAACAAGACGATATCGTGCTGCGAGGCCATGCGATCGAATGTCGTATTAACGCTGAGGACGCCAAAACGTTTATGCCCTCACCGGGCCCCGTGCGACTTTGGCACGCACCAGGCGGGCCTGGCATTCGCGTCGATAGTCACATGTATTCGGGCTACAGCGTTCCGCCGCACTACGACTCCCTGATCGCCAAACTGATCTCCTACGGCGAAGACCGTGACGTTGCCATCGCTCGTATGCGCAACGCGCTCGCAGAGATGGTGGTCGAGGGCATCAAGACCAACGCGGCGCTGCACCAAGAAATCCTTGCGCATGCAGCATTCGCGCAAGGCGGCCTCGATATTCATTACCTAGAACGCCGACTCGGCCTCAAATAATTCGCGCGTGCCTCAGCTTGCGATCACGCTCGATTTAGACGGGCTCGACGCCGATCTTGTCGAACAGGCCTGTTTCGACTCAGGCGCCGTTTCGGTTGTCCTGACGGATCAACGCGACGATGCAATCCTCGAACCTGCGCCTGGCGAAATTCGCCTTTGGCCGGCGACGCGTTTGCAGGCCATTTTCATCGGATCTCTCGACGATGAGGCCGCCGTCGACACTCTGTGCGAACAAATCTGCCAGTCTTGCCACATCGAGCGCACTCGACTGACGCTCGAGGCGATCGAAGAAAAAGCTTGGGAACGTGAGTGGCTGAGAGACTTTCATCCGCTGCAATTCGGCCAACATCTCTGGATCTGCCCAACCCATGCAACGGTCGATGTTGAGGGCGCCGTCGTCGTCACTCTTGATCCTGGCCTCGCTTTCGGCACCGGAACCCACCCGACCACGCGCTTGTGTCTCGAATTTCTCGACTCGCTGTATTCGAGCACATCGCATCAGAACAAAGCGCTGCTTACCGAAGACGAGTGCCTGGTCGATTACGGTTGTGGCTCGGGTATTCTCGCCATCGCCGCACTACGCCTCGGTGCAGGCTGCGCCTATGCACACGACATCGACCCGCAAGCACTGATCGCGAGTCGGGATAACGCCGAACTAAATGCCGTCGGTAACGCACTGCATTGCGTCGCATCGGCAGATGAACTCTCGACGATCGTGGCGGCTCGCCGCGGCGCAAAGATCGTACTCGCCAATATTTTATCCGGGCCACTCTGCGAGCTTGCACCGCGACTGACAGCTTTGCTCGCCAACGACGGCGTACTCGTGCTCGCCGGTTTGCTCGACGAGCAAGCAGACGAGGTGATCCGTGCATACTCCGCACTCGTACCTTTGAGTCGTTGGCGAACGCTCGAAGGCTGGACCTGTCTTGTTGGTCGACGTTGTGACTGACGTCGTTTCTCAACAAGGCTTCCAAATCGGTCGGTGGCAGATCAATGCACCCGCCGTACTCGCACCGATGGCCGGCATCACTGATCGACCCTTTCGCATTCTGGCACGCCGTCTTGGCGCCGCGATGGCGGCCTCTGAGATGATCACCTCAGACACGCGTCTTTGGAATTCGCGCAAGTCGCGTCAAAGAATGAATCACGAGGGTGAACCCGAACCGCGTATCGTCCAGTTAGCAGGCGCCGACCCCGATGCGCTCGCTGAAGCAGCGCGACGTAATGTGGACCTCGGCGCACAGATCATCGATATCAACATGGGCTGCCCGGCTAAAAAGGTGTGCAACCGTTTGTGCGGCTCGGCGCTGATGCAAGATGAGCCTTTGATCGCGCGTATTCTTGAGGCTGTCGTTACAGCAGTAAGCCCTGCTGGCATTCCCGTGACGCTCAAAACCCGCACTGGCTGGGATCGCGAGCATCGCAACGGTCCGAGTGTGGCGCGCATCGCACAGGAGAGCGGAATCTCGGCACTCGCCATCCACGGCCGCACCCGTGCGGATTTCTACGAAGGATCGGCGGAATACGACACCATCCGTGCGATACGCGCCAGCGTCGATATCCCCGTGTTGGCTAATGGCGACATCGACTGCGCAGAAAAAGCTCAGGTCGTTTTGGCCAGCACTCGGGCAGCGGGCGTCATGATCGGCAGAGCCGCGCACGGTGCCCCGTGGATTTTTCGCGACATCAACGGCCTTCTCACCAACGGCCAGAAGCCCGCGGCTCTCTCCAGAAGGGAGCTGCGTGATATAGTTCTTGCGCATTTGCAGGATATCTATGCCTTTCATGGCGAAGACTCTGGCCTGCGAATCGCCCGCAAACACCTCGGCTGGTATTCCCGGCTGCTCGATGAACCCGCCGCGGCTCGCGCCCGGTTCATGGCAGCCGAATCAACGTCGCTGCAGTTCGCGTGTGCGCAAGAATATTTTGATCTGTGGAGCGCAGATGACAGCGGACAACTCGACGGGCGGTGATCTCCCTCTGCGCGACCACACCGAGCGCGCACTCGAGCACTACTTGAAGTCCCTAGACGGCCATCACACTTCGGGCCTCTACGATCTCGTGTTGCGCGAAGTCGAAGAGCCGTTATTCCGAGTGGTGCTGAAGCACACGGCCGGAAACCAGACACGCGCCGCCGATTTACTCGGCATCAATCGCGCCACGTTGCGCCGCAAACTTCGTGAATTCGGTCTTACAGCGAACTAAATCATGCCAGTCACTATTCGTCGCGCACTCATCTCCGTTTCCGACAAATCCGGTGTAGTCGAGCTTGCCAAAGCACTCGCCGATCGAGGCGTTGAAATTCTCTCCACCGGCGGCACCGCAAGATTGCTGACCGAGCAAGGTATCGCCGTCAAAGAAGTCGCACAGCACACCGGCTTCCCCGAGATCATGGACGGTCGTGTCAAAACGCTGCATCCGAAAATTCATGGCGGTCTGCTCGGTCGTCGTGGCGTCGATGAGAGCGTGATGGCGCTACATGGGATCGAGCGCATCGATCTCTTGGTCGTGAATCTCTATCCTTTCGCCGAGACGGTCGCACGTCCGGCGTGCACGTATTCCGAGGCAATCGAAAATATCGATATCGGTGGACCGGCTATGGTGCGTGCGGCATCTAAGAATCACGATGCCGTGACCGTGCTCGTCGATCCGCAGGACTACGCTGTCGTACTTGAAGCGCTCGCTACCAATGACGGCGCAACCACGCTCGAATTGCGCTCTTGGCTCGCGGCCAAAGCCTTCGCTCACACCGCACGCTACGACTCGATGGTCTCGAGCTATCTGCAGAGCCGTAACCCCGCTCCGGGCGCAGACTTTCCGCAGGCGCTGCCACTCGTTTACGAGAAGGTTCAAGATCTGCGCTATGGGGAAAACCCGCATCAAAAAGCGGCGTTCTATCGTGAGGTCACACCGCGGGCCGCCTCGGTTGCCAGCAGTACGCTGCTGCAAGGCAAGGAGCTCTCTTTCAATAATATCGCGGATGCCGACACCGCTATCGAATGCGTACGCCAATTCGGCACACCGGCGTGTGTCATCGTCAAACATGCCAATCCTTGTGGCGTTGCGACCGCAGGCACTCTAAGCGAAGCCTATGAGCGCGCCTTTCGTACCGACCCCACATCGGCCTTCGGCGGCATCATCGCTTTCAATCAGACGCTAGACGCCGATCTCGCTGCCGCGATCATCGGCAAGCAGTTCGTCGAAGTGATTGCGGCTCCGCAGGTGACGAGCGAAGCCCGTGCGGTTCTCGCATCGAAGCCCAACGTTCGTGTGCTCGCACTCGGCAGTATGCCGCGCGACGTCGGCGCCGAGTTTGAATATCGTAGCGTCGCCGGCGGCTTGCTCGCGCAATCGCGCGATCTCGGTATGGTCGCGCGTGGCGATTTGAAAGTCGTGACTCGCCGACAACCGACCGAGCACGAGCTCGACGATCTGCTCTTCGCGTGGCAAGTCTGCAAGTTCGTTAAATCAAACGCGATCGTCTACGCTCGTGACCGCTCGACCGTGGGCGTCGGCGCCGGCCAGATGAGCCGCGTTTATTCGAGCCGTGTGGCTGCGATGAAAGCAGCAGACGAGAAGCTCGAGGTCAAAGGCGCGGTGATGGCCTCCGATGCCTTCTTCCCATTCCGTGATGGTCTCGATGTCGCTGCCGAATACGGCATTGCAGCCGTTATCCAACCCGGCGGCAGTTTGCGCGATGCCGAAGTCATCGCTGCAGCCGATGAACATGGCATGACCATGGTATTCACCGGGATGCGCCATTTCCGTCACTGAGGAATCGTACGATGAAGGTGTTGATCGTCGGCGGTGGCGGGCGCGAACATGCCCTGGCTTGGAAGTGCGCACAATCGACGCGCGTCACCGAGGTCTTGGTCGCACCCGGTAATGCCGGTACGGCGTGCGAACCGAAGTTGCGTAACGTCGCTGTTGCGGCAGACGATGTCGCAGGGCTCGTCGAACTCGCGCATCGAGAATCCATCGATCTGACCATCATCGGCCCCGAAGCGCCGCTCGTGCTCGGCGTGGTGGATGCTTTCGAAAAAGCCGGCTTACGCTGCTTCGGCCCTCGTCGCGCACCGGCGCAACTAGAGGGCTCTAAAGCTTTCACCAAAGAATTTTTACGTCGTCACGGTATCCCGACGGCCGCTTACGCCACTTTCACAGCGGAAACTTTCGATGCGGATTGGGTCCGGCGCCAGCGCAGCCCGATCGTCGTCAAGGCGAGCGGTCTCGCTGCTGGTAAGGGCGTCATTATCGCTGCAACAACCGATGAAGCGATCGCAGCAGCGCGCTCTATGTTCGAGGGTCAATTCGGCGGCGCCGGCACTGAAGTCGTCATCGAAGAATTCTTGCCAGGCGAGGAAGCGAGCTTCATCGTGATCGCCGATGGTGTACACGCCTTGCCGTTCGCCACCTCACAAGATCACAAGCGCGTGGGCGATGGTGATACCGGTCCGAACACCGGTGGCATGGGCGCCTATTCGCCAGCACCCGTCGTCAACCCCGAAATGCATAAACGCATCATGCGTGAGGTGATCGAGCCCACCATTGCCGGACTCGCTGCCGATGGCATGCCTTACACGGGTTTTTTATATGCCGGGATCATGATCCATCCCGATGGCACACCGAATGTGCTCGAGTTCAACTGCCGCTTCGGTGACCCCGAGACTCAGCCCATCATGATGCGGCTGAAATCGGATCTGACCGAATTGTGCGAAGCAGCTCTCGATGGTCGACTCGATCAAGTGACGATGGACTGGGACCCGCGTGCAGCGCTTGGTGTCGTGCTTGCTGCGGGTGGCTACCCCGATGATGTCCGAAAAGGCGATGTGATAAACGGACTTGCTGCTGCAGCAACGCTACCGGGCAAAGTATTTCACGCTGGCACCGCTCTGCGTGATGAGCAGGTCGTGACCGCAGGCGGCCGCGTATTGTGCGCCGTGGGTTTAGGCGCCACGGTGTCGGCAGCGCAGTCGGCTGCTTACCGCTTGGTTGATCAAATCGAGTGGGAAGGCATGCAGTGCCGGCGCGATATCGGCTATCGCGCGATTGCCCGCGAGCAGCGCTGATCGCACTGCCCGCGGGGCTCGTCGACTTAGCGCTTCATCGCCTCGAAGAACTCCGAATTCGTCTTCGTGTCCTTCATCTTATCGAGCAAGAACTCGATAGCAGCGAGCTCATCCATCGGATGCAGGAGCTTGCGCAAGATCCACATCTTGGCAAGTTCACCCGGATCGGTGATGAGATCTTCTTTACGCGTACCGGAGCGATTGATGTTGATGGCCGGGAAGACACGCTTCTCGGCGATACGACGATCAAGGTGGATTTCGCTGTTACCCGTACCCTTGAACTCTTCGTAGATCACATCGTCCATCTTCGAGCCGGTATCGATGAGCGCAGTCGCCAGAATCGTCAGCGAACCGCCCTCTTCGATGTTTCGCGCCGCCCCAAAGAATCGCTTCGGGCGCTGCAAGGCGTTGGCATCCACGCCACCGGTGAGTACTTTGCCTGAGCTCGGTACGACGGTGTTGTAGGCGCGCGCAAGGCGAGTGATCGAATCGAGCAGAATCACGACGTCTTTCTTGTGCTCAACGAGACGCTTAGCCTTCTCGATGACCATCTCGGCGACCTGCACGTGACGCGCCGCTGGCTCGTCGAACGTGGATGACACCACCTCACCTTTGACGGTGCGCTGCATCTCGGTGACTTCTTCCGGTCGCTCGTCGATGAGCAACACGATCAAGTACACCTCCGGGTGATTCGCCGTGATGGCCGTTGCGATGTTCTGCAACAGCATCGTCTTACCCGCCTTCGGCGGCGAGACGATCAACCCACGCTGGCCCTTACCGATCGGCGCGCAAAGATCGATGGCACGCGCCGTAAGATCTTCCGTCGAGCCGTTACCGCGCTCGAGCTTCAGACGCTTGGTCGGATGCAGCGGCGTCAGATTCTCGAACAACACCTTGTTACGGGCGTTCTCCGGCGAATCGAAGTTGATCTCGCCGACCTTCAGCAATGCGAAGTAGCGCTCACCATCCTTCGGAGGACGGATGAGGCCAGAAATGCTGTCGCCGGTGCGCAGATTGAAGCGACGAATCTGTGCTGGGCTGATGTAGATGTCATCAGGTCCAGCGAGATACGAGCCGTCAGCCGAACGCAGGAAGCCAAAACCGTCCTGCAGGATCTCGAGCACGCCATCGCCGTAGATATCCTCGCCCTTGCGAGCGTGGGCCTTCAGCAAGCTGAAAATGATGTCCTGCTTGCGTGAGCGCGCCATGTTCTCGACGCCAAGCGCCGTCGCCATCTCGACGAGCTTGTTGATCGGCATCGCCTTCAAGGTCGTCAAGTTCATCGACTTGCGCGACGCGGCGAGCTCCTCCGGACTGATGATTTCAGCGTCGTCACCTGAATCGATGAACGGCGCATGATCCATCGGCATCTCGTCGTGCATCGGACCGCCGACGTTGCCGTGACGCGGGCCGCGATTGGGATCGCGATTTCCGTGACGCGGCTTCTGGCGACGCGAACCGCCGCCCTGACCCCCTAGATAACCGCCTCTCACAGGTGACTATCCAAAAAAGCCGCCAACTGCGAGCGCGATACCGCACCCACCTTCTGCGCCTCCACGGTGCCATTCTTGAACAGAATGAGCGTCGGGATGCCACGGATGCCGTATTTCGGCGGCGTCTGTGGGTTGTGATCGATGTTCAACTTGGCGATTCGAACACGATCAGCATATTCGCCCGACAGGTCGTCGAGGATCGGCGCGATCATCTTGCAGGGACCACACCACTCGGCCCAAAAGTCGAGTAGTACGGGCTTGTCGGACTTCAAAACGTCATCAGCAAATGTGGCATCGCTGGTATTGATGATGTGAGGGCTGCTCACGCGGGGAAACCTCCAGTTGGAGTTAACTAAACAAATTGAGATGTGAAAAATTGGGGAGTTTGCGAGCCCGTGGCTGAACGCCGTGTCGGGGGGCTGTCAAACGGTTACACTAGACCGTGTCGATTTTTTGGGTTGCCTCTGGAAGGACCAGAAAATTAATGGATGTGAACTGGGCTTTTGCCGTAAACCGTGGGCAGAACGCCCTTATGGGACGCTTTTGTAGCCAATTCTCGTCCCGTTTGCAAGCATCCCCCGTCTACTCGCTTCAATCCAATACGAACTAATGTCCGAAAACTCAGAAAACCATCTCTCCGACCTCACTTTCTCCTCCCTCAATCTCGCCCCCGACCTGATGCGTGGCATCGAGGAAGCCGGTTTCACCCGCTGCACCCCGATCCAAGCACAAACCTTGCCGTTTGCGCTCGCCGGTCGTGACGTTGCAGGCCAAGCCCAAACGGGCACGGGCAAGACGGCCGCCTTCCTCGTCGGCCTGTTCCAGAATTTGCTGCAACAGCCCGCCTCACCGACTCGCGGTGCAACCTCGATCCGCGCGCTCATCATCGCGCCGACCCGCGAACTCGCCATCCAAATCCATCAGGACGCCATTCAGCTCGGCCAACACACTGGACTACGGATCGCTGTGGTCTATGGTGGCGTCGATTACGAGAAGCAGCGGCGCGATCTCGAGGGTGGTGTCGATGTTTTGATCGGTACGCCAGGACGAATCATCGATTATTTCAAGCAGCATGTGTTCGAACTGCGCGAAGCACAGGCCGTCGTGCTCGATGAAGCTGATCGTATGTTCGATCTTGGCTTCATCGCCGACATTCGCTATTTGCTGCGCCGGCTACCGCCGCCGGATCGCCGTCAGTCGATGCTGTTCTCCGCGACGCTCTCGCAGCGCGTGTTGGAGCTCGCATACGAGCACATGAACGACCCAGCGCTCATTCGAATCGAGCCTGAGAAGATCACTGCAGATCGCGTTCGACAGGTGATGTACTACCCGGCGATGGAGGAGAAGATTCCGCTCCTCATCGGGCTGCTGCGCAAGATGGATCCGCATCGCACCATGGTCTTCGTAAACACGAAGCGTATGGCAGAGAAGCTCGAAGACACACTCCAAGCCAATGGCATTCAGGCGCAGGCGCTGTCGGGCGATGTGCCGCAGAAAAAGCGCATGCGCTTTTTGCAGGATTTCCATGACGGCAAACTCGCCGTTCTAATCGCAACCGATGTGGCGTCACGCGGCTTGCACATTCCGGAAGTCAGCCACGTCTTTAATTTTGACCTGCCGCAGGACTGCGCGGATTACGTTCATCGTATCGGTCGCACCGCGCGCGCAGGCGCAGAAGGTGATGCGATCAGTTTCGCCTGCGAGGAATACGCCGTCGCGCTGCCCGACATCGAGAAATACATCGGTCGCAAAATTCCATTCGAATCGATCAGCGCCGAGATGATCCCGGAGATCACTTGGGCGCCGCGTCGTCCGAGCCCGGAAGGTGGTCACCGCGGCGGACCTCGTCGTGGCGGCTCAGGTGGCGGTGGTGGCGCCAATCGCGGCGGGCCGCGCCGTAGTGGCGGTGGCGGCAGCCGCGGCGGCCGGCGCTAAAGCAGCTCGATCACCGCGTCGATCGCCGTGAACTCCTCGTGTCGATGGGGATCACGTGACGTGTCTGGTCGTCGCACACCATAGACCCACCTCACCTGCGCGGTGATGGCAGCGTGCAGAACCGCCTTGCTGTCATCGGCAAACAAGCTGCGTGCAGGATCGAAACCGACCTCCGCTTGTGCCGCACGCCAAAATGCCTGGTCTTCCTTGGGCGCATCAAAGCCGTGTGAGGTGTAGGCCGCATCCAAGAAATCGAGCACGCCGGTTTGCTCGTGCTTGATCTGTAAGATGGTCGGGTGCGAGTTGGTTAACAACACCAAGCGCTTGCCGCGCGAGCGCAGTTCCTCGAGAAAACGGCGGGCGCCCGGCAACCAAGCGACTCGCCTTGCTTCCTCACGGTGCACCGCTGCGATGTCGATGCCGAGCTGCTCGCTCCAGTAGTCGATCGAGTACCACTGCAGCGTCCCCTGTACCCGATGAAAACGCGGCGCGAGCACCGCATGAGTCTCAGCCAACGAGAGCCCTTCTCGTTCAGCGTAAATCTCCGGCACACGAGCGAGCCAAATGTAGTTGTCGAACGCGAGATCGAGCAGAGTGCCATCGAGATCGAGCAAAACGGTATCGATGGCAGACCAGTCCGGCGCGTCAGCAGCGAGGATATCCATGCCGGTATGATACCCGTCGGATGACCGCCGACCTGCACCTTCACAGCTATCACTCCGACGGCACACTCGCGCCGGCGGCGTTGATGCATTGGGTGGCTGCTCGAGGGGTCACTCTCGCTGCCCTGACCGATCACGATACGGTGCGTGGCTGTACGGAAGCCGCGCAGACCTGCGCGGCGCTCGGCATCGGCTTCGTGCCAGGCGTCGAGATCACGGCGGGCTGGCAAGGCCAAGAGTTGCATATTCTGGGGCTCGGCATCGATCCGACGAGCGAAGCACTCGAGCGCCACCTAGCGACCGTTCGCGAGTTACGTCACGCCCGTTTGATCGAGATAGGACGTCGCCTAGAGCGAAAGAAACGACTTGTCGTTGGCGAGGCGATCGAGGAGCTTTGCAGCACCCATGACAGCCCGACGCGACTGCATTTGGCAAGGCTCTTGGTCGAGCGCGGCATTGCTCAGGATATCGCACAGGCGTTCGATCATTGGCTCGGGCGCGGCCAGGCAGGCTATGCACCCGCAGAGTGGCCCGTACTCGAGACGACGGTCAAAGCGATACTCGAGGCGGGCGGCCAGCCGGTGATGGCTCACCCACACCGATACAAAATCAGCGCGGGCGCTTTACGTCGTCTGCTTGGCGAGTTCGGTCGTGCCGGAGGGCTCGGCATGGAGGTCAGTGTAGGCGGCATGAGCAGTAACGATTTCGATCGTCTCACTCACCTCGCCCGCGCGAACGGACTGCTTGGCTCGACAGGATCGGATTTCCACGATCCCGCCATTCCGTGGAATCCGCCCGGCCGCTTCGCTAAGCTACCCCCCGACCTCGAACATGTCGCGGCGCGGCTCCAAAGATGATGGACGAAACCGATAAAATCGACCGCGAACTCTTTCGCAACATCGAAAAACTACGTCAGTTGCGTATCGAGCATCGCGATCTCGACGAGGTGATCGCGCGCCTCTCGATGGATATTCATGTCGACGAGATCCAATTGAAGCGGCTCAAACGACGCAAGCTCATGCTGAAGGATCAGATCGAGCGTTATGGTAGCCACCTGATTCCCGATCTGAACGCCTGAGGAACGAGCGATGAACGAAAATACCTTGGCGTCCTCGAAGTTTCTTGTCGAACTACTCAGTGGCGACGGTCTCGTTGAAGCAATCGCCATTCTGATCGTCATCGCCATCGCCATACTCTCGGGGCGTCTCGCCAAGGCAGTCTTGATGCGCATTGGCAGCGATGTCATGGTGCGACCGTGGACAGGGCGTCTCATCGAAACAGCGGTGATCCTGACGCCCTATCTGGTGACGGCCGTGTTGATCGGCATTGCTGAGAACGCAGCGCGTCAGTTCGGTATGGCCTACAACGTGCTGACGCTGACCTCACAACTCGTCGTGGCGCTCGGCGTCGTTCGCATCGCAGTCTACTGCCTGCGTTTACTGCTCGGCGATACCAGCCTCGTTGCGCGCTGGGAGACTCGAATTACCCTCGTGCTCTGGCTGGGCCTCGGCTTCGAACTGTTAGGTTGGTTCAGTTGGCTCGAGAACACTCTCGATGCAATTGATCTGTTGCCCGGCAAATCGGTCTTCAGTCTGTGGGGATTATTGAAAGGCCTCATCGTCATCACCGCCTTCGTGGTCATCACGAGCGTGATTGCGCGCGCGATTGAACGTCGCGTCATGGCGATCGAGACACTGGCTCCATCCACTCGGGTCGGCATCAGTAAATCCGCTTACTTCCTGCTCATCAGCCTTGGGATTCTGCTTGGCATCAATGCAGCAGGCGTTGATTTAACCGCGCTGACGGTCCTCACGGGTGCGATCGTCTTTGGCCTTGGTTTCGGTATCCGCGACATTACTAGCAATTTCGTCAGCGGCTTCGTGCTGCTGATGGATAAGTCGATCAAACCAGGCGATGTCATCAGTTTCACTCAGCACACGGGCACTACTTCAGAAAACTTTGGCTGGGTGCAAGAACTGCGTGGGCGTTATGTCGTCGTGCGCGATCGAGACGGCGTGGAGTCCTTGGTACCGAACCAAAATTTGATAACGAACTCGGTCATCAACTGGAGCTACTCAGATCAGCGCGTGCGCTTAAGGTTGCCGGTGATGATCAGCTACGATGACGATCCGGAGCTCGCACTCGAACTATTGATCAAGGCCACCAGCGATCATGCGCGCATCCTGCGTGATCCAGGCCCGGTATCCCGTCTGATGTCGTTCGAGAACTACGGCATGCGACTCGAAGCGCGCTTTTGGATCCGCGACCCGATGAACGGCGTCAATAACGTGCGCTCGGATATCAATCGCAAGATATGGCAGCTCTTCAAAGAGCACGGCATCAAGATTCCCGTCGCACAACAAGAGGTGCGCGTGCTGGATCCCGGCGCAATCATCACGCGTCCGGCGAGCCACTCAGACGATGCCGATCCGCGCGGGTAAAGTACTGATTCCGGACGACGAACTGTCGGTCGCGTTCGTGCGCTCCGGCGGCCCGGGTGGGCAAAACGTCAACAAGGTCTCATCGGCCGTACAACTGCGTTTCGACTTACAGGGATCCGCTAGCCTCACCGACCCAGTGAAGCAACGCCTGCGACGTCTCGCGGGTCGACGCCTAACTGATGAAGGCGCGATTTTGATCATCGCGCGCACGCAACGCAGTCAGGAACAAAATCGTCGGGAGGCGGAAGAGCGTCTCGCACAACTGATCGAAGCGGCTTTAGTCGAACCCAAGAAACGGCATGCCACCAAGCCAACGCGCGCTTCAAAAGTGCGACGCCTAGAGAGCAAGACTCGTCGTAGCGGCATCAAGCGTGGTCGCGGCAGAGTCAGCCACGACGATTGAGCCCTAAGCGTGGGTGACCTGCAAAATACTGTGACGGATCTGCTCCGACAGTACGTATTCGGCATCGGTCGCTACTCGCTCGAGAACTTCATCGAATACGAGTAGGCCTGTCTCGTCGGTACGAATCACCGATCGCTTTAGCAACAAGGCGATGAACTGATCAAACATCGCCCGATCTGAAAACTCCGGTGAGTTAAAACCGTAAAGCATGTTGATTCGCTGCGCCATCAACTGACAGCGCTCGGATAAGGTCTTGGCCGTCAACACACCGGAACCCGCATGCGTCAGCGTGGCGATAGCAAGGTAGTACCGCTCGATCGTTTGCACCGATGCTTGCGCCAGCAACGAAAGTTGAATCGCTTCCGGAGAGCTTGGCGGCGGTCGACGCCAGATATCACTACCGTCCACGCGCTCGAGCACCCCAAGTCGCGTCAATGCACCGAGTGTGTCATCCACTACCTGAGCGAGCTCGTTCTCACTCCACTTGAGAAATAGTTCGGCAGCAACGTAGGGATAAATACGCCACGCGAGACGCTGGATGTCTTCGGTACGAACCGAGGTGTTACTGATGAACGCACAGGCAATGAGTGAGGGCAAAGTAAACAGATGGGCGATGTTGTTACGGTAGTAAGCCATCAACACCGCCATCTCGTCCTCGATGCGAACGACGTCACCGAGTTTGTGTGTCTGGCGCTGGAGAATCTTCATCGATTCGCCATAAGCAACGATCTCAGCGCCATCAAGCGTCGTCACCGTGATTCGACTGTCGTAAGGCTGGCTTCTAAGTAACGCGAGATAGAGATCCAATTGTCGTACGAGATCCTGAGCCACCATCGCTTGTCGCGGCATGGCAAGTAGCGTGATCGCCAGAAGGTTAATCGGATTAACGGCCGCAGCTGCGTTGATGTTGCGCATCACCTGATGCGCGAGTTGCTCAACGAGTGGCCCCACCCACGGCGCTCGACCCTCCTCATCAAGTGTCAGCGACCGCCAATTGGCATCCTGACGCGCAAGCAGTTCTTCAAGATAAATGGGTTCGCCAACATTCACATGCACTCGGCCGAACTTTTCGCGCAACACTCGCAGCGCACGGAGCAAATCACCGATGCTCTCTTTGCTTTTCGGGCGACCGGAGAGCTCGCCCACATAGGTGCCCGCCTCGACGATACGCTCGTAACCGAAATACACCGGCAAGAAAACCACCGGGCGACGAGGATCGCGTAGAAAACTGCGCACCGTCATCGATAACATGCCCGTCTTGGGCTGCAATAAACGGCCGGTACGTGAGCGACCGCCCTCAATGAAATATTCGATCGAATGTCCTCTCGCCATGATGGTCGCGAGATACTTCATGAATACTGCCGTATAGAGTGCGTTACCTGCGAAGCTACGCCGCAAAAAGAAGGCCCCACCCTTACGTAGAAAACGACCCACGACGGGAATATTGAGGTTGATGCCGGCGGCGATGTGCGGCACTGCATAGCCTTGCTTGTAAATCACGTACGAGAGCAAGAGGTAGTCCATGTGACTGCGATGACAGGGCACGAAGACCACTTCTCGATCGGACCCGATCTGCCTGAGCGTCTCGGCATGATTGAAGCTGACCCCATCGTAGAGACGATTCCACAAGCGTCGCAGCGCACCTTCCATCAGATTGATGAAGACATGCGAATAGTTGGCAGCGATTTCTTCTGCGTAATCGCGTGCGTTCAGCAACGCTTTGCGACGCGAGAGCTGCTTGGATCGGGCTTCACCGGCAACTGCGGCGCGAACGGCTCGCGTCCGAAGAACTTGGGCGACGATCGTTCGGCGATGCGACAAATCAGGACCAATGCGCGCAGCGCGCTGCTTGCGGAACGCGGCGCGCTGCAAACGTGTCAGGCGCGAAGCCTGAGCAGCCACTGAACCGGATTCCTCTAAGAGACTTCGCAGGCTCACCGGTTCGCCGATCTCGATCAACGTAAAACGTCCATTGAAGAGCACTTGCAGAAACTTACGAAAGCCCCCGGTCAGCGCCCAGTTCTCCGACAGCAGCAACCGCCACCAAGAGCCCTCTTTCTCTGGCGCTCGACCCCAGTACACTGCAATCGGAACGAGGCGCACATCGAAACTAGAATCAGCTCGCACGACCTCGATCAATCGAACGAGTTGAGCCGGCGCTCGACGTTCGAGACGCACATCGAAAAAGCCACGCGGCTGTAGCAAGGGAATCGCAGCGTAAACCGTATCTTTGCCACGCCCGATGAGGCGTCCCGAAGGTCGCGGCAAGCCCTGCCGAGCACAAAGATTTTCAAGTACGGCCACATCGGTCGAACTGCGTCGCTCAAGCAGGTAACACACGGGAGCTGCGCGCTGCGCGCCGATGCTACCGAGCACCGCCTCGGGTCGCACCTCGGGTTTAACCCAGCGCGCGAGCAGCCAACGCAAGGGAGCGATCATGAAAACCCGCGCAGGAAACCGGCGAGCCAAACCTGTATTTCGGGCAACGTCTCGTGCAAGCGATGGCCGTCGTTGACGATGTGCAGAGTCGCGCTCTGTGCTCGAGCGAAGCGGATGCCGATCTCGACCGGCACGATATCGTCATTCCAACCGTGTACGACGATCGTTGGGCACGCGGCACAAATCGGAGTCGGTGGTAACCCAGGCAATTCAAATGCGGGTGCCATCAAGAAGAGCCCACGTGCTTGGCTAGGGACCGATCCAGCCACTGCCAAAAAGCCGCCGAGACTCGACCCCACATGCACCGCCGGAGGCAGCTCACGTGACACCGTCAACAACTTCTCTAGCCTGCCTTCGACGGTCTCGATACCGCGATAGTCGACCGATTCACACTGCCAGCCGAGATCACGCGCTGTCGCAGCCAAAGCAAGGATCTTCGTACCCCAAGGCTCCGAGTCCTTGCCGTGCGAGAAGATCAGCTGTCGACTCATTGAGTTCCCTCAGCTTGGGTAAGCTCACCTTGCCAGTTCGCACCGATCGGCAACGCATTACGGACACGGACGGCTCTAGCGACCACCGCATCAAAAGTTTCGATCCCACGCGAGACACCTAGCGGAACACCTCGCGGCTCGTGGCTCACTCGAGAGACGGCAGTCCAATCGATGCTGTCTCCTTGCGCCTTCAATCGTTTCTCGAGTCGCGCCGCCAGAGCTCGCGTTAATAATTTTTGACGTGCGGTTTTCCAGTTTCGCGGATCGTCTTCGAGAACGTCGAAGGCTTGCAGCATCAACTGCCCCTCATGCCAACCGAAGACGAAGGGTTGATTGACCACCGTGACTTTGGTTCCTGACCCCACGAGGTCATATAAAAATTCGACATCCTCAGGGAACATACGAATACAGCCGTGACTCGAACGCAGCCCGACGCCCGCAGGCTTGTTGGTGCCGTGAATCAGATAGCCGGCCCAGCCGAGATACATCGCGCGGGTGCCAAGCGGATTATCGGGGCCAGCGGGCACGACGGCCGGCAAAATCTCGCCATTCTCTCGATGCTCTCGACGTACACCTGGCCCCGGTCGCCAGCTCGGATTTTTGGCCATGCGCGTGATGCGCGTTGATCCAACGGGCGTCGCCCAACCCACGCGACCGATACCAATCGGAAAGGTGTAGACGACAGGGCTCTCCCCTTTCCTCACCTTCGGGTAGTAGAAAAGACGCATCGCGGCGAGATTGATGACAACGCCCTCACGTGGAGCATTTGGCAACAGATGCTGCGTGGGCAGCACGATCTCGCGACCCTCGCCGGGCAACCACGGATCCACGCCGGGATTCGATCGAACAAGCTCTTCATAACCGACGTTGAAACGACGGGCGAGATCGACAAAGGTGTCTTCGTGTTCGGCGCGGGTGACCTGCACGGTTCCAATGAGATCGCTGCCCTCGCTCGGCAACTCGAAGCGATGCAGACTCACAGCATAGGGCCGCGCCTCTTCTACTTTAGGTGGCGGCGCAACCCAGGTGATCTCGCGCTCACGCTCAAATGTGGCGCAGCCAACCAATGTCAGCAGACAGACCCCTAGGCTCCAACGACGAAAGCTCTCAGTGACTCGCATAGAGCGCGAGATTACAGCAGGATGGGGCGATTCGGCTGCTCGTTGCGATCGCCGCCCTCATGGGGGAAATGTCGTGCCAAGAGCGCCGCTACGCCCTCAACGCCGGCGATCGCGCCTTCACGAAAACGACCGGCGCGAAACTGTGTCTCCATCTCTTGACACACGGCCTGCCACTCGTGCGCGGAGACCTTCGCGGCGATACCCCGATCCGCGATGATCTCCACGTCGTGCTCGGCCATCAGCAGATAGATCAGCACACCGTTATTGTTGGCCGTATCCCAAACGCGATATTGGGAAAAGACCTCCACCGCGCGCTCGCGCGGCGTTCGATCGGCAACCAACGAGGAGACGTCTAACGCCGTCTCGATCACGAATCGAATCTCGCCCGCATGCTTTGCTTCAACTTCGGTGATAGCCGCTTCGATCGCAGACAAGGCATGTGCGGGAAATCGCCGGCGCGTCATGAGCGGCGTGGCGACGAGATTGACGATCCAGCGACGAAGCTTCATGTACGACTACCAGCGCCCTGACGCGCCGCCGCCGCCAAATCCACCACCGCCACCACCAAAGCCACCGCCAAATCCACCACCACCAAATCCTCCGCCACCAAAACCGCCGTCCCATCGACCACGACGGCCACGGCCATTGAAGGCACTGGCGGGTACCGCGCCGAGCACGAGCGTCAAGAAGAAGGCGCCGAGCGCCGCTAGGATGACGGCAAATAGCGCACTACCCGCTAACCAAACGACGGCACCGACGAGCCCGCCTGTCGTGATTGATCCAAACAATCGCCCGAATACCTTGCGCAGCGCCGCACCGACGAAGAATACGAGGATGAAAAGCAGACCGAACAGGTCCCCAGGTGCATTGCCCTTTTTGCCGTTCCAGCTCGGCTGCGGCTCTGGCAACGGCTCGCCATCGGCGACTTGAATCATGCGCTCGACACCCTGAGCGATACCACCTGGATAGTCCCCCGCACGAAACGCCGGAACGATGGCCTCGTCAATGATTCGATTCGAGACGAGGTCGGTGAGCGCGCCCTCAAGACCGCGACCCACCTCGATGCGTACTCGTCGATCGTCCACGGCAACGAGCAATAGAGCGCCATCATCGACGCCTTGACGCCCGAGCTTCCACGCATCGACCACACGGATG
>JBMTZD010000003.1:0-85076 GCA_049455235.1 Steroidobacteraceae bacterium
CCGAGCCTCGAACGGAGTTTCAATCCGTGATCATCTGGATGAACGAGTGCGGGTAGTCGAGGTAAGTCGGTGGTGCTCCGCTTGGTGACTTGCACGGGCCATTCGCGATCATCGACCGGAGATCATCCACACTCATTTGCGCAAGAGCACACGACTCGTCGCACGCTTGAAGCCTCGCTGCGCCACCATCGCGACGTTGCACATGTGGGTGAACGGTCCACACTTTCTCGAGATGGATGGACTCATCGTCATTGCGCAGTGGCAGAAAAAAGATCTCGCGCATTATCGCGGCCGAATCTTCGACATCAATGAATCTTTGATCCCCACTCCAAGAGTCGACTCCGAAGAGCGTCGTCGCCTGCGCATGCTAGCTGGGGCCGAAGATGGCGATTTTCTGATCGGTGGTGTCGGTAGACTCGCCAAGTCCAAGGGCTTCGATACGCTCATCCGCGCGTTCAATCAGACAGCAATTCCGGGCGCAAAACTCGTGATCATCGGTGACGGCCGCGAACGCGAGCGTCTGCAGGGGCTCGCCAATAACGAGCGAATTCGCTTCCTCGGTTTTCGCCCCGATGCCAAAGTTTTTTATCAGGCCTTCGATTTGTTCGTGAGCCCCTCGCGCAGCGAACCGCTAGGACGCGTTTTGTTCGAAGCGATCGACGCAGGCACACCGGTGCTGGCGACTTCCACCCAAGGTCCCTCCGAGATCCTCGGACGTTATCCCGGCACTCTGGTGCCCATCGATGATGTGACTGCGATGAGCGCCGCCTTGCAAACATTGGCAACGCAAAAGCCGGCACGCGTCGATCACGATTTATCGGCCTATCATCTCGAGAACGTCGTCCACGAAACGCTGCAGGCCTATCGCGAACTCATCGGGGTCCGAGGTAACGACCTAGCCGCTCGATAATGCCGGGCAAGGCGTCGTGCAACGCCAATAATCGTCTGCGGGTTTCCAGTTCGGATCTGACCGTCGCATCGGTCAATACGCGTTCGCAGCTTGCCACGACCTCATCCGGCTTCGGCGATAGCAGCACCCCTTGCGCTGCGCAGCGCGCGATGCGCTCGGCTTGATCACCCGCGATCGGAATCGCCACACACGGTTTGTTCAAGGCGAGCGCCTGCAACAAGGTGTCGCCGCCATTCACGAGCACGGCTCTCGAGCGCGCAAGCAACGCGTGCAAAGCACCGCCCGGCACGCTACGCACCGTCTTGAAGTGGCTCGTCTGCGGCAACTCGCCGACGAACGACGGGCCCGCCACGAATACGACGCGATGACCTTGAGCGGCTAACGCAGCACCCCACTCGGCAAATCGCGCCGGTGTCATGCTGGCATCGTGAAACTGACTGCCACCACCCGCAACGATCACTATATCCGGTGATCCGAAGCCTGCGAGCAACCCCTCGGCAGCCGAGTCATCAGCCGGCGCGAGTACGGTGTCGAGATAATGAAGTTCGGGACGCGCCAACCAACGCAATTTGAAGCGCTCTAAACGGCTCGGTGCGCCGGCGATCAATTCGGGATACGAAATCCAATGCTCATCGATCAGCCGCATCCACCTCAGACGAAAGGCTTTGTAGCGCTGTCTCGAACGCGAACTCACGTAGATCACAGCGGCACCGACTCGCTTGGCAGCACGCAGTTGAGGCGTGCGCCCGGCGTTATCGAACACCACGATGGCAGGTCGCAGGCGTTCGATCGTCTCGACGACCTCGCGCGTGCATAACGTCGGTGATGCCGGCAGCAGCGTCGATGGATGGTGGAAGTTGGCCGCGTACGGCGCCGCACGGTGCAGCATGAAGTGCACGTGGGTAGCCGGCTGAGAGGCCGTCAGGGCATCGGCGATGCTGCGCGCTCGCGCAAACTCGCCCATGCCACTTGGACCGCTGACAGGAACGAATAGAACCGTCGGGGATAAAACACTCACGTGGGCATTATGTGCCGAACCGCCGCGCCCGATCACTGTGTGCGGGCTCGCCCTTATTGAGGCATTCGGCGCAGGTCAGAGTCCCCTTTGCGCCCATGTACCGCTATAATGTTGCCGTTGGGGTCGACCAAATGGCGGCCTCTCGCCAACGACCCGAACCAGCAACAATCTCAATTGAGGACATGAATACTATGAAGACCCCGATCGTCGCCAAGATCGTCGCTGTCGCCGCCGTTGCCACCCTCGCCGGTTGCACGGACCTGAAGCCCCTCCAGGCCGAAATCGACAGCCTGAAGACCCAAGTTTCGAGCCTGCAGACGCAAGTCGCTGCCGCCAAGAGCTCGGCTGATGCCGCTAACGGCGCCGCCGCTTCGGCCGCTTCGGCTGCCAACGGTGCTCAGTCGACCGCCAACCAGGCGCTGTCGGCCGCTCAGGCCTCGCAGGCCTGCTGCGATGCGACCAACGAGAAGATCGACCGCATGTTCAAGCGTTCGATCTCGAAGTAATCGCTCGTCGATTCGCTTCGTGCGAGAAAACGCCGCGCCAAAAGCGCGGCGTTTTTTTTGGTGCCGAGTTTCTAGTATCGAATCAGCGCTGAGCCCCAGGTGAGACCACCACCGAAGGCTTCGAGCAAAATCAGATCGCCGCGCTTGACCCGGCCATCACGCACGCCGGCATCGAGCGCCATCGGCACGGATGCCGCAGACGTATTGCCGTGCTGCTCGACTGTCACGATGACCTTCTCCATCGGCATTTCGAGTTTCTTGGCGGTCGCCTGAATGATGCGGATATTGGCTTGATGCGGGATCAGCCAATCGATTGCGGACTTATCGAGTCCATTGGCCGCCAAGGTCTCATCGACAATCGCGCCTAAGGATTTGACCGCGATCTTGAACACCTCGTTGCCGGCCATGTGGATGTAGGCCGGGATACGCCCCTGCTCATCCGGATGAAAGCCTTTCGAAGGGCCGACCGGGCAATACAATAAATCTTTGTAAAACCCATCGGTATGCAGGTGCGTCGAAATGACGCCCGCTTCCTCGGCAGGCTTGAGCACGACGGCGCCGGCGCCGTCACCGAAGAGAATCGCGGTGCTGCGATCGCTCCAGTCGACAATGCGACTCAACGTCTCGGCACCGATCACGAGCGCGCATTTCGCATCGCCGAGTTTGACGAACTTGTCCGCAACGGAGAGCGCGTAGATGAAACTGCTGCAGGCAGCTTCAACGGAGAACGCCGGGCAATTGCGGATGCCGAGCCGATCCTGCAATAGCGCACCGCAGTTCGGAAAAACCTGATCCGGAGTCGTCGTGCCGAAGACGATCAGATCGATCTCATCGGGATCCACGCCGGCAGCCTGCATCGCGCGACGCGCCGCGGGCACCGCCAAATCGACTGTTGTTTCTCCTTTGGCTGCAATTAGACGCTCGCCGATACCGGTGCGCTCGCGAATCCACTCATCCGAGGTCTCGACCATCTGCTCGAGATCTTTGTTGGTGAGCACCTTCTCGGGAAGATGACTGCCAGTGCCCACGATGCGCGAATACTTCAGCATGTCGATTGATCCCCAGCACCGAGTGCCTGTGAAACGTGTTGCACGAGCCGCTTGCGCACCGCCGTGGCGGCGATCGCAATCGCCTGCGCCATCGCATAACGATCCGCACTGCCGTGACTTTTTACCACGATATGTTTGAGCCCCACCATGATCGCCCCGTTGTAGCGGCGCGGATCGAGTGAACCGGAGACGCGTTTGAGTACCGGTCGTGCCATAAGCCCGGTCAATTTGCTCGGCAGATCGGCGGTGAACTCGCGTTTCAAGCGATCACCGATAAGACCCGCGACACCTTCCATAGTCTTGAGCGCCACATTGCCGGTGAAACCATCGGTCACAACGACATCGACGGCCCCAGAGAAAATGTCCTGGCCCTCGACGAAGCCGATGTACGCGAAATCCATCGCACCCTGCGATGCCGACGTCTCTTTGAGAAGCGCATGCGCTTCTTGTACGAGATCGTGACCTTTGGTCTCTTCTTCGCCGATGTTGAGCAAGCCCACGCGCGGCCTCTCCCGACCGTGCACATCACGCGCGACGATCGCCCCCATGATCGCGAACTGCTGCAGTTGTAGCGGCGTGGCGCGCAGATTGGCGCCCACATCAAGTAGCTGCGTGAACGCATGACGATTCGGGATCGAGGTCATGATCGGTGCGCGTTCAACTTCAGGCAGACACTTGAGCACGAAGTGGGCGATCGCGGTCAGCGCGCCCGTATTGCCCGCGCTCACCATACCTTCCGCAAGACCATCGTGAACGAGATCGGCCGCGATGCGCATCGAAGATTGTTTTTTGCGTCGGATCGCCTCGCGCGGCGCGTCGGTCATCGTGATGATCTCGCTCGCTTCGACGAGTTCGAGTCGATCACGAACGCGAGCCGCAGCGGCGGCCGCATCGAGCAAGGGCGCAATCACGCTCGCTTGTCCGACGAGTTTCAGACGTAGGGATGAATCCGATTCGAGCGCAAGCAGCGCCGCCGGCACACATTCCTGCGCACCGAGGTCGCCGCTCATGACATCGAGCGCGATGAGAGTCATGGCTTTGCCCCGAGACCGGGAGCAGGCGGGCTCGAACGGCCCGCCGATGAAAACTTAGCCCGCCGCTTCGTCGTCAGCCGGCTTCTCGATCACGCGCTTACCGCGGTAGAAACCGTCGGGCGTGATGCGATGACGGAAATGTGTCTCACCCGACTGCGGATCAACCGACAGAGCAGGCTTCGACAGACCGTCGTGCGAGCGATGCATGCCGCGCTTGGACGGCGTCTTGCGGCTTTTTTGAACAGGCATGATGAACCTCTTAACTACTGCTTGCGTTTCAGGAGCTCACCGAGCCCTGCGAACGGTCTCTGCACGACTTCTTCTTCCTCAGACTCGGACGTACCGGTTGTGCAATCCGATGCGTCCTCGTGTCGCGGCACCAACGGCACTGCGAGCAACAGTTCTTCTTCGACGAGATCGCGCAAGGCGATGTGACCTTCCGGAGCCAATATCGGCTCGAGTCCCATCTCGTCGCGATCCACTTTCGTCGGGTCGCTCACCAACCACACGCGTGATTGTTGATCGACGTCGAGCCACATCGGCTGCATACATCGTTGGCAGCGCAGCGGTAAACGCGCGCGTACTTCGATGTCGGCTACCGGCTGCTTGCGCTCGCGCGCAAACTCGATACGTGCGTGAACCGTTCCTTCGACCATCGCCAGATCCGGCGCAAGGCGCGGCATACTGGCGAGCGGCAAGTCGTTCTCACGGCTCTCCCCCGCGTCGGCCAGACGCTCCACATCAACAGGTCGGGACCAGTCGGCCGGCATGGGGCGCGTATAATAGGGATCACCCCCCTTCGAGTCAAAACCAGTGTCGGGTAAGCCTTTGTTTCTGTTGCGCCGCCCGCTGTGGCTGGCCTCAAGCTCCCGCTACCGCCGGGAGCTCCTCGCCCGACTGGCGATCCCTTTCGAGCACCGCTCGCCCGACATCGACGAATCGCGTTTGCCTGCAGAGCCGCCGGACGCCCTCGCCCGTCGCCTCGCCCGCGCCAAGGCTGAGGCGATCGCAACCACCGTCCCTAACGCCTGGGTGATCGGGTCGGACCAGGTTTGCGCCCTGGGTGACGACTGCCTCGGCAAGCCTGGCAGCTTGGACGGACAGCGCGCCATGCTGGCGCGGCTCTCGGGCAACACAGTGACCTTCTATACCGCCGTTAGCATCGTGGGCCCGGGCGGCGTTCGCCACGAACACCTCGATCAGACGCGCTGCGTCTTTCGCTCCCTCTCGAACGAGGACATCGAGGCCTATGTCGAGGCCGAACCGGCCACGGATTGCGCCGGCGGTTTCAAAAGTGAATCGCTCGGTATGACCCTACTCGAGCGACTCGAGACGATCGATCCGACGGCCCTTATCGGCCTGCCGATGATCTGGGTCGCCGGGACCTTGCGCGCCCTGGACGCTTGAGCCCCGAGAGAACGTCGATCACACGCGCGAGCTCCGGCGGCAGCGGTGCATTCACGCTGAACTCCGTACCTCGATCCGGCCAAAGAAATGAAATACTCGACGCGTGCAGGAACATGCGATCGAGTCCGTGCTCACGCATTTCTTCGTTGAATTCGGCATCACCGTATTTCGGATCACCCGCAACCGGATGCCCGGCATAGGCCGCATGCACGCGGATTTGGTGCGTGCGCCCCGTCAGAATCGACACTTCGAGCAGCGACGCCAACTTGCCGAATCCTTGAACGGGGCGAAAATCACTCGTTGCCGCCTTGCCGCCTGCCGCCACCTTCACGGTGCGCTCACCGCCAACACGTAGATCCGTCCGCAGCGGCGCTTCGATCCGTTTTTTGCCAAGCTGCCAACTACCTTTGACCAAGGCGAGATATCGCTTCTCGAAACCCTCACCCTCGCGTAAGCCGGCATGCAGCATGCGCAGCACCGACGGCTTGCGCGCGATGATCAGCACACCACTCGTATCGCGATCGAGTCGATGCACGAGCTCGAGCTTCTCGGCTTCGTCGGGTCTGGCCGCTCGCAAGGCCTCGATCACCCCGAAACTCACGCCGCTGCCACCATGCACCGCGATGCCCGCGGGCTTGTTGACGACGATCACCCGTTCATCCTCGTGGATGACCGCGGCGGTAATGGTCGCCTGCAGGCTCGCCGGGACCTTGCGAGCGAGCGCTTGCGCCACTCCGCTCGCGCCGGCTGCACCGCCGCCCGACCCGGCCGCAGCCTCTGGGGCGAGGTCCCGCACCGGGGGCAGCCTGACGTCATCGCCTAGCGCCAAGCGCGTATCGATCCCCGCCCGTTTCCCGTTGACCCGCACTTCGCCCTTGCGAACGAGACGAAACAACCGGGTTCGGGGAACCTCGGGGTATTGGCGCGCAAGAAACTTGTCGAGGCGCGTGCCGGCATCCTCGCCGTCCACGGTGAGGTGACGTACGGTGAGTTTCGCGGAGTCTTTCGTAAGGTCTTGTTTTTCCATGGGCTTCGACATAGTATCAGGGCTGTCTTGAGAACGCCGCCCAAGGGTGGTGAGACCTCGCAGACATCAGCGCGATGCCCGCCATCGGTGGGTGACGCATGTTAGTTGGTCCTCGGCAACGAGGCCATCGAATCCGGCCGATAGTCGCCGTGGCCATCCGGTCACGCCGTCGGTTGACAGATACGAGCCTAGGTTTCGGTTCGCGGTGCGCAGAAGACAGTGATTTACATCCTCCTCTCCCTGCTCGCCCCTCTCACTACCTCTCGAGTTCTGCCCGCTCGCCCGTGTGTTCGCACCGGTCCGCGAGTGGTGTCCACGTGGACAACCGTCGGAGCACTGTCGGCCCCATCCAGGAGATTTGGGGCCCATGAAAAGAATGTTGGTAAACGCGACCCAGCAGGAAGAACTGCGCGTCGCTCTGGTTGACGGCCAGAAACTTTACGACCTCTCGGTCGAACTCCCGTCCCGCGAACAGAAAAAAGCGAACGTCTACAAAGGCCGGATCGCCCGCATCGAGCCCTCGCTCGAAGCCTGCTTCATCGATTACGGTGCCGAGCGCCACGGATTCCTGCCGCTGAAGGAAATCTCTCGCGAGTATTTCCTCAAGAACCCCGCAAGCGGCCGCATCAACATGCGCGAAGTCCTGCAAGAGGGTCAGGACATCGTGGTGCAGGTCGAGAAGGAAGAGCGTGGCAACAAGGGTGCCGCACTCACGACCTACATCTCACTCGCCGGTCGCTTCCTCGTGCTGATGCCGAACAACCCGCGCGCGGGTGGCGTGAGCCGTCGTATCGAGGGCGAAGAGCGCGACCAGATGAAGAGCATCATGGACGCTCTCGTGATCCCGCCCGGTATGGGTGCGATCGTGCGAACCGCCGGTGTGGGTCGTGCGACCGAAGAACTGCAGTGGGACCTCGATAACCTCAAGATCCAATGGGACGAGATCGTCAAGGCGGTGCTCGAGCGCCCGGCGCCGTTCCTCGTTTACCGCGAGAGCGATCCTGTCACGCGCGCCCTGCGCGACTACTTCTCCGATGACATTGGTGAGGTGCTCGTCGATGAACCCGGCGCCCACACGATCGCTGCTGAGTACATGCAGCGCTTCATGCCAGCCGAAGGTGGTCGTCGGCTGAAGATGTATTCGGACGACATCCCCCTCTTCACGCGCTATCAGATCGAAAGCCAGATCGAATCGGCGTATGCGCACAAGGTGCAGCTGCCCTCAGGCGGCTCGATCGTTATCGACTACACCGAAGCTTTGGTATCGATCGACATCAACTCAGCGCGTGCCACGCGCGGTGGTGATATCGAAACCACCGCAACCAACACCAACCTCGAGGCTGCCGACGAGATCGCGCGGCAGCTGCGTATCCGCGATATCGGTGGCCTGATTGTCATCGACTTTATCGATATGGAGGAGCCGAAGAATCAGCGCGCCGTCGAGGATCGTCTGCGCGATGCCATGAAGATGGACCGCGCTCGCATCCAGATCGGTCGCTTGTCGCGCTTTGGTCTGCTCGAGATGTCGCGTCAACGACTGCGGCCTTCACTCTCGGATTCGAGCCACGAGGTTTGCCCGCGGTGCCAAGGCATCGGCAGCATCCGCACCGTCGAGTCGATGGCGCTCGCGATCCTACGACTGATTGGTGAAGAGGCGCGCAAGGATCGCACCTCCAAGGTCATCGCCGAGGTTCCGGTCGAAGTGGCGACCTATCTCATCAATGAAAAGCGCGAATGGCTGCGCACGCTCGAAGACAAGAGTGATGTCGAGCTCATCATCGTGCCGAACCTCAACATCGACACGCCGGAATACTCCATCCGTCGCGTCCGTGATGACGAGGCCGAGCTGCCGGAGCTCAAGCGTCTGAGCTATCAGATGCCAACGCCCGCCAAGGTCCCAGACCCGGCAGGCACTCGGGAAAAACAAGCCCATCAAGAACCGGCTGCCGTGCCGACCTTCCTGCCGACGACGCCCGCTCCGATCGTGGTACAAGCGCCGACGCCCGCGGCGGCATCGAGAGCAGTCGATACTGGTCCGCAGCTGGGAATCTTCGTGCGTCTGTGGCGCTGGCTCTTCGGCGCGCCCGCGGCAAAGTCGGACGAGGGCGCATCGCGCAACGGTCGACCGCGCCAAGATCGACGCGATCGTGATCGCAACGACCGCGGTGGTCGAGGTCGCGACCGTGATCGTAACGACCGTGGTCGCGGTAAGGATCGGGATCGGGACCGAGATCGCGATAGCAGCGAACGCAAGCCCCGCGAAGCGGCCAAAGAAACGCGTGACAATAAACCGGCCACTCAGCCAGCTCCTCGTGCCGAAGGCGGTCGCGCTGAAGGCCAAGGTCAAGGACGTCGTGGCGGGCGTGACGATCAACGCCGTCGCGAACCGCGCAACGACCAGCGCGGTGAGCGTCCGCCAGCAGCGGCTGCCGCGCAGTCGGCTGGCAACCCAACGGCTTCGACGCCACCGTCTCCGGCGCCGTCAACGCAGTCGCCGTCAGCGCAGACCGCTGACGCCGCCAACGCCGCGATCGGCTCTGAGGTTGATCAAATCAGCAACGAGACGCTGGCACCAGGCGCTGAGGGCGGCGCAGCCGCCGAGCGCGAGGGTGGCGCTCGCCGCGGCCGTCGGCGCGGCCGTCGCGGTCGTCGTGGTGGACGTGATCGGGATGCGAGTGCCGCAGGTTCGATGACCGCCGGTAGCGAGGCTGCCGAGGACGCTCTCGATGACGCCGCCGATGCCATGGAAGGCACGCCCGATGACGGCGCGTCGCAGACGCAGGCGCAGGCGCAGTCCGAGCCTACAGAGCAGATGTCACTGCAGATTCAGGCGGAAGCCCCGGTTGCCGTGGCGAGTGATCTGTCTCCGCCGCCTGCTCCCGCAGCACCCGTGCAGGTCAGCTGGACCGGCTTAGCCCCGCCTGCGAGCGCGCCGATCGAGGCACCCGCTGTCATCGAGGCCGCCGCCGCTCCCGTTGAAGCGAACGCGTCAACGGAAGCCGAGGCTGTCGAAGCTGCCCCCATCGAAACGGCCGCGACCGAAGTGGTATCCGAGGTGACACCGGAAGAAGCCCCCGTGGCGCCAGCCGTATCGACGGCGCCGCCCGCTGAGAAAAAAGTGGTGTGGTCATCGAGCCCGGCGAGGTCGACCATCAGCTGCGGCCCGGGACCGGGCTCGCGGCGCGACGATCTTTGATCGTCGCGTCTGATCGCGAGGCTTAATCGCAGACGCTGGGCAGCTCCTCTTTGAGGGCTGCTTCAGCGCCGGCGAGATCAGCCATCGTGTTCACATCTGGGCCTGGTCGACGAGTCGCCTCGCCCACCAATATTTTCATTCCGTTGAACAACGCCCGTAGTTGCTCGAGCTTCTCTGCCTGCTCGATGGGTGCAGGCGGCAGGGTCGACAGACGCCGCAGCGACGCGACTCGATAGGCATAAAGCCCGAGGTGCCGGCGAGCCATCGAGATCTCATCGGCCTCCTCGGCCACGCCATCGCGAAACCACGGAATCGGCGCGCGACTGAAGTACAAGGCGCGACCCGATTCATCCGTGACCACTTTGACGGCGTTGGGATCAAAATATTCTTCTCGATCTCGGATCGCAGTGGCGAGTGTCGATATATCCGCCTGCGGATCCGCTAGCAGCAAGTCAGCCACTTGCGAGACGAGTGCTGCGGGCATCGAAGGTTCGTCACCCTGCAGATTGACGACAACTTCATCATCTCCCCAGCCACGCAACTCAGCGACCTCGGCAATACGATCGGTACCACTGACGTGATCAACGGAGGTCATCACGACCTCAGCCCCAAATTGACGCGCGACCCGCTCGATACGCGCGTCATCCGTGGCGATCAGCACTTCTTTGGCCTGACATGCCAGTGCCCGACCGTAAACCCATTGCAACATGGGCTTGCCCGCCATCTCGATGAGCGGCTTGCCCGGCAATCGGGTCGATGCGTAACGCGCCGGGATGACGATTCGATACATCAGCGTGCGAGCAAGGGATCGTCGGCGGTGAGCGTGCGCGCCTCTTCCTCTAGCATCACCGGGATGCCGTCCTTGATAGGGAAAGCGAGCCGATCGGCACGACAAACGAGCACCGCTTCCTCACGCAGATGCACGAGCGGCCCCTTACACACGGGGCAGGCGAGAATATCGAGCAGTCGTTTGTCCATGGTGTTCATCCGCGAGATTTTTGTTGAGACGCGACCAACGCGCAAATCCGATCGATCAGGGCGCGCCCATCATCGGGTGAGAGTCGCGCGGTCACCGGCAACTCCCACATCTGCCCCTCTGCAAACGGGCGACATTTTACGGCATCTTTGCTCGTCATCAGGACGGGGTCGCTATCGCCGAAGGTGAAATCCGCCGGTGTGAAGGCGTGATGATCGGCAAAAGCATGCTCCTCGACATTGAGCCCCGATTGGCGCAACAACTCGAAAAAGCGCCGCGGATTGCCAATCGCCGCTACGGCATGAACGCGCTGACCCCGGAATGCCTCCAGTGCTCGCCACTGGCGCCCATCGTCGACCCGACGGGCCGCCGCCGGAAATAGGCGCAACCCCAACTGCCCGTCTCGACCGCGCCAATCCGTCTGTTCCGGTATCTCTCCATTGACGATGACGTAGTCGACCGTAGCAAGGCGCGACACCGGCTCACGCAAAGGGCCCGCCGGCAACAGCCGACCGTTTCCAAAGCCGCGTGACGCATCGATCACCACAAGTTCGAGATCACGCTCGAGCCCGTAATGCTGCAAACCATCATCAGCGACGATAACATCGACACCGAGTCGCTCCAGATGCCGAGCGCCCGCCGCACGATCCGAAGAGACCACCACTCGCGCACCCGTGGTCAGCGCATGCATCAGTGGCTCATCACCGACCTCGCTGGCGGGCACGCCAGCGACGACTTCACGCGATTCGCGCAACTCAACACCATAACCGCGAGCGAGTATCCCCACTCGCAGACCTCGGCGCTGCAATGCATCGACTAGCGCCGCAACGACCGGACTTTTACCCGTGCCGCCAACGGACAAGTTGCCAACGATGACCACCGGTACCGACGCACGGTACCGCGCACGCAAACCAAGTCGATAAGCCGAGCGACGCAGACTGCTGACAAAACCAAACAAAGCCGAGAGCGGTGCGAGCAGTAGCGCCCCGCTACGCCCCTCATACCAAACGGCTTCAAGCCAGCGACGCAAGCGAATGACCATCAGACCGCAAACTGCAACTGATGCAACTGCGCATACATGCCGCCGCGAGCAATCAGTGCGGCATGATTGCCAGCCTCCACCAAGCGCCCCTCGTGCATCACCAGGATGAGATCCGCACGCTCGATGGTCGAGAGACGATGCGCGATGACCAGAGTCGTGCGACCCTGCAGCAAGCGACCGAGCGCCTCTTGTACGCGACGCTCTGACTCGTTATCAAGCGCACTCGTAGCCTCATCGAGCACCAAGACGGGTGCGTTCTTCAGCAATGCCCGCGCGATGGAAATTCTTTGACGCTGCCCACCCGAGAGCATGGCGCCGCGCTCACCCACCGGTGTGTCGAGTCCCTGCGGGAGGTCCTGAGCGAAATCGAGCACGTGCGCGTTGCGAGCAGCCTCCTCGACAGCTGGATCATCAGCGCTTGTGATGTTGAAGGCGATGTTGGCGCGAATGCTGTCATCGAACAGCACGACTTCCTGACTGACGAATCCAATCTGACGACGTAAGTCTGCCAATCGATACTCTCGCAGGTCATACCCATCTAAGAGCACAGCACCAGAGGTCGGATCGTAAAAACGAGGCAACAAGCTCGCGAGCGTCGTCTTACCACTACCTGACTTGCCGACGATAGCGACGGTCTGACCAGGCGCGACCCGAAAACTCACATTCGAGAGAACATCGCCCTGTACGTCTGAGTAAGCAAATGCCACGTCGCGAAATTCGATATCACCACGCACTCGATCGAGCTCACGCGATCCACCTGCATCTTCGATGGGCGTATCGAGCACCTCGAAGACGCTGGCGCCTGCTGCGATACCTTGCTGCAAAGGACCAAACACCTGCACCAGACGTCGAAGCGGCGCCGTGACAAGCAACAACGCCGTCAAGAACGCCATGAACTCGTCGACCTTCATCTCGGCATCGAAGACTTGCCGAATCGAAAAATAGAGCACGCCGGCAAGACCTAGGGCCGCGATCAGTTGCACCACCGGGTTCGCCATCGCGCGAGCGCCGATCAAGCGCATATTGCTGTGACGGTTGCGCTCGTTGGCGAGGTCGAAGAGCTGCTCCTCGTGACCTTCGGCATTGAAAATCTTGATGACCTTGTGCCCATCGAGTGCTTCTTTAGCGACTCGAGTGACATCGCCCATCGAGGCCTGAATGCGTGCGCTATAACGACGGAACGATCGATTGATGTATTGGATCAACCAAGAAATAGGCGGCGCCAAAACCAAAACGAAGGCAGCCAATTGCCAGTTGAGCCACAACAACATGCCGATCAGCGCGATGATGGTGAGCGTATCGCGGATCAACACCGTCACCGCATTGGTCGTCGCTTCAGCGACGAGCTCGATGTTATAGGTCAAGCGCGAGAGCAAACCACCCGAAGCGGCGGTGTCATAGTAGCGGGTAGGCAAGCGCAAATAGTGCGCGAAGAGCTCGGCGCGTAGCGCCTTGATGATTTGCCGCCCGACCCAACCCGGGAAATAGTTAGAGACGTAATCACCGATGCCGCGCAGCAAGAATAAAACAATCGCCCCAAGCGGAATCGCCCAGAGAATGCGCGGATCTGGATCTACGAAAGCACCACCAAGAAATTTTTGAACGAGATACGCGATCGAAGCATCGGTTGCCGCGAACAGCACCATCCCAACGACACCGATCGAGAACATGCCAAGGTGAGGTCGCGCATAACCGAGCAGACGACGATAGACCTTTGGCGCATCGACCACGTTGACCGGTGCCTGCACGCTCATCGCATTCCCCCGACGTTGCGGGTGGCCATATCAACACTGCCGAAACCCAGTTGCCGAATCACATCGATGGCGCGGACCACATCGCGATGTTTGGCTTCACCGTCCGCACGGAATAAGACCGCGCGCGTGACATCACCATTCGAGGCACGAACGATCGCCTCACGCAACGCATTCGCATCCGCACCCACGGCGACCCCTGCCACTTGATAGCGACCGTCAGCGAGCACCTCGATCACAATCGCCGTATCGGCAGACGCCGGACGATCGTTTGTCGTGGCACTCGGTAGCGAAATTAGCAAACTGCCCTCGGTAACCCAGCTTGAGGAGAGCAGGAAGAACACCACGATCATCAACACCACATCGATGAGTGAGACCAGATTGATCTCGGGGTCTTCGAGGCGTCGAACACGAAAGTTCATCGACGAGCTCCGCGCACGACGAGCAAAGCGAGCGCCTGTTTTTCCATCTCGATCACGAGCGAATCGATATGACCACGCAAGCTTCGATGCGCGATGAGCGCGGGTATCGCTACGAGCAAACCCGCTGCCGTCGTCACGAGCGCCTCGCTGATGCCCCCGGAGAGCACATCGGGCTGCGTCACGACTCCAGACTCGAGGACGGAAAACGCGCGGATGATGCCCGTGACGGTGCCAAGCAGCCCAAGGAGTGGCGCAACGCTCGCCACGGTTCCCAAGGCATTGAGGTATCGCTCGAGCGCATGAGCTTCGTGTCGACCCACTTCCTGTATACGGGCGATGCGTTCATCGCGCGCCAACTCGCGATCGGTCACCACCGTTGCCAGCACCCGCCCGAGCGGCGAGGAAGCCCGCAGCGACTCGAGCGCACGATCGTCGATAGTTTCGGCGGAGAGCAGTCGCGAAGCCTGTGGCAAAGCGTCGGCTGGGACGACAGACGATCGTCGCAGACTCCAGACCCGCTCGAGGGTGATCGCCAAGGCGATCACCGAGCAAAGGATGATCGGCCACATCAACGGACCGCCGGCCCGCACCATTTCCCACATCGGCGCATCATAGCCGAGACCGTCCTTCAAAGGGCCGAGAGCCTGCCCAGGCGTCCGGGAGCAAGCTCCAATTGCAAGGCGCCCCGCACGGCCGTCGCCTGGACCGCGTTGACCGGAAGACGCCAGCGTCGGGCGATCCCGGCAAGACGCGCCGTGGGCAGTTGAGCCGAACTGACGAGCACCGTCGTTGCGCCGATCGCCTCCACGAACTCTCCGGTCACGGCGGCAATCGAGCCGCGCCTTGGCGCCATCACATACGAAGCGCGCAGCTGCGCACGGCGGATCGGATCGGCGGCGAGCATCGCGGCCTCTTTAGCATCGACACGCTCGGCGACCAATAAGGCATCACCCTCGCGAACACTCACCCGCAGCAGACAGTTGCCACCGGCTACTGAGAAGGTCTCGAAATTCACTTCATCGAAAGTCCAACGACGGGTGCGATGGCAGCGATGATGGGTCGCAGGCGCACCCGGCCAAGACCCACCGTAAATCACGCTGGGGATACGCGCGAGGTTCATCAATCGCGCCGCACCTTCGGCGCGAAATCCGTGCGATGCACTGAGGATCAGCAGATCAGCGCTCGATCGCGACCGAGCAAGTATCGCTGGCCACACCAAGCTTTCGGCGCTACGACCGGCGCTAAAGTAAGACTCCGCCGTGTCAAAAACGACGAGGTGATGGCGGGTCTCGATCAATGTGGCATGTGCATCGCCTGCATCCAATATCGTGATGCGCGCCGCCCCTGGAGGTATCTGAGTCACCCTCTCGGCAGCCGACCATATGAGTAAGGCTCCAAAGGTGAACATCGCTGCTCGCCATCGCCAAGGCAGTGACGAGAGCAGTACCGCGGCCATCCCGAGCGAGATCAAAAACTGAGTATCGGTCGGTCGCCAATCGATCGCCGCCCAAGACTGATTTGCGATCCACAGCATCGGTGGCCAGATGATCTCGTGCGCCGTCTCGACGAGGCGCCAAATCGGCGCCGCCATCGAGGCGGAGAAAATTTGCGAGGCGAGCCCGAGCAACACGAGCGGCACCAACACAAAAGAAAAAATCGGTATCGCGAGCAGGTTGACGGGTACGGATGCGAGCGACACGTTCGCGAACCACCAGGCCGTCAGGGGAATCAAGGCGATCGTCACCCGCCACTGCACTCGCCATGCCGTGCTTACGAGCTCACGAAAACCGCTCCAGCTCAATACGCCCGTTTTGGCCATCTCGTCGATCGAGAGCAACATCGCCATGGCAATGAACGACAACCAAAAACCAGCCGAATAACTCGCAAACGGATCAAGCATCAAAACGCATAACAACGCGGTTGCCAAAATCTCGTATCCGCGCTGTTCGCGTGCCGACAAGCGCAGGATCCACCACACGGCGAGCATCACCACCGTACGCTGGGTCGGAATGCCAAAGCCTGCGATCAGTGCGTAGCCGAGGGCCGCTGGAACGCCCACCACCGCGGCGAACACCTCACGATCGACTCTGGGTTGCAGCATCGGCGCCCGACGCCACAACGCGCGAGCGGCAAGCGCCGCGAGCCATGCAAATAAAGTGACATGCATGCCCGAGATCGCCACGAGATGCGTCGTTCCAGTTACGCTGAACACGCGCCATTGCTCGCGCGTAATCTCCCCTGTGGCACCCACGGCTAAGCCCTGAAACAACGCAGCAGCATCCCGATCGTCCACGGCCATCGCGATCGACTCGGCCATCTTTTGACGCCACTCGAGCAGACCGGGCGCTCGCGATTTACCTCGACGCATACCCGACCACGACACCACGGCGCCGGTGGCGTCGATGCGATCTCGAAGCGCGGCTCGCCAAGCGTCGTTCGCACCCGGATTATTGGAGGAGACGATCGGGTCGACTCGCAACAGCACACGCCACGTTTCGCCGGCACGCGGCAAGGGCCGTGGTGGATCACGCCACGTGAGTCTCACTCGCAACGTACGGCGATAGCTTGCGGGGGTGTCGATCGTAACCGTGGCATCGAAGCGCAGTACACCGCCCTCGCGTGCGGGTAAGGAGTCGATCGTGATGTCAGCGATGACACGCTCGCCTGTAGCCTCGCGCGGCCAGCGCTGCTCGAGTTGATCGAGTACACAAAACGCTGTCGTACTCGCGGCCATCAAGACCACGATGACGTGTATCGTGAAAGAACGACGCGACTGCGGTCGCCACCATAAAAGCAGGATGAGCAGCAACGCGATAACGGTTGCCGCGAGCGCGATCAGCCAGGCCGGGGCCGGGCCGAACAACACAGCCACATTGCCAAGTAGAGCAAAGAAACCACTCGAGCGCGGCAGAACCCCGACCATCATGGATCAGGGATACCGCCTCAGCGACGGATGACCAAGCGCTGATTAAGGCTGTTCGTGCAGTTTCAGGCGACCATTCTCAAGCAGCCAGACGCGATCCATGCGTGAGGCGAGCCGAAGGTCATGAGTGACGATCACGAGACTCGTACCGTGCTCCCGATTGAGCTGCAACATCAGCTCGAATACCTGCTCGGCATTGCGCCCATCGAGGTTACCGGTCGGTTCGTCCGCAAACACGATCAAGGGCAAGGTGACGAGTGCCCGCGCAACCGCAGCTCGCTGTCGCTCACCGCCGGAGAGTTGATGAGGACGATGCTCCAGGCGCGACCCGAGACCCACTTTCTCCAAGATCGCCTGCGCCTGCTGACGTGCTTCTGCGACCGGCACGCGTCGGATCAACAACGGCATGGCGACGTTTTCGAGCGCCGAAAACTCGGGGAGCAGATGGTGAAACTGATAGATGAAACCCATCGTCCGATTACGCAACTCACCGCGTGCCGCTTCGTCGAGAGCGTGGATATCTTTGCCGTCGATGGCCACACTGCCGCGAGTCGGACGATCGAGCCCGCCTAATATCTGTAGCAGCGTCGTTTTACCCGAGCCCGACGCACCCACGATGGCGATGCATTCGCCTTTGGCGATTGATAGATCGAGGCCGTCGAGCACGGTCAGTGTCGAGCCGCCTTCGTTGAAATCTCGGCCCAAGCCTCGCGCCAGCAGTACTGCCTGATCAGTCATGTCGTAATGCCTCCGCCGGTTGAGTCCTGGCCGCCTGCCACGCGGGATACAGTGTCGCGAGTGCGCACAATACGAAAGCCACACCGGCAACGCGTAACACATCGAGCCATTCGACATGCGCTGGCAAATCACTCATGAAATACACCTTGGCATCAAGGAATTGGATGCCGAAAATCGCCTCAAGACCGTGCACGATCGCCTCGACGTTGAACGCCAGCACGATCCCGAGCGCAGAGCCTGCCAGGGTTCCCGCAAGCCCGATCAAAACACCCTGCACGGCGAAGGCCTTCAAGATTTCTCCCGGGCTCGCACCGAGTGTGCGTAATAAAGCGATATCGGTCTGCTTTTCTTTGACGATCATCACGAGCGTGGCGACGATGTTGAAGGCCGCCACGGCAACCACCATCAACAAGATCACGAACATCAAACCCTTGGTGAGCTCGATCGATTGGAAGAAGTTGGCATGCACGCGCGTCCAATCGCTAACGAAATAGCCACCACCCAAAGCCAGAGCGAGATCGCGCACGACAACCGGCGCCGCGAGCGGATCGGCGAGCGCAAGCCGCAAGCCACTCACCCCCTCCCCCAAGCGATACAAGCGCGCTGCGTCGCGCAGATTCATCAAGATCAAGCCCGAATCGAACTCATACATTCCCGAGGCAAAGATTCCCGCGACGGTGAGCCTACGCATGCGAGGGACCACGCCATCCGGCGTTGCCGTCGCCTCAGGCGCAATCAGCACCACTTTATCGCCGACCGCCACACCCAAGTCGCGTGCGAGTGATTCTCCGAGGATCACATTCCAACTACCCACTTGCAGCGAATCGATCGAGCCGCGTTGCATACGATCGGCAAGTCCGGTCGCTTTTTTCTCAAGCTCCGGATCCACACCGCGCACGAGCGTGCCCTGCACGCGCGAGCCGGCAGCGATCATGCCGCGTGCTTCGATGTAAGGCACCGCCTGCAACACACCGGGGCGACCCACGGCAACCTCGCGCGCCTGTTGCCAATCCTCGAGCGTGCCCTCGAGCCCCATCAACGTGGCGTGCGATGTGACCGCCAAAATCCGCGAACGTAGCTCGCGCTCGAAACCGTTCATGACCGATAAAACGACGATCAAAACGGCCACACCCAGCATGAGACCCGTCACGGACATCGCGGCGACAAAGCTCACGAAACCGCGGCGGTGCGTCGATCGCAGATAACGCGTACCGACCAACCATTCCCAGCGAGTGGATCGCTCACTCATAACGCAGCGCCTCCGCGGGCGCGATCCGCGCAGCACGCCTCGCGGGGTAGACCGTCGCGAGTGCCGTGAGCGTTAGCGCACCGAGCGCGATGGCCAATACATTTTGCAGTCGTAACTCAGAGGGGATTCGCGTGACGTAATACACGTCCGGATCCATGACATGAAACCCAAAGAGAGTTTCCAGTACGGGAACAACAACGCCAACGTTATCGGCTAACCACACACCGAGCGCCACACCGAGCAGCACCCCCGCCCAGCCGATCACGAGCCCTTGGGTGACGAAAACGCGCTGCACCTCAGCCGGTGACATACCGAGCGTGCGCAAGATCGCCACATCAGTCCGTTTGTCGGTGACTACCATCACGAGCATCGCGACGATATTGAAGGCCGCAACGGCGACGATCAGCATCAGGATGATGCCCATCATCGTTTTCTCGATCCTGATCGCCCGAAAATAATTCGCGTGTTCTTGGGTCCAATCGCGAACGATGAGCCCCGTCTTCAACGTAGCGGCGATCTCACGGGCGACGTTCGGGGCAACCATCGGATCGACGAAGTGCAATTGCAAACCTCGAGCACGAGGATCACCCCCTGCGAGCGCGGCAACATCCTCAAGATGGGCAAAGGCCAACGATCCGTCGTGATCGTGCAACCCCGCCTCAAAAAGTCCGACCACCTGAAACTCACGTAAACGCGGGGTGGGCGTGCCCGCCTCATCCACGCCGGGCACGAGCAACGTCACCCGATCATCGACCGAGACGCCGAGCAAACGCGCAAGCACACTGCCGAGAATGACGCGATCGAAACCCGCCTCGAGATCGGACAATTTGCCCTCGATGACGGCTGCCGCCGCATCCGATACCTCCGGCTCGAAACGGGGGTCGATCCCGCGCAAGCGCAGCGGCAGCATCTCGGGCTGACGCAGTCCTAGCGCCTGCAACTCGACATAAGGCGCAAGACCATCGATCTTGGGCGCCGCACGCAGCGTCTCGGCCAACCGGTTCCACTCAGCGCCATCGAGAGGCTTGTCGCTCGTATTCATAACGCGGGCATGCGTCGAGAGCGACAGCAGGCGATCGCGCAACTCGCCCTCGAACCCGTTCATGACCGACAGGATCACGATGAGCGCAGCCACGCCCACGCACACCCCGATCAGAGACACCCAGGTGATAAACGAGACGAAGAATTTTCGTGTTCGTGAGCGCACGTATCGCAGGCCGACGAACAACGACAGAGGCTGGAACATCAGGGTGGTGATTTAACCACATCACAGGGCTTGCCTCCCCCGAACGGGCCTGTAAGCTTGCGCGCCCATGCCAGCCGGGCTACTGAAATCACGGACCCCCGATACCAGTCGCCCCGAGGTGCACTGGTCTGGCCTGCATGCGAGCGCGACGTCCCTGGCGATCGCGGAGGCAGCGACGCGTGAAGATCGGCTCTGGATCATTATCGAGGCCGATAGCCGTAGCGCCGAACGGCGGCGCGCCGAACTCGGCTTCTTTGCCCCCGACGGGCTGCCACTGCTCAGCCTCCCGGATTGGGAGGTGCTGCCCTACGACGTCTTCTCGCCGCACCCCGATATCACCTCAGAGCGTCTTCTCGCGCTCGCCGAGTTGCCGCAAGCGCGTCGCGGTGTACTGATCGTGAGTGTCGATACGCTCTTGCAGCGCCTCCCGCCCAAGCCTTATGTCGCTGGTCGAAGCTTCTCACTCTCGGTCGGCGATACCCTCGCCCTCGACGCGTTCAAATTGCGATTGACCGAAGCCGGCTATTGCAGCGTGAGCCAAGTGACGGACCCCGGTGATTTCGCGCTGCGTGGCTCACTACTTGATGTGTACCCGATGGGCACGACGAGCCCGCTGCGTATCGATCTTTTCGATGACGAGATCGAAGCGATCCGGCGCTTCGACCCGCAAACGCAGCGCTCGGGTGAATCGCTCGCCTCCGTGCGTTTGTTACCGGCCCGCGAGATTCCGCTCGATGGCGATTCGGTGCGCGCCTTCCGGCGTCGCTATCGCACGCGCTTCGAGGGTGATCCGACCCGTAGCGCCATTTATCGCGGCGTCTCGGATGGCATGGCGCCAGCGGGGATCGAGTTCTACCTGCCGCTTTTCTTTGAAGAAACGGCGACGCTCTTCGACTACCTGCCTGACGGCGCGGTCATCGTCGATGCAAGCTTCGGACTCGATGCCGTCATCGGTCGCAGTTGGGAAGCGCTGCGGGCTCGATACGAGGATCGTTGCGGCGACATCGAACGGCCGCTACTCAAGCCCGAAGAGCTCTTCATCGATGAAGCCACCGTACTGCAAGCCTGTCGCTCTCACCCGCGAGTGACCATCGACACGTTTGCACGAGATGACGAGACGAGCTTTGGAACTCATGCGCCGCGCGAGCTGCGCATTGATGCGCGTGCCGAGAAACCCCTCGCACCGCTGAAGGATTTTCTCGCGGATTACCCTGGTCGCGTTCTGCTCGCTGCCGATTCGCCCGGGCGCCGCGAGGTGCTAGGCGAATTGCTGCGGGGTGCCTCGCTACGGGCGAAACTCGTCGATAGCTGGCAAGCGTTTCTCGAAAGTGATGCCGCGCTTGCAATCACCATCGCTCCGGAGCTTGCGGGACTCGCGCTTGATGCGCCGCCGCTCACGATTCTCTCCGAATCGCAGCTCTTCGGTCAGCGTGCGCGCCAAGAGCGTCGTCGACGCAAAGTCACGGCGGACCCCAATGCGATTCTGCGTGATCTGCAATCGCTCTCAGCTGGCGCGCCGGTCGTACACGAGGAATACGGTGTCGGCCGCTACGTCGGTCTGCAGATCATGGAAGTCGGCGGTCAGAGCGGCGAATTTCTCGTACTGGAGTATCACGGCGGTGATCGTCTCTATGTACCGGTGCACTCATTGCATCTGGTCAGCCGCTACTCAGGCGCTGCGCCGGAGAGCGCACCGCTACATCGGCTCGGCACAGATCAATGGAGCAAGGCACGCAAGCGTGCCGCCGAAAAGGTGCGCGACGTGGCAGCTGAACTGCTCGATCTGTACGCGCAGCGCAAAGCCCGTCGCGGTATTCGTCTCGCTTCCAAAGATCTCGAATACCAAGCCTTTGCCAACGCCTTCCCCTTCGAAGAGACCGCTGACCAGGCCGAAGCGATCAGCAAAGTCATTGCCGATCTCGATGCCGAGCAACCGATGGATCGTATCGTCTGCGGCGATGTGGGCTTTGGCAAAACCGAGGTCGCAATGCGAGCCGCTTTCGTCGCTGTGCAAGCGGGCAAGCAAGTGGCCGTGCTCGTACCAACCACCCTACTCGCACAGCAACATGCGGCCAACTTCGCCGATCGATTTGCTGATTGGCCCGTCCGCATCGAATCGCTGTCGCGCTTTCGTTCGAGTAAAGAAAGCGCCGCCGTGCTCGAGGCTGTTGAGAAAGGTACAGTCGATATCGTTATCGCAACGCATCGTCTGCTGCACGCGAATGCGCGCTTCAAGGATTTAGGCCTCATCATCGTTGACGAAGAGCATCGTTTCGGCGTGCGCGACAAGGAACGACTGAAAGCTTTGCGCGCCGAAGTGCACGTGCTCACCCTCACAGCGACACCGATCCCCCGCACCCTCAACATGGCACTGGGTGGTCTGCGCGAGTTGTCTCTTATTGCGACGCCACCTGCTGAGCGCCTCGCCATCAAGACCTTCGTCTCGGAGTGGAGCGACAGCACGATCCGCGAGGCGATCCTCCGCGAAATGCGGCGCGGTGGCCAAGCGTACTTCGTGCACAACGAAGTCAAAGATATCGAGAAGGTGGCTGCTGATCTTGCCAAACTCGTGCCGGAGGCCAGTATTCGTGTTGGGCATGGTCAGATGCGCGAGCGCGAACTCGAGGCGCTGATGGTGGATTTTTATCATCGACGCTTCGATATTCTCGTGTGCACGACGATCATCGAAAGCGGTATCGACGTACCGAGCGCCAATACCATCATCATCGATCGAGCCGATCGTTTCGGCCTCGCACAGTTACACCAGATGCGCGGTCGTGTGGGACGATCGCATCATCGCGCCTATGCTTATCTTCTGATCCCTTCACGCAAAGCACTCACTGGCGACGCCCTCAAACGCCTCGAAGCACTCGAGTCACTCGAGGATCTCGGCGCAGGCTTCGTACTCGCGACGCACGATCTCGAGATTCGGGGCGCAGGCGAGCTCTTGGGCGAAGAGCAAAGCGGCGAAATGACCGAGATCGGTCTCACGATGTATCTCGATATGCTCGATCGAGCCGTCAAAGCGATGAAGGACGGCAAGAAGATCGATCTCGAGGCACCGCTCGCGAGCGCCTCCGAAGTGGAACTGCGCGTGCCTGCCTTGTTGCCCGAGGACTACGTCGCCGACGTCCACGTACGTCTTGCGCTCTACAAGCGTATCGCCGCCGCACCGGATGAAGCAGCCCTTGAGGAACTGACCGCCGAGCTTGTCGATCGCTTCGGACCCTTGCCCGCACAGACGCAGAATCTGCTGCGTACTGCTCGCATTCGCCTCCTCACGCGATCGCTCGGTGTACGACGACTCGACTTCGGTGCCCACGGGGGCTACCTCTTGTTCGAGACCGATAATCGCATCGACCCTGCCGCGGTCATTCGATTGATCCAAGATCGATCGCGCGAGTACAAGCTCGAGGGCCCGCTAAAACTGCGCGTCTCGCGCGACCTCGATGACGAACTTGAGCGCTTCGACTTCGTGACGGCCCTGCTGCAGCGACTCACCGCCAATCGACTGAGTTAACATTGGGCCATGCGTGACTTCATCCGCCGCGGGCTGCTCTGCTTGCTCGCCACGACCGCCCTGCTGGCTCTCATACCGAGCGGACTCGCTCAAACCACGGGCGCTGCGAGCACGTATCAGGTGGAGGTCATCGTCTTTCGCAACAACGGGCCGCGCGAAGCCGGTATCGACGGTACACCACCTCTACGCGGCGCTGAGGAGTCCGACACTCCGCCCGCTGCGGCCGAAATCGGTCGATTCATCGCGGCCACACCGGCTGCCCGATTACGTTTAACGGGTGTGCGTCAAAAGATGGCCGCGGGTGGTTATCGTATCTTGGCGCACGCCGGTTGGACGCAAACGGCGAGCAGTTGGGGCAGCAGAACCGGCATTCCTTTGGAAACACTCGGCGTTGCTGTGCCAGGCCTCACCGGTAACTTTCTGCTCGAGCGTGGCTCGCTGCTGCACTTTGGCATGAACCTGCGCTACGAACCTGACGAGTCTACGGTGCACGAACTCAGTGAACTGCGCCGCGTCCGATTCGAAGAGCGGCACTACTACGATCATCCGGGGATCGGCGTACTCGCCGTTGTTACCTCGGGTGCTCGGCCTTAGACCGCTCGCACCACTCAGCCGAGCTTGAGCTCAGGCGGCTGCAAACAATGCTCGAGCGCGCGCTGGGCGGCGTGCCACTCCGCCGTCGTGCGTAACGAGGCGTAAGTCGACGTTCCTTTGCCATGTAATCGCACTCGACGCAAAGCGGCAGCGGCATCGAGAGGAACTTTGAGTCCATCGAGCACGGCCTCGGCACTCGGGCGATGATTGCAGACGGGTAACACATCACAACCGGCTGCGAGTGCCTTCTCGGCACGCTCGACGATGCCACCGACCGCTGCCGCTCCCGCCATCGATAGATCATCGGCAAACACCACACCACCGAAGTGGAGATCGCCTCGAAGCACACCGCGAATCCAGCGCGCGGATGCGCTTGCTGGCACATCGTCCACTTGCGGATACAGCACGTGCGCGACCATCACCCCGGCGAGGCCATTGGCGATCAAGACGCGATACGGCGCGATATCTTCATCAAGATCGACGAGCTCGCGTCGATCGATCGGCAAGGCATGGTGAGAATCGGCAACGACAGCGCCGTGTCCGGGGAAATGTTTGGCCGTCGCCACCATTCCGGCGTTACGCATGCCATGCATGTAAGCGACCGCAAGCTCACCGACCACGCTCGCCTTCGCATGGAATGCACGCTCACCGATGACCTCGCTCACACCATAATCAAGATCGACACAGGGGGCGAACGATAGATCCACACCACAGGCTCGAAGTTCAGCGGCCATCAACCATCCGAGCTCGCGCGCGAGCGCCAAGCCCGCCTGTGCATCTGCGTCATATTCGAGGCCAATCCGGCGAGCGGCCGGCAAGCGCGAAAAGCCCTCGCGGAAGCGCTGCACTCGCCCACCCTCGTGATCAACGCCAACGATCAGCGCCGGCGAGCGAACCGCATGTATATCGGCAACGAGTTGCGTCAGCTGCTCGGGCGATTCGTAGTTGCGCGAAAACAGGATGACGCTACCGACGAGCGGATGCGCGAGCATCTCGCGCTCGATCGGTTGCAGCTGCGTTCCTTCGAGATCGACCATCACCGGACCGAGTGTCATCGTGCACGCTCCAGAACTGCCATCGATTCGACGTGATTGGTGTGCGGAAACATGTCGATCACGCCTGCAGACTGCAGACGGTAACCCAACTCGTGGCACAGCACACCGACATCGCGGGCGAGCGTACCGGGGTGGCAAGACACATACACGATACGGGGGGCGCCGGTCGCCGCAACGCGCGGCAGCACCTCGAGCGCACCCGCTCGTGGCGGATCGAGGAGCACTCGCGTGTACTGGCCTTGGAAAGCGCTCTGTCCCGCCTCGCTATCGAAAAGGTTCGCCACTTGAAAGCTCACGTTATCAAGCTCATTCAACTCAGCGTTACGCCGAGCCCGTGCGACGAGACCAGCATCTCCTTCAACGCCGACCACCGCGGCTGCTTTGCGCGCAAGCGCGAGAGTGAAATTACCGAGCCCACAAAATAGATCGAGCACACGATCTTCAGGGCCCACCTGCAGCAAATCGATAGCGCGAGTGACCAACGTCTCGTTGACAGCCGCGTTGATCTGCACGAAGTCGGTGGGCTCGAATTCAAAGGTCAAATTCTCATTGACCAAAGAATAACGCAGTGGCGTCGCTTGACCTAGGAGCGGAACGATGGTGTCGACGCCACCCGACTGCAAATAGATGCGGACGCCCTGCTTCGCCTCGAACTCACGCAACGCCGCCAGATCCGACTCCGACAATGCCGCCAGATGACGAAACACGAGCAAAGTCTTCTCAGGTGTGACGGCCGCCTCGATCTGCGGGATGGTGTCTTTGGCAGCCATACCCGAGAGCAAATCCGATAAGGGCGTGATGAGCCCATCGAGCGGTGCTGCCAAAATTTCGCAGCGCTCGAGCGCGGCGATGTAGGGCTTCGCGCGCTCTCGAAAGCCGACCAACACCCGCCCGCGCTTGGTGACGAACTTCGCGCCTAAACGCGCTCGGCGTCGATAGCGCCACACCGGCCCCTCGATCGGCGCGAGCCACGAGTCGGGAGTCACTTTCGCAATCCGCTGCAGGTTATCCATCAACTCCTGCTGTTTCGCGGCTAGTTGCGCTTCGGGTGCATAGTGTTGCAACGAGCAACCACCACACACGCCAAAGTGTGCGCACTTCGGCTCGACTCGATCAGCAGAGGGCGTGACGACCTCCACCAACACCGCTTCATCGTGTTGCCGATGACGACGCTGGCGTTGAAAACGAATGGTTTCGCCGGGCAACACACCCGGCACAAACACCGTCTTCGTGCCCCGCACGACGCCCTCGCCATCGTGATTCAACGCGGCGACGACACCCTCCTCGATCGGGGCGGCTTCGATGCGAGAACGACTCATCGTGGCGTCGGCAACGGTGATTCAGGCCAGGCGGCCAGAAACTCGGCGAAATGCGGTTCATCGGAACTCGCCAGTAACTCGCGTACGCGAGCCTCCTCGTTCGCGCACTCGATCTCATCGAGATGCCCGCGCATCCGCTGAAAGCGCAGGTACACGAGCCAGGTATTGAGGACGTCGGTCTCGCAATACCGGCGGATGCCGGCAAGGTTACCCGACTCGTACGCGCCCCAAACCTGATCACCCGAGAAACCTAACTTGCCCGGGAAGCCGAGCAGATAGGCCATATCCGAGAGACTCGCCTTTGCGCGCGGTTGATAAGCAGAAAGGACGTCCATCAAATCCGTGTGACGTTCGTGGAATCGACTCAAATAATTGTTCCACTTGAACGAGTTATCTTCGCTGCCGTTCTCCCAGTAGCGACGTGCGACGACCCCGTGCTTGAGCGCTCGGTAGTGCAATACGGGTAGATCAAAACCACTACCATTCCACGATACGAGGGTCGGGGTGTAACGATCGATTCCTTCGAAGAAACGCGCAACGAGATCACCCTCGCTCGACTCGAGATCACCGAGACTCCAGACCTTCAAGGTATCGCCGCGACGCAGCACGCAGGAGATCGCGACGATCCGATGTTGCTCGTGCGGCAGAAACTCACTGCCACCATGTTGACGCGCTTGCGCAAACATGGCCTTGGCGACCTGATTGTCGGAGAGCCCCTCGAGGCCAAACACGCGACGACCCAACTCAAGATCGGGCACCGTTTCGATATCGAACACCAGAATAGTCATGCTGTCCTCGTTACACGCGTGCTGCGAGCATCGCTGCCTTCATTTCTCGCACGGCTGCAGCAAAGCCGATGAAAATCGCCCGACCGACGATGGCATGGCCGATATTGAGTTCGGTAATCTCTGCGATCGCCGCCACGGGCGCCACGTTGTCAGTGTTGAGACCATGGCCCGCGTGCACTTCCAGACCGAGCGAAGCGGCCAGCTGCGCGCTCGAGCGCAGACGCTCGAGCTCACGCTCCTGATCGGCGCCGCTCGCCGCGCAATATCGACCGGTGTGTAACTCGATCACCGGGATGCCGATACGAGCGGTCGCCTCAATCTGTCGCGGCTCCGGATCAATGAAAAGCGCCACTCGGATACCCGAGGCGGCGAGCAGAGCCGCGCTATCGCGCAGACGTTCGAGCTGGCCTACGACTTCGAGACCTCCCTCGGTCGTGATCTCGGCACGACGCTCAGGCACGAGACAACAATCAGCGGGTTTGATGCGCTGTGCGATGGCGAGCATCTCATCGGTCAGCGCCATCTCGAGATTCATACGAGTGCGCAGCAAAGGACGCAAACGCTCAACGTCCGAATCTTGGATGTGACGCCGATCCTCCCGCAAATGTAGCGTGATGTTGTCGGCTCCCGCCTCTTCGGCGATCAGTGCTGCATGCACGGGATCAGGATAGTGGATACGCCTTGCCTGACGCACGGTCGCCACGTGATCGATGTTGACGCCAAGCTCTATGGGCTTCATCTCAGTCCTCTTTTGATCGACGAGCGACGGCCCGAGCCACCGCTCGCGTTCGAAGTTCGCGGCCATCAAGGGCGTGATCGAGCGCCATTCGCAAAATGCGCTTGGCCGGATCTAACACGCTCTCGTCGGAATAGTCGTCAGTCGCAATGGCGAGCAAAACTCGACCTTCGAATACCTTGCCGCCCGTCTCGCCCGTGACCTGCACGAAACCCAGATCGGGGTGGAAATGATAATACGCAGCCGATTGCAGTGCGCCGCCTTCGCGGGCGACCTGCTCGAACTCGATGCCGTAACCCAGAAGCTCGAGTAACTGGCGCTCGAAACTGCGTAAGCTCGCTTCGATCGCTGCCGAGACTCTCAACTGCGCTAAAGTTCGATCGTACAGATCGAAAACGAGCGGCTGCGGATCAAGACGGACAGTGAGCTTCAACAACAACTCATTGAGATACCACGCCGACATCATTGCTGCCGCCGGCAACTCGGGAAGACGATCCTCCGGCTCACGCTCGACCTGCGTCAGCTGACCCGCATCACCACTGCCCGTCCAAGCGACCAACAAGCGACGAAAGGGCTGCAAGGTCGAGGCATAGCGGGATTTACCGCCACGAACGCCGCGAGCGAACAGCGTCAATCGACCGTGCTCGCGACTGAATACTTCGAGCATGCGACTCGTGTCGCGCCACGGCTTGTGGTGCAGCAGATAGGCCGTGGTGAGATCGACGCGTCGACCGCCGCGCGGCATCGGACGTTACTCGAGACCGAGTGAGCGCAGCGCCTGCGCGTTGTCGGCCCAGTTCTCCCGGACCTTGACCCAAAGCTCCAGATGGCAGCGACCGCCGAGCAAGTTGACGATCTCGCGACGCGCCGACGTACCGACACGCTTGAGTCGTGCGCCACCCGCCCCGATCACGATGGGCTTTTGTCCCTCGCGATCGACCCAGATCACGGCGTGGATGACCTGACGGTCTTCCTCGCGCTCCATCTTCTCGATTTCGACGGCGATGCCATACGGCACCTCCTGGTTGAGCTCGAGGGTGAGTTTTTCGCGAATGATCTCCGTGATACGAAACTTGAGGTCACGGTCGGTTCGATCGTCCTCATCGAAAAGCTGTGGCGACTCGGGCAAATATTTCGCGATGGTCGCGATCAGGGGTTCGAGGTTGTCGCCCTGTTTGGACGACACCGGAACAACATCCAGAAAAGTATGCTGTGCGGTGAGCTCGGCTATGAATGGCAAAAGTCGATCTCGCGGCTTAGCAAGATCGACCTTGCTGATCACCGCCACCGCGGGACGACCGCTATCGCGGATGCGCTGTAAAACCGCCTCGTCTTCTTCGGTCCAGCGCAGCGCCTCGACCACGAACACCACGAGATCAGCATCGGCCAAAGCCGACGCCGCCGTTCGATTCATCGCTTTGTTGAGCGCCCGTTTTCCACCAACGTGTAAGCCCGGCGTGTCGACGAAAGCTATTTGCACGTTGGTTCGATTGACGAGCCCTGTGATGCGATGGCGAGTCGTCTGCGGCCGAGGCGTCACGATCGAGAGCTTTTCGCCAACGAGCGCGTTAAGCAGCGTCGACTTGCCTACGTTCGGTCGACCCACGAGCGCCGCAAAGCCGGCACGGAAAGATTCATTCTGCGTCACGATGCAGCCCCCTTGCGAGCGCTCGCCCATCGGGCCTCAACTTGCGGAATGAGACTTTGAGCCGCTTCCTGCTCGGCACGTCGTCGGCTCGAGCCCACGCCCAAGGTCGTCAAAGACAAATCGGCAAGCTCGCAGCGCACAGTGAACTCCTGCGCATGAGGCTCACCCACGATGTTCTCAACGGAATAAATCGGCAAAGCGTAACCTCTAGCCTGCAGTAACTCCTGCAAGCGTGTTTTGGGATCTTTGAGACTCGCCGCATCGGGCAAGCTCTCGAGTTCGGCGCCGCACAACTCGACAACGAGGCGACGCGCCTCTTCGAGACCGGCATCGAGATAGACGGCGCCCACAAGCGCCTCGAAGGCATCTGCGAGGATCGACTGGCGACGAAAACCGCCCGTCTTCAGTTCACCCGAACCGAGCTGCAGCTCTTCGCCGAGGGCCAAGCGCTGCGAGATGCGAGCGAGCGGCTCGGCACTGACGAGACTTGCCCGAAAACGACTGAGATCACCCTCAGATGCTTTGGGAAAGCGCTGGTAGAGCAACTCGGCCACCAGCAAATTGACTACTGCATCGCCTAAAAATTCGAGTCGTTCATTATTGCGGCCAGAGGCGCTGCGATGGGTCAACGCGGCCGTAAACAACTCGAGGTTGCGCGGCTCGTAACCGAGCGCCGACTTCAACCAGGGCAGTGGCCAATCAGGCTTCACGAACGCTCGAGTCTCATTGGATACGGGTGCCGATACGCGACCAATCAGGCCCACCGGAGCGCTGCAGATCCCAGTTGAACCAAACCAAGCTCGCGCGACCGACTAACAAAGATTCAGCGACGAAACCCCAGACTCGCCCATCAGAGCTATTGTCTCGATTGTCGCCCACCATCAGATAGTGACCTTCCGGCACCTGCATGATGCGATTGCCCGAATCCGGATTGATACCGGCGGTCGATTCGTTGCAGATATAGCCCTGCGGGATACTGCGATTGCATGACGGCAGCGGGGGAACGGAAATCATGTCCGAGCTCAAACAATGCAACACCCGATGTGTATGTTCACCCAGCTTTTCTTCCGCAATCCGCATGTTGAGATAGCAGCCATCCTCGTAACGACCCTGCTGCACGAGCGGGACCGGCTGACCGTTGATGATGAGCTGATCTTCACGCACCTCGACCACATCACCCGGCAAACCGACCACGCGCTTGACGTAATTGACCGTCGTATCGGTTGGAAAGCGAAATACGGCGACATCGCCTCGCTGTGGCGAGCCAACTTCAAGCACCTTCTCGTGTAGCACCGGCAAGCGTACGCCGTAGGCGTATTTATTGACCAAGATGAAGTCGCCATCGAGCAAAGTGGGCATCATGGAGTCAGATGGAATGCGATAAGGCTCATAAAGAAACGATCGCAGCACGAGCAGCACCGCCATGATCGGGAAAAAGCTGCGGGCGTAGTCAACCGTGCCCGGCAATTCGATGCTCTCGGGGTCACGCCCCGCTGCTCTGGCGGCTGCCGTTCGGCGCGGCCGCAACAAAAAATGATCGATCGCCCAAACGACGCCCGAGACGATCGTGATGAGGATCAAAACCAAACTGAAATCCGCGCGCTGCGCGCTCATCAGTTGATAGAAACTCGCCAGCACGAGCACCGGTAACACCGCGTAGAGCACGCGCATCAGCACCGGGTCTTTGGCAGGAGCTCCGGCGGGCGCTCTTACCTGTCGCCGGGGTCGCACGAACCAGTCGTCGATGACGCAGACAAGCGCCACAGGCAACGTAAACATCGACAGGAGCGAGGCGATCAAATCCAACATGCTTACTTCCTACCCACTTTAAGCACGGCTAGGAATGCTTCTTGTGGGATTTCTACCGAGCCGACCTGCTTCATGCGCTTCTTACCTTCTTTTTGCTTCTCGAGCAGTTTGCGCTTACGGCTGATATCACCGCCATAGCATTTGGCTAGCACGTTCTTGCGCAGCGCTTTGACGGTCGCGCGCGCAATCACGTGTGCGCCGATCGCCGCCTGCACCGCCACCTCGAACATCTGACGCGGGATCAACTCCTGCATCTTGTCGACGAGTTCGCGGCCCCGCTGATAGGCACTGTCGCGATGCACGATGATCGAGAGCGCATCGACCTTATCGCCATTGATGAGGATATCGAGCTTCACAAGCGGTGCGGTCTGGAAATGACTGAACTCGTAGTCGAAGCTCGCATAACCACGGCTGACCGACTTCAAGCGATCAAAGAAGTCGAGCACGACCTCGGCAAGCGGCAAGGCATATTGCAACGAGACCTGATTGGCGAGGTACTGCATCTTCTTCTGGATGCCGCGCTTTTCCGTGCAAAGCTGCAGTACTGCACCCACATAATCCGGTGGCACGAGGATATTCGCGATGATGATGGGCTCGCGAATCTCAGCAAGTTTATTGGGCGCCGGCAGCTTCGCCGGATTATCGACATACTCATTCGTGCCATCGACGAGACCGACTTCGTAGATCACCGTCGGTGCGCTCGTGATCAGATCGAGGTTGTACTCGCGCTCCAGACGCTCCTGCACGATGTCCATGTGCAGCAAACCCAAGAAGCCGACACGGAACCCGAAACCGAGTGCGCCCGACACTTCAGGCTCGTAGTGCAACGCCGAATCGTTGAGTCGCAGCTTGGCGAGCGCGTCACGGAACGACTCGTAGTCATCTGCATTGACCGGAAACAGTCCGGCGAAGACGCGCGGCTGCACCTGCTTAAAACCTGGCAACTGAGCATCGCAAGGCTTGGAATCAAGCGTAATGGTGTCACCCACCGGTGCACCGTCGATTTCTTTGATTCCCGCGATGACAAATCCCACCTCGCCCGCTGACAACTGCGGCGCGGCGAGCGACTTCGGCGTGAAACGACCAAGCTTGTCGACCTGCCAAATGCGTCCCGTCGACATCACGCGGATTTTATCGCCGGATTTAATCGTGCCGTTGACGACACGCACCAGCGAGACGACACCGACATAGTTGTCGAACCACGAGTCGATGATGAGCGCCTGCAAAGGCGCTGCCGGATCACCCTTCGGAGCCGGAATCCGCTCGACGATGGCTTCTAGCAATTCAGGGACGTTCTCGCCCGTCTTCGCCGAGACGCGCACGGCATCCTGCGCCTCGATACCAATGATTTCTTCGATCTCGCGTATCACCTTCGGCGGATCCGCCGAGGGTAAATCGATTTTATTGATCACCGGCAACACTTCGAGGCCTTGCTCGATCGCGGTGTAGCAGTTGGCGACGCTTTGCGCCTCGACACCCTGCGACGCATCGACGACGAGCAACGCACCGTCACAGGCGGCGAGCGAACGTGATACCTCGTAGGAAAAGTCGACATGCCCCGGCGTGTCGATGAGATTCAACTGGTAACGCTGACCGTTCTTGGCGTTGTAGTAGAGCGTGACGCTCTGCGCCTTGATAGTGATACCACGTTCGCGCTCGAGCGCCATGGAGTCGAGCACCTGACTTTGCATCTCACGCGCATCAAGCCCGCCACAAAGCTGGATCAGCCGATCGGCGAGCGTGGACTTGCCGTGATCGACGTGGGCGATGATCGAAAAGTTGCGAATATTCTGCATCGGTGACCGGTTGGGCCGCGAAGGCGGCGACAAAACGCGAAATTATACCGGAGGCACCGTTACCGAACCCGGAAAAGGCGTCGCAGCTCTGCTGCATCGAAAAAAGTTGTCAGAACCGGCTCGCCATCCCATAAAAGCACGGGAATCTTCAATCCAAAGCGCCTCTGCCATTCAGGGTCGGAGTCCACATCGGCGATCTCGATCGGTGGCAGCGCAAGCTGCTCGCCCAAGGCCGCAAGCTCGGCGGCGAACTCTTCGCAAAGGCCACAACCCTCGCGCGACAGCAGCACCAGGTGGCCGACTTTCAAACGACGCTCAGGGCGCAGGTGCAGAGGCCGGTGCAGGCGGCTTCGCGGGGGTCGCTGGACTTGCTGGGCGGCGCGCTTCGGAAGGGGCAGCACTGCGCGCTGCCTTAAGCTGAGAGGCGATCATGCGCGCGGTTCGAAGCGGAACCTCACCAACGACCACGGCGGGCTTGCCGTCGATCACGGTGACGAGCGTGGTGGCAGCGCCCTGCTGGGTACCGCCCACCTGCTGCTGCGCCGCCTCCAACGTGACCGCCGCGCCGATGAATACCGACACGGAAGCCAAGCCGTCTGAGAAAACCAGATGCGAAACCGGTCGATCCGTCCCGGGCAGCGTCTGCTCGACCTGTTGCGTTAAGCGAAACCCCTGCGGCAGGCGTGCCGTTGTCCAAACTCGTCGGCCGGCCGCGCTCGTCTCGGCGCGAATGAACCGCGAGTGCACTCGGCGGTATCGCTCCGACCCTGCCGGCAGCCGGAAGGTTTCGTCAGGAATACTGCGCATCAGCATGAGATTGGCAAAAGCGATACGTTCGAGCACCTCGCCCTTCGCATCGTGCAACTCGGTCTTCAGCGGCATGTGACTGCGCGCATCGATCCACACCCGATACCCATAGCGGAACGGATCGCGCGGCGTGAGCGCGATGTAGCGCGTGTCACGCCCCATCAAACGCACCTTCCTCACATCGCTGAATTCATAGAGTTCGGCCCTACGATCATCGATACGCGGGAAAGTTGGCAGCAAGCCACCCGAATGCGGCCGCTCCTCCGTGAGCACCATTTCCTGATCCGGCAAGACGTAGGACACTTCGTTGCCTCGACGCACGAACTCGCGCCCGGATCCATCGAGCGACATCAACCGCTCACACACCTCGCCCTCTTTGACTCGATGCACGATCCGCATCGACTCGGCGCGACCACCCCGCGTGTGAAAGAACGTGCCATCGTAACTGCGCTCAGAGAGCGCCTTATTCATCTTCTCTAACCAATCACGCGCTTCGCTCGCGAAGGCACCAAGTGGCAAAACGGCCGCCGCCAGCGCGGCGAACCACATCATGAACGGACGAGGTAACACGAACGCAGCCATCAAAAACTCTCGCCTCGTGCAGGTACATCTTCGCTCGCCACCGCCGGCTGCGCTGGCGCCTCTTCTACGATCGGCGCACTCGCGATCAAGTTCGAGAGAGTGCTGTGACGCAACATCGGCGTAGCAACAGCGCTGTGGGCCGCGACGAAATTGGCAAGCTGCACGGGCGCGGTAACATCTGAGGTGACGCCGTCACGAACCGGTGGCGTGACATAACTCTCGGGTTCGGCCGATACCACCCCCGGGGTTGCCGGCTTCATGGCGAGCACGATCTCGTCTTGATCGCCGGCTGCGGCTGGGATCACGATTTCTTCGACCGCCTCGGCGGGTGCCTCAGCGACGACGATCTCGTTCCGTGGTTGCACGCCGATGAAAATCGCAACCGCGCCAACGGCCGCAGCGACGCCAAAACCAGCTGCCCGGCGCAGTGCCGGACTTCGTCGTTTGGAAGACTCGTCGATCCCTTGCGCTATCGCATTGACTGCGTCGGCGGTCGCAACGCTGCGATCGGCTTGGACGGCAGCCGCGATTTGGGGCGCCAAGTGACGCCGGGCAAGCGGCTCGCTACGCATGACCGCGCCGATCAAAGAATAGTTATCCCAACTGCGGCGGAGGTTCTCATCCTTAGCGAGCCGCCGCGCGACGAGTTCACACTCGCCCTCCGGCAGTTCGCCATCGAACATCGCCGATAGTTGGCTCTCACGCTCGCTATCCGTTTGATCTGCACTCATCCCACTACCTCGCCGCGGCCTAACCCGCCGTCGAATACTTCACGCAATCGGTTATCGATCGCCTCGCGCGCACGGAAAATGCGCGATCGGACTGTGCCGACGGGACAATCCATGGCTTCGGCGATCTCTTCGTAAGACATTCCTTCGAGCTCGCGCAGCACGATGGCATTGCGCAAATCCTCGGGCAGCGACTCGATGGCCGCGTTCACAGTGGAGCGGATCTCCTCGGTGAGCGCCATGGCCTCGGGTGTGGCGGTGTCCTTCATACGAGCCTGCAAGTCAGCGGACTCTTCGCCCTCGGGACGATCGAGGTCGTACTCGATCGGACTGCGCCCTCGGGCTGCAAGGACATTCTTGGCTGTGTTGATGGCGATGCGATAAAGCCAGGTGTAGAAAGCGCTGTCGCCACGAAAACGCGGCAGTGCTCGATACGCCTTGATAAATGCTTCCTGAGCAACATCCTCTGCCTCGGCCGGGTCACGCACATAGCGCATGACGAGTTTCACGACCTTGTGCTGGTAGCGGCGCACCAGCGCATCGAAAGCCCCAGCATCGCCCCGTTGGGCGAGCTGCACCAGGCTCAGATCGCTGGCTTCACTACTCATATCGGGGCTCATGCCAGAGGCATCCGCCACGAGCTGTAGTACCGGCCACGCACACATCGCGTGAAGGTAGACAGGGGCACTTCACAAAAGTTCGCACGGACCGCCTTTGAGGGATATTTTGTCCGCAGTGTAACCGTTCGGGGCCGTCAAACACCCCGGATGGCCTGCAGAAGCGTGGCGTATTCCGGATCGGAATGGATCTCACCGGCGATGAGATAGCGGACGAGCTCCGGGTCTTGCCACTGCAAGAGGGACTCAAACAGAACTAGATCGCGAGCGGGAGCGGCAGCACCATGCGCCGCCAGCCAGCGCTCGAGCAACACATCGAGCTCCTTCATCCCTCGCCGGCACATCCAGCGCAGCCGACCGAGCGCCGCATTGGTCGTTGAGGAGCTCATGACAGCCGGCTCTGCGGGCGCGCGATGTTAGAGATGCTCGCGCTCGACCATCATCCGCTTGATCTCCGCGATGGCCTTCGCCGGGTTGAGATCCTTCGGGCACGCCTCGGTGCAGTTCATGATGGTGTGGCAACGATAAAGCTTGAACGGATCTTGCAGCGCATCGAGACGCTCACCTGTGGCATCGTCACGACTATCGATGATCCAGCGATACGCCGCCAGCAACGCAGCCGGACCAAGATAACGATCACCGTTCCACCAGTAGCTCGGGCACGAGGTTGAGCAGCAGGCGCAGAGAATGCAAGCCGACGGACGGTCGATCTTCTCCTGCTCCTCGGGCGCTTGCAGCCGCTCGCGATCCGGCGGGGCCGGCGTCTTCGACTGCAGCCAGGGCTTGACCGAGGCGTACTGCGCATAGAATTGGGTGAGATCGGGCACGAGATCTTTGACCACCGGCATGTGCGGCAGCGGATAAATTTTGACCTCGCCCTTCACCTCGTCGCAGCTTTTGGTGCAAGCGAGCGTGTTAGTGCCGTCGATATTCATCGCACAACTGCCGCAGATACCCTCGCGGCAGGAACGACGGAAGGTCAGGCTCGGATCCAGCTCATTTTTGATCTTGATGAGTGCATCGAGCACCATCGGACCGCAGCTATCCATGTCCACTTCGAAAGTATCGATGCGGGGGTTCTCACCACCATCGGGATCGTAGCGGTACACCTTGAAGGTGCGCACGTTGGTAGCGCCAGAAGGCGCCTTGTGCACCTTGCCGTCTTTGTTGATACGGGAGTTAGCGGGAAGTCGAAACTCGGCCATGGTCGAAAATCCTCGAACTCAGTAAGTGCGCGCCTTAGGGGGGATGGGCTCGACGTCGCTCGTGAGCGTGTGCAGGTTCACCGGTCGATAATCGATCGTGGCCTTGCCCTTCTCGTCCACCCAGCAGAGCGTGTGCTTCATCCAATTCGTATCGTCACGATCTTTGAAGTCTTCGCGAGCGTGCGCGCCTCGGCTCTCTTTGCGATTCTCTGCCGATTGAATCGTCGCGACTGCCTGCCCTAGCAAGTTGTCGAGCTCGAGCGTCTCGACGAGATCCGTATTCCAAATGAGACCGCGATCGCTCGTTTTGACATCGGCGAACGAATCGACCGTCTTGGCAAGCTTCTCGCAGCCTTCCTGCAGCGAGCTGCCGGTGCGGAACACGGCGGCATCGGACTGCATGACTTTCTGCATCTCGAGACGAATCTGCGCCGTCGAACGAGAACCGTCGGCATTGCGGAATTTGTCGAGTCGCGAGATCGCGAGGTCACCCGCATCTTTGGGTAGCGGACGATGTGAGGTACCCGGCTTGACGATGGAGGCGGCATGACGACCCGCTTCGCGACCAAACACCACAAGATCGAGCAACGAATTCGAGCCCAGACGATTTGCGCCATGCACCGAGACGCAAGCCGCCTCGCCGACGGCCATCAAGCCCGGAACGACGCAGTTCGGGTCGCCATTTTTCATGGTGACGACTTCGCCGTGGTAGTTACAGGGAATGCCACCCATGTTGTAGTGCACCGTCGGCAATACGGGGATCGGCTCTTTGTTCACATCGACGCCAGCGAAAATACGCGCCGTCTCGGCGATACCCGGCAGACGTTGTTTGATGACATCGGGACCTAGGTGCTCGAGATGCAGATGGATGTGATCGGCATCCTTACCCACACCGCGACCTTCGCGGATTTCGATGGTCATTGAGCGCGAGACCACGTCACGCGAGGCCAAATCTTTGGCGTTCGGCGCATAGCGCTCCATGAAACGCTCACCGCGGGAGTTAGTGAGATAGCCACCCTCGCCGCGCGAGCCTTCCGTGATGAGACAGCCGGCGCCATAGATACCGGTCGGGTGGAACTGCACAAACTCCATGTCTTGCAGCGGCAGACCCGCGCGCAGGGCCATGCCACCACCGTCACCGGTGCAGGTGTGCGCCGATGTGCAAGAGAAATACGCACGACCGTATCCGCCCGTCGCCAAAATCACTAAATGCGCGCGGAAACGATGGATCGTACCCTCGGCGAGATTGAGCGCGACGACACCGCGGCACTCGCCGTTTTCCATGATCAGATCGATTGCAAAATATTCGATGAAGAACTCAGCCTCGTTCTTGATCGACTGCTGATAAAGCGTATGCAGCATCGCATGACCGGTTCGGTCGGCGGCAGCACAGGTACGCTGTGCGATGCCCTTGCCATACTGCGTGGTCATGCCACCAAAAGGACGCTGATAGATACGACCATCTGGCGTGCGCGAGAACGGCACACCGTAATGCTCGAGTTCGATAACGGCCGCCGGAGCTTCCTTGCACATGAACTCGATCGCATCTTGATCGCCGAGCCAGTCGGAACCTTTGATGGTGTCGTAGAAGTGATAGCGCCAGTCGTCTTCGCCCATATTGCCGAGGGCCGCAGAGATACCACCCTGCGCCGCGACGGTGTGACTGCGCGTCGGGAATACTTTGGTGATGCAGGCGGTCGAAAGACCCGCCTCCGCCAGACCCAGCGTCGATCGCAAACCGGCGCCGCCGGCGCCGACGACGACAACGTCGTAGGTGTGATCAATGAAAGAGTAAGCAGCCATCGAATGTCATCCCGCAGTGAACGTGAACGCGACTCGAAGCACGGCGTAGGTGCCGGCGACGACCGCGAGAACGTGAAGGAAATTGGAGGTCACGAGAGCGGCCAACTTGATGCCCTTCTCGTGCACGTAATCTTCGAGAACGACCTGCACGCCGAGCGCCGAGTGCCAAGCCAGCGTGCCGATCAACAAAATCAACCACACCGGATTCCAGCCCGTGGCGATCCAAGCGCGAACGGTCTCGTGTTCGTAGTCGGGCAAACCCGTCACACGCAGCGCAAACCACAGCGTCAGCGGAATGAGCGCAATGGCGGTCACGCGCTGCACCCAGAAGTGCGATACCCCTTGTTTGGCCGAGCCGCGACCGATGACGCGACCTAAGGGACTCTGCAGGCTCATGACATCACCCCCGAAGCGAAGGCGCGCGCAGCGAAGAGCGCAAAGAGCACGACCGTCGCGATGATCACGATGCGAGCGCTACGACGTGCCTCATGACGCTCAAGGCCGCGACCCAGATCCCAGTTGAGGTGACGAAGACCGTTGAAGAGGTGATAGCAAAATGCGAGCAACCATCCGACGAGCAACAACTTCACCGGCGTAGAGCCGATGATCGATTGAGCCGCGGCGTACGACTCGGCACTGCTCGCTGCAGCGACCAACCAATAAATCAGTACACCGAACCCAGCCGTTAGGATCACGCCCGTGATGCGGTGCGCGATCGAGGTCGCCATGGTGTAGGCGAATCGGTAGATGTCGAGATGAGGAGAGAGAGGTCGTTGACGCATCGTTGAAAATCCCGCGTGATCAGAAGTCGATGCAACGCCCGTTCTTCTCCCAATCGCCGAAACGCGTCGGTTCAGGACCACTCGGGCCGCCGATCTCGGCAGGCGCTTGCCCGTCTACGACGTCGCCGACGGGAGGAGTCTCGGGTTTGGAAACGGGCACGGGAACAGCCGCTGACGCGGGCCGCCCCACCCCCTGAGGATCGTGCTGCATCGTGCTTGAATTGTGCCAGAAACGTTGCGCCAAGACCACAGCAAACAGCCGCTGGTCGGCTCGACGGAATCGGGCAAAATGACTGCGATGATCCTCACATATCTTGGTGTTATCGCCGCGCGCGGCCCGGATACCCGGCGCTTCCTCAACGGCCAGCTCTCACAGGACCTCACAGCGCTGTCTGCCGGTCAGGCTGTCCGAGCCGGTTTACACAACCCACAAGGCCGCGTGCTCGCGTTATTGCTGATACTGCCGCAAGGCAGTGACGATTTATTGCTCCTGCTACCGCACGAGCGCATCCCAAGCACGCTCGCACTATTACAACGATACGTCTTGCGCTCGAAGGTGAAACTCACCGACGAGAGCGCGCTTTGGCGCATCGAAGGCGGTGGGCCCGAGTCACCCGCGGACGACACGCCGCTCGCCGCGCCTTACGCAAGCGATGGTCGTTGGATACGCCTACAGCCAAGCGATACGGCCGACGTGACCGATGCCGACGACCTCGCCGCCTGGCAGCTTGCTGACGTGCGCGCCGGGTTGCCGCTGATCAGTGAAGCGACCGCCGGCGAGTTCGTCGCGCAGATGCTCAACCTCGATCTGCTTGGGGCGATTTCTTTTACCAAAGGTTGCTACACCGGGCAGGAAGTGATCGCCCGTGCACACTACCGCGGCCGCGTGAAACGCCGCTTGCAGCGCTTCGACGCAAGCATGGTTGCCTCGGGAGAGCTCGCGCCTGCGGCCTCGATCACGCTGCAGGATGGTCGCAGCGCACAAGTCGTGCAGATCGCAACGACCGATGCAGGCATCACAGAGTTTCTTGCGGTGACGACTTTTGATCTGCCGAGCCTGCCACTCGGCTACGAGCTGCCTAAAGAATAAGCGGGCTTACTCCGGCCGCATTTGCGGGAACAGCAGTACGTCGCGAATCGAGGCCGAGTTGGTGAGGAACATCACGAGGCGATCGATGCCGATGCCTAGGCCGGCCGTCGGTGGCATGCCGTATTCCAGTGCGCGTACGTAGTCGGCGTCGTAGAACATCGCCTCTTCGTCGCCGGCATCCTTGCGCTCGACCTGCGCGCGAAAGCGCTCGGCCTGATCTTCGGCATCGTTGAGCTCGGAAAATCCGTTAGCGAGCTCACGACCCCCGACGAAAAACTCAAATCGATCGGTTAAGAACGGATCGGCATCATTGGCTCGCGAAAGCGGCGACACTTCGGCTGGATACCCGAATACAAACGTTGGATCGAGCAAGGTGTGCTCGCCGGTTTTTTCGAACAACTCGATCTGCAACTTGCCCGCCCCGTCGCCCTTCTTCCAGGGAATGCCGCGCTCATCACAGGCGCTGCGCAGATAGTCGATATCGCGTAACTTCGAGCGATCGAGCGTCGGGTTACATTCCATGATGAGATCTTCAACGCTCACTCGACGGAACGGCGCACTCAGATCGTATTGCCGCCCCTGCGATTCGAACTGCAACGAGCCCACCACCGCCTCAGCAGCGCCTCGCAGCAAGCGTTCGACAAGATCCATCAGGTCGCGATAATCCGCATAAGCCTGATACAGCTCGAGCATCGTGAACTCGGGGTTGTGCCGGGTCGAGAGACCTTCGTTACGGAAGTTGCGATTGATCTCATAAACACGATCGAAGCCGCCGACGACGAGGCGCTTCAAATAAAGCTCCGGCGCGATGCGCAGATACATGTCGATGTCGAGCGCGTTGTGATGCGTGACGAAAGGACGCGCCGTCGCGCCACCTGGGATCGGTTGCATCATCGGCGTCTCGACTTCGAGAAACCCGGTTGCATCGAGCATGCTGCGGATGAAGCGAACGAGCTCGGTACGCTTGCTAAAGACCGCGCGACTCTCCTCGTTCATGATCAGATCAACGTAACGCTGACGATACCGCGATTCGGTATCGGCCAGACCGTGCCACTTATCCGGCAGCGGTCGCAGCGACTTCACGAGTAGGCGAACCGACTCGACGCGCACCGACAACTCGCCCGTTTTGGTTTTGAACAGCACGCCCTCGGCCGCGACGATGTCGCCGATATCCCAGCCTTTGAAGGCATCGTAAGTTTCGGCCAGCGCATCGCGCTGCAAGAAAAGCTGAATCTGCCCGGATGCATCCTGGATATGCGCGAAACTCGCCTTACCCATGATGCGTCGCAGCATCATGCGGCCGGCGACTTTCACGCGGATCGACTGTGCCTCGAGCGCAGCGCCCTCACTCTGGTCGTAGCCGAGATGCAGATCAGCGGCCTGCGAGTCGGGGCGAAAATCGTTCGGAAACGCGGGCAGCCCCCGCTCGCGCAGTGCCGTGAGCTTAGCCCGTCGCTCGGCGATCAGCTTGTTCTCATCGACCTGGGGTTCGAGTTGCTCGCTCATGATCGGCATCCTGCCCTGTTACAAACCAGCCTTCAGTGACGCTTCGAGGAAACCGTCGATATCGCCATCGAGTACGGCGGTGGTGTTACCCACTTCGACGTCGGTACGCAAATCTTTGATGCGCGATTGATCGAGAACGTAAGAGCGGATCTGGTGACCCCAGCTCACATCGGACTTCGATTCTTCGAGCACCTTGGCGGCCGCGTTGCGCTTGTTGACCTCGAGCTCGTAGAGCTTCGCCTTCAACATCTTCATGGCGGTGGCGCGGTTCTTATGCTGGCTGCGCTCGCTTTGGCAAGCGACCACGATGCCGGAGGGCACGTGCTTGATGCGCACGGCCGACTCGGTCTTGTTGACGTGCTGGCCACCCGCGCCGCTTGAGCGGTAGACGTCGGTTTCGAGATCCGCCGGGTTGATGTCGATGCTGATGTCGTCGTCGATTTCTGGCGAGACGAACACCGAGGCGAAGGAGGTATGGCGACGGTTGCCCGAATCGAAGGGCGATTTACGCACGAGACGATGCACGCCCGTTTCGGTGCGCAGCCAGCCGTAGGCGTGATCCCCTTTGAATTCGATAGTAGCGCTCTTGATGCCCGCGACTTCGCCCCCGTTCGAGTCGACCACCTCGGCGGTGAAGCCACGATTCGCGGCCCACTTGAGATACATGCGCATCAGCATGTTCGCCCAATCCTGCGCCTCGGTACCACCGGCTCCCGCTTGGATATCGAGATAGGCGTTGTGCGAGTCCATCTCGCCACGGAACATGCGCTTGAGCTCGAGCTTTCGAACCTGCGCCTCGACGGACGGCAAATCGCGCTCGACTTCGCGCGCGGTGTCTTCGTCATCCTCGGCTTCAGCGAGTTCGAGCAGTTCGATGGAATCGGATACCGAGCGCGTGGCGGCATCCATGGTGTCGATATCGGCTGCGAGTCGCGCGCGTTCGCGACCGAGCTCTTGGGCTTTTTCGGGTTTCTGCCAGACGGCAGGATCTTCAAGTTCGCGCGAGACTTCTTCGAGACGTTCCTTCTTCAGGTCGTACTCAAAGAAACCCCCTTAAGGAACTGACTCGTTCCTGAAGGTCTGCAAGGGAGCGCTTGATGAGGCCAAGTTCGATCATGCCGCTCATTCTAGCAGATGGTCGACCATCAGCTGCAGGCGACGTTCACCGCCCCACTCGTTGATATCGAGGCGATAGACGAGGTGCACACGCTCGGGCAGCCGCGGTTTGCCCGAGGAATCGAGCCGATCGGGCCGCCCCTGCAGCGCGTTGAACGCGATCGCATCGAAACGTCGGCCCGTGTCCTCCAGCTCCACCCACATCTTGAGGTGGTTCTCACCGACGATCTTCACGTTCCGCAACCTAAACGACTGATCGAAGGAAGGCTCCGGAAAGGCCTGCCCCCAAGGGCCCGCCTCGCGCAAGATCTCTGCGGTCTTGAGTGAGATCTCCTCGATCGCAAGCTCACCATCGGAATCGATGCGATCGGCGAGCGATCCGCCCGCTTGCCACGCGGTGACCTCGCGGTCGAATTCCGCCGCGAACTGATCGAGTTTGTCTTCCTCGAGCGTGAGCCCTGCTGCCATCGCATGACCACCAAATCGCACGATGAGCCCCGGATGACGGGTCGAGATGGCTTCGAGCACATCACGCACGTGCACGCCGGCGACCGACCGAGCCGACCCACGCAAGCTGGCATCGCCTGCTCGCGCAAAAGCAATGACCGGTCGACGCACGCGTTCTTTGACGCGACCCGCCACGAGACCCACGACGCCCTGATGCCACTCTGCATCGAAAAGACACACGCCGCGACGGTCATAGCCAGGCTCGCCGAGTCGACGGACGGCCGCCATCGCCTGCTCCTGCATGGCGCCCTCGATATTGCGACGCTCGCGGTTGAGTTCATCGAGACGCTGCGCGATGAGCGTCGCCTCCTCCGCTGAGTCCGTCAGCAAACAACGAATGCCGATACTCATGTCATCGAGGCGACCCGCGGCATTGATACGCGGCCCGGCGACGAAACCGAGATCCGTCGCAATAATATTCGCGAGCACCTTGCCACCGGTCTCGAGCAACGCGCGCACGCCAGGAGTGCAGCGACCCGCGCGGATTCGCTGCAAACCTTGTGCGACGAGAACACGATTATTTTGATCGAGTGGCACGATATCGGCGACGGTGCCTAGTGCCACGAGATCGAGCCACGTTGCAGGCGACGGCAATGCGCTATCGCCCAAGGCGCGATACAACGCCGCCATCACATAGAACGCGACACCAACACCGGCCAAAGACCGCGAACCGAAAGTCGCGCCGGGGAGATTGGGATTGACGATGACATTCGCAAGCGGCAGCTCGTGACCTGCTAGGTGATGGTCCGTCACGAGCACATCGATGCCCCGCTCTCGCGCTGCCGATACACCGGTCAGACTCGAGATGCCGTTATCGACCGTGATGATCAGCGCCGGCTCGCGTTCCGCTGCGATCGCGACGATTTCGGGCGTTAACCCGTAGCCGAATTCAAAGCGGTTCGGCACCAGAAAATCGACCTCGGGATAACCCCAGGCGCGCAGCGCGCGCACGATCAGCGCCGAACTCGTCGCGCCATCCGCATCGAAGTCACCGACGACCAAAATACGACTGCGACGCTCGCGATGCTGAAGCAGTAATTGCACGGCCGCATCGATGCCCTCGAGCGTACCCACCGGCAACAAGCGATCGAGCCCGGTCGATAACTGTGCGGGATCTTCGATGCCGCGTGCCGCATAGGCACGCGCGAGCACCGGCGGCAGATGTGCAAGACGCCGCAGAGCGTCGCTCGAGGGCGAACGACGGACAACGGTGAGTTTCACGCCGCCTCCTGCAACGCCGAGCGCAGATCGCGGCGCGGTCGCCACCAGCGCCACCGATCAGACGGGCACAACGACAAGGCTCTATCGGCCACGATGAGCGTTAGTTTCGACAACGAACCGCGTTTGAGTTCGCTTGCTAGATGAGCAAAGAATTCCACACTCAGATCTAAGGGCTCACAGTCGATCCCGATCAATCGACAACAAGCCCGGGACCAGGCGTCCTCGGCGTACACGCGCAAATTCGAATCGACCGACGGCCTACTATGCGCTAGCGACGACGGCGCACCCCCACCGCCCCACAACCAGAGCGATCGAATCGCAGGCAGTCCCGCCGCCTCTCGTCGATGGTTGAGCGGCAGATCATGTAACCACATCTCGATCTCCGCCATGAGGGCACGCAGTGCTGCCGCGCCATCGCCTGAAGGCTGGGCGCTTGAGAGTGCTTGCGAGAAAAGCAGCGCCGGATCGATGGTCTCGGCGGCGCAATCGGGCAAACCGCCAAGTAACAACGAACCGTCGGCGAGTGGATGCAGCACAAGATCATCAGCACCGAAGGTGCGGGCGAATTGCTGCGCGAGCTCCTCTGCTTCCGAAACAGACAAGCGCAACACGCCCTCGGCAGGCAGATGTAGCGTGGTCAAACCGGCAACGAAATGCAGTGGTGTCGCAAGCCACGCATCTCTTGGCAGATCAACACTTACCGCCACGACACTCGCGGGACTTGCCAACGCAATGTCCTCACGCCCCAAGCCTCGCGCGAACGCACAGCGCCAACCGCCTTTGAGTGCGCGCGGCGCTGCCGTACGCCAGGACCCGAACGCGCGAACCGCATCGTCGGGTAAAAAAAGTCCGGGGAGGATAAGCACGAGTTCACGCACATCGCGTATGTTATCGAAGCATGAGACTGACCGTGGCTTCGACTGGGGCTGTTCACCTCATCCGCAGTTATGCGGATGGGGTTTTGTTGATTGGCGAGGAGCGCTTCGATCAAGCGGTGATGGTCGGCCCCACGCTCCTCGATGGCAACGTGCCGGTACAAAACCCGCTGGAGCTTCGCGAAGAGCACCTCGCTGCGATCATCGCTGAGCCCCCGGAATTGGTCGTGATCGGCTGGGCTGGCGGTCAGGTCTTTCTGCCTGCAGCGCAGCGCTCCTGGTTCCTCGAGCGACGCATCGGCCTTGAGGTGATGGAGCTCGGTGCGGCCTGTCGCACCTATAACGTGCTCGTGCAGGACGAGCGTCGCGTCATCGCGCTGCTGTTCCCGCGTCGCTAACGAGCCCGCTCTGCAGCGGCACGAACGAGACCGGCCCCAACATCTCACGCTCATAACCGCCGTCGCGTCGCGTCACGCGCAGCAACACCTGCTTTCGATCATCGCCCACCGGCATTACGAGACGCCCGCCCGGCGCGAGTTGTCGCAGCAAGGCTTCGGGTACCTCGGGCGGCGCTGCCGCCACGAGAATGCCGTCATAGGGTGCGTTCGCTCTCCAGCCCTCGTAACCATCGCCATGACGCAAGCGAACCTGTGTGGCGCCCAACTCCTGCAGGCGTTGTTGCGCACGCAGATGTAGCGCTTCGATGCGCTCGATGCTGTGCAGTCGCGGCACGAGCGCGGCGAGGACGGCGGTTTGATATCCGCAACCGGTGCCGACCTCGAGCACGTTGTGCAGAGGCCCCGCTTCGAGCAAGGCCTCGGTCATTCTCGCGACGATGTAGGGCTGTGAAATCGTCTGCCCAAAACCGATCGGCAGGGCCGTGTCCTCATAGGCGCGGCTCGCGAGGGCTTCGTCGATGAAAAGATGACGCGGCGTCGATCGAATGCACTCGAGCACCTCACGGTTGCGAATGCCCTGCTCGATCAGTCGCTGCACGAGTCGGTCGCGAGTACGAGCCGAGGTCATGCCGATGCCGCTTCGGATTTGCTCGTTCATTCGCCGATGCCGGCCAACCAACGCTCCACCGTCGCGATTTCGCTGTGGCGGGTCAGATCCACCTGCAGCGGCGTGATCGACACGTAGCCCTCCGCCACGGCATGAAAATCGGTGCCCGGGCCATCATCCTGACCTTCACCCGCCTGACCCACCCAAATGACTTCACGTCCGCGCGGATCCGTTGCACGAGTGATTTTCTCGGCTCGATGGCGATGCCCAAGGCGGGTTGCGCGAAAACCACGCAGCTTTTCGTATGACACCGGCGGAATGTTGACGTTGAGGATCATGTTGCGATCGAGCGGTTTGGCGAGCAAACGCTCGACGACCAGCCGCGCCACACGCGCAGCTGCGGTGTAATCCATCTCACCGCTCGCGCCAGCGGCGGGACGTCGCAATGAGAACGCGACCGTCGGTAAGCCCAGAAAACGCCCCTCGATCGCAGCGGCGACCGTGCCGGAATAGAGCACGTCATCCCCTAGGTTTTCGCCGTTATTGATGCCCGAGACGACCATGTCGTGCTCGAAATCGAACAACCCGGAAATCGCCAGATGTACGCAATCGGTCGGTGTGCCCGAGACGAAATAAGCCTCGGGCTCATAGTTCGTCACGCGCAGTGGCGCCTCGAGGGTCAAAGCATTGCTCGCACCACTGTGGTTGCGCTCGGGAGCGACCACCGTGAGTTCGGCGAGACCGGTGAGGGCTTGGCGCAGGGCGACGATACCGGGCGCGCGGTACCCATCGTCGTTGCTGACGAGAATCTTCATCGGGCAAGTTTAATATACTGACTGCCTACGGATGGAGGTAGCAGCAGGATGCGTAAGCCCCCAGAGCGCAAGCCGCCCGAGGAAGACATTCGCGCCTTTCGCGACGCGGTGCGCGGGGCGAAGCCGCTGCGCCATCAGCCCCGCGTGCGTCATCGGCCGAAGCCGCCACCGCCGCGCGCACGTTTTCGTCGCCTTGGCGAAGCTGAGGTGCTTGAGGACAGCCTCCTCCTGACGCCGATCGATCTCGATGTGGAGTTCGGCGACGACCTCTCCTACCGACGAGGTGGCGTGCAAGACGCCGTGATGCGCCGCTTGCGACGGGGTTATTACCGCGTCGAAGCCGAGCTCGATCTGCACGGCCTCATCGTCGCCGAAGCCAAGCGCGAGTTGCGCGACTTTCTCTCGCGTTGCATGGCACGCCAACAGCGCTGCGTGCGCATCATTCACGGCAAAGGCTTAGGTTCAGGACCACGCGGTCCTGTGCTCAAACAGGCCGTCAATGTAATTTTGCGCCGCACGGAGAACGTCGTCGCTTTTTGTTCGGCAAACCAACGTGATGGCGGCACGGGCGCCATCTACGTGTTGCTGCAAGGCTAGCGAGCCAACACTCGCGCACGACACTTAACGCAACAGCGCCGCCATGCGCTCGCGCGTCTCGTCCGTCACCCAACCCGACTCCATCAGCGAGGCGAGACTCTCAGTCGGGTGATCCACGATCCGCACAAGGTCCGCTCGTACCATCGCGCGCGTCTTGCTGTAGGTCATCGGTGGCAGCGCTGCGATCTCCTGACCGAGAGCCACTGCCCGAGCGATAACCTGATCGGGCTCGACCAACTCATCGACGAGCCCCGCTGAAAACGCCTCATCGGCCGTGAGCATCGCGCCGCGGGTGAGAAAGTTCGTGGCTTTTGCGGTGCCGAGAATGCGCTCGTAACAGCGGAAGATCGTCTCGCCAGGATAGAGACCCACCTGCACCTCGTTAAGACCAATGCGCGAGGCTCCCTTGGCCATGATGCGATGGTCACAAAGAATGGCGATCACAGCGCCGCCCGCCGGACTGTGCCCGGTAATCGCTGCAATCAACGGCAACGAACATTTCGCTAAGCGCATTTGCAATTGCGAGAACGCGAGCACGAGCGTGCGAGCCGTATCGATGGGGCCTGTGATCTCGCGTAAATCGAGACCCGCCGAAAACAACTTCGGATTACCCGAGATCACCAAGGCTCGAAGCGACGCACCGGCTGCCGCCTCAGTTTCCGCCAGTGCGATCGCCGCATCGAGCGTTGTGATCAGCTCGGTGTTGAGCGCGTTGACCGGCGCTCGCGAAAGACGTAACTCGCGCACGCTGCCATGTTGGATGATCTCAAGCATCGTCAGACTCCCTGAAACCGGATGAACCCGCGCCGGGTTCAACATCGATGAATTCACGCAAGACCGTGGTCGCGAAACTGCCCGAGCGCAGAGTGAAATTCAATACGGGCGCGCCGCCCTCACCCTCCGTGACCGACAATTCGCGCACAGCCACACGCAGTGGTCGTCTCGCCGCCACGAGCCGATCGGCGCTCAACCAGTCGAGAAACTCGGGATAACGCGAGGCGATGGCGTTCTCGAGCTCGGCCATCTCGCCCTCGACCCCGCAACCGCCCACGCCCCACATCGGGCCGGTCGGATGAATATCGAGCGTATCGAGTCGCTCCTGCAACGTGGCATCAAACGCTTCGACGATGAAACTCGAATTACGACCATCGAGGTTGGCACGCTCACCCAGATGCAAACGGTTCCAAGTGCCCGCTTTGATGCGCTCGGCGAGCACGGCGTTGAAGATCAAGCTACGTGCGGCAGACCAGCGGAACATCGCATCGCGCGCATCACCGGCTCGCAGGTTCGCCAGATCTCGCCCGAAGCGCTGCGGACCAAAATAATTGGGCACCCCGCTACGCACGACCTCGACCGCGCGCGTGCGCAGCGCTTCAATATCACCATCGTATCCCCGCAGCGTGATCGAGAATCGATTGGCCTCGAGCGCACCGCGCGGCAACTTGCGCGAATGTGCGTAGGCCTCGATGACTTCATAGCCATCACCCTGCACACCGAGCCACTCGGCCGCGGGTTTGCGGCGCGTCGGCACCGTGTACCACTGCGTCGTGATGGCGTGTCGATCCTTCAAACCCGCATAACCCACATCATGCGGGCGAACACCAGCATGCGATGCGATTTCTTTGGCAACCCAGCCGGTGTTCGATCCTCGCTTGCGAACGCGCAGCAGCGCGTGCTCGCCTTGCCCGGAGGCGGCAAAGCCGAGCACCTCATCGACGACGAAATCTTCCGGTGTCTCACGCAGGCGCGCACGACCTAAGGGCGCCGCGACCCGCGGCGGATTCAATGCCAGCTCTTCCATGATCAGTTGTGCTCGATGAGAACGGTGGCGAACGCGGCGAGCCCTTCGGCTCGGCCCAAGAAACCGAGCTTCTCCGTCGTAGTCGCTTTGAGATTCACGGCATCGGCAGGTAACTGCAGCAACGTCGCGACGGTGTCGCGAATCGCCTCTCGATACGGCGTAAGACGCGGCGCCTCGCAGCACAGGGTGAGATCGGCATTCACCACGCGATAGCCGCGATCGGCCAACAAACGCAGCACGTGACGAACGAAGCCCTCGCTCGCGACGCCCTTCCACTGCGGGTCCGTGTCCGGAAAATGCTGACCGATATCGCCTAAGCCGGCCGCACCCAACAAGGCATCGCACAGCGCATGCAAGAGCACATCGCCATCGGAGTGCGCCTTCACGCCCTGCGAGTGACTAATACGAACGCCACCTAACATGACGTGATCACCCGGGGCAAAGGCATGCACGTCGATGCCCGACCCTACTCGAATGCTCATGGCGACTCTCCTTCGCTGCGTGTTTGCAATATGCCTTCCGCGAGCCGCAGGTCCGCGAAGGTCGTCACTTTGATATTCGTCGATTCACCGCCGACGAGTAGTGGCTCGCTGCCTTGCCACTCCATCGCCTGCGCTTCGTCAGTGGGTTTGCGCCCCTCGGCCTCCGCACGCTGCAAGGCTTGCAACAAGCCCCCTAAGCGAAACATCTGCGGTGTGAGCGCACGCCAGAGTCCCTCACGGGGTACGGTGGCCTCGCTGCGCGAGCTGCCGCGCTTGAGCGTATCGGCGAGCGGCACGGCAAGTAGACCCCCGGCTTTTGCCTCGTTCTCGTCACGCGCGACGACGGCATCGACGAGAGCCGTGATCTCCGCGCGTGACACGCAGGGCCTCGCCGCATCGTGCACGAGCACCCAATCACTCGCCACTGCACCACGCGCGAGTAATGCCTCGAGCGCCAAACGCACCGAATCGGCTCGCTCCGCACCGCCTGCTGTTTCGAGCACGGGCTTCGATAGCGTCGAACGAATCGATGGCCAATCCGGATCGTCAGGCGCGATCGCGAGCATCACACCCGCACAACGCGGATCATCAAAGAAAGGCTGCAGCGCCCAGGCGATCAAAGGCCGACCGGCCACGCTCAAAAATTGTTTGGGTATCGTGCCGCCGAGGCGCTTGCCGCGCCCCGCTGCCGGCATCACGAGCCAGTAGCGCAGCGACGTCACGGGCGAGATCAACTCAGCGCTGGGCCGTGCGAGTTCGATCGATCAGCTCACTGGCGGGTGGCGCCGTGATGACCTTGGGCACGACCTGATAGAAAGATTCGCTGGGACCGATCATGCCGAGTTCGCTGCGCGCCCGCTCCTCGATCGCCACGAGACCACCTTTGAGATCGGCGACCTCAGCAGCCAATTGATCGTTACGACGCTTGAGCTCGGTGTTCGTGGTGCTCTGCTGAGCCACGGCGAGCTTGAGGCGGTGCACTTCGCTGACGCCGTCCGCAGACAGCCAGATGCGGTACTGCAACAGCACCGTCAGCGCAACGAGCCCCCCTGCGAACACTCTGATCATTATGGATTTGCAGATTAAACCTTGATTCGAGCAAAAGAAAGCCTTTCAACTCAGAGTTTTACGGGGAAAGCCTCGCGCCCTGCGTAACGCACCTTGCCACCGAGCTCCTCTTCGATGCGCAGCAGCTGGTTGTACTTGGCGATGCGATCTGACCGAGACATCGAACCGGTCTTGATCTGGGTCGCCGCCGTTGCCACCGCGATATCGGCAATCGTCGAATCCTCAGTTTCTCCCGAGCGATGCGATACGACAGCTGAATAACCCGCGCTCGTCGCCAGATCGATGGCCTCGAGCGTCTCGGTCAAGGTGCCGATCTGATTGACCTTGATGAGAATCGAGTTGGCGATGCCCTTGCGGATGCCATCGGCAAGGATCGCGGTGTTCGTAACGAAGAGATCATCACCGACGAGCTGGCAATCGGCACCGAGTTCCTCGGTGAGCCCCGCCCAGCCGCTCCAATCCGCCTCAGCCATACCGTCTTCGATCGTGATGATCGGGTACTTGTCGACGAGCTTGCGCAGATAGCGCGTGAACTGCGCCGCCGTGAAGCTGCGGCCCTCGCCGTGTAACTCGTAACGACCCTTCTTGAAAAATTCCGAGCTCGCGACATCGAGACCGAGATAGATGTCTTTACCCGGGCGGTAACCCGCCTTCTCGATCGCTTGCAGCAACAACTTCAGAGCCGCCTCATTGGAGGCGAGATTCGGCGCGAAGCCACCCTCGTCACCCACCGCCGTCGTCAGCTTCTTGCCCTTCAGAATGCCCTTCAAGGTGTGGAACACCTCGGCACCCTGCTGCAAAGCCTGACTGAAGCTCTTGGCGCCGACGGGCAGGATCATGAACTCTTGGATGTCGAGACTGTTGTCCGCGTGCGCACCACCGTTGATGAGATTCATCATCGGCACCGGCATCACAGGCTTGCGTCCACGAGCGAGATAACGCCAGAGCGACTGATCGGTATCTTCGGCAGCGGCATGCGCAACGGCGAGTGATACGGCGAGCAGCGCATTGGCGCCCAAGCGGCCTTTGTTGTCCGTGCCATCGAGCGCAATCATGCGAGCATCGATGTCTTCCTGATCGCGCGCATCACGCTTGAGCAACGTCGATCGAATCACCGTATTCACGTTGCGCACGGCTTTCAGCACACCCTTACCGAGATAGCGCTTCTTGTCGCCATCACGCAGCTCGACCGCTTCACGCGTGCCGGTCGAGGCGCCCGAGGGCACCGCAGCGCGACCCACCGCGCCGCTAGCGAGGATCACGTCCGCCTCAACGGTGGGATTACCCCGAGAGTCGATGATCTCGCGGGCCCGAATGTCGATGATGCGGCTCATTTTTGATCTTCCTCGAAAGGTTTGGATTTCACGATACGGTCGAGCTCGAGCAGCGTCTCGAGCAAAGAGGCCATGCGCGGCAATGGCCAAGCGTTCGGGCCGTCGGACAAGGCTTTGGATGGATCGGGATGGGTTTCCATGAATAGACCCGCCACACCCGCCGCAACGGCGGCGCGCGCGAGCACGGGTACGAACTCGCGTTGACCACCGGATGCGCTGCCCTGCCCGCCGGGCAATTGAACCGAATGCGTCGCATCGAACACCACGGGGCAACCCGTGCCGCGCATCACAGCAAGCGAACGCATATCGGAGACGAGATTGTTATAGCCAAAGCTGAAGCCGCGCTCACACACCATGATGCCGGGGTTACCGGTCGAGCGCGCTTTATCCACCACGTTCTGCATCTCCCAGGGCGAGAGGAACTGGCCTTTTTTGATATTGACCGGTTTGCCCTGCGAGGCTGCAGCAACGATGAAGTTGGTCTGGCGACAAAGAAATGCCGGTGTCTGCAAAACATCAACCACGGCCGCCACTTCGGCGAGCGGCGTGTCTTCGTGTACGTCGGTGAGTACGGGCACACCGAACTTCGCCCTCACACCCTCGAGCACCTTCAGGCCCGCCTCGATGCCCGGCCCGCGGAAGCTGCTGCGCGAGGATCGATTGGCCTTGTCGTAGGACGCTTTGAAGATGTAGGGAATACCGAGAGCGCGCGTGATCTCGACCATACGCCCGGCAACTTCTTCGCAAAGCGCAGCGCTTTCGATGACGCAGGGACCCGCGATGAGAAACAACGGCTCGTGTGCACCGACCTCGACGTTACCGAGACGCATGTTTCTTCCTCGCAGCGGCGATGAAACCGGTGAAGAGCGGATGTCCATCGCGCGGGTTCGATGTGAACTCCGGATGGAACTGCGTGGCGACGAACCACGGATGATTCGGCAGTTCGACGATCTCGACCAAGCCGTCGGGCGAGAGTCCTGAGAACACGAGACCCGCCGCTCGATAGCGATCGAGATAGTTATTGTTGAACTCGTAGCGATGACGATGGCGCTCGCGGATGCGCGTCGCGCCATAGATCTCGCTTGCACGAGAACCCGCGGTCAAGGTGACATCCTGGCCACCCAACCGCATGGTGCCACCGAGATTGGATTGCTCGTCACGCTGCTGCGTACCGCGCTCAGCGTCCTGCCACTCGGTAATTAGCGCGATCACTGGATGCGGTGTCGCACGATTGAACTCGGTGCTCGTCGCGCCTGCGAGAGCGAGCATATGACGACCGTATTCGATCACCGCGAGTTGCATGCCAAGGCAGATGCCGAGATACGGAACCCCCTGTTCACGCGCATAACGTACCGCCGCGATCTTGCCCTCAACGCCACGTTCGCCGAACCCGCCAGGTACGAGAATCGCATCCATGCCCGCGAGTGCCGCAGTGCCACGCTCTTCGATATCGGTCGACTCAATGAAATGGATGTTCACGGTGACGCGGTTTTTCACACCGGCGTGTGTGAGCGCCTCGTTGAGCGAAATGTAGGAATCGCGGTTCTGCACATATTTGCCAACCATCGCGATATCGACTTCACCTTGCGGATTCGCCTTGGCATCAACCACGGCCTGCCACGAAGAGAGATCCGCTGGCTTCGCCTTCGCCTCGAGGCGCAACTTCTCGACCACGATGTCGTCGAGACCCTGCTCGTGCAGCAGCATGGGGATCTCGTAGATATCGCGCGCATCGATCGCCGAGATGACCGCTCGCTCCTCGACGTTGGTGAAGAGCGCGATCTTGCGACGATGTTCAGCCGGCAGCGGGTGCTGCGCACGGCACAAAAGGATATCCGGTTGAATACCAATGCCACGTAATTCTTTGACCGAGTGTTGGGTCGGCTTGGTCTTGATCTCACTACCGCCACCGACCACCGGCACGAGCGTCAGGTGCATGAAGATCGCCTGGCTGCGACCGAGCTCGACACCGATCTGACGAATCGCCTCGAGGAAGGGCAGCGATTCGATGTCACCCACCGTGCCGCCGATCTCGACCATGCACACATCGGCATCGCCCGCACCCAAGAAGATGCTGGCCTTGATCTCATCGGTGATGTGCGGAATGACTTGAACGGTGGCGCCGAGATAATCGCCGCGTCGCTCTTTAGCGATCACGCGCTCGTAAATACGACCGGTCGTGAAGTTGCTGTGACGCCCGGTGACCGTGCGCACGAAACGCTCGTAGTGCCCGAGGTCAAGATCGGTCTCGGCGCCATCGTCGGTGACGAAGACTTCGCCATGCTGGAACGGGCTCATGGTGCCCGGATCGACGTTGATGTAGGGGTCGAGCTTGACCATCGCGATCTTCAGGCCGCGAGCCTCGAGGATGGCCGCCAATGACGCAGAAGCGATGCCCTTCCCCAACGAGGAAACGACACCGCCCGTGACAAATACGAAACGAGGCATGGTGAACCGCCGCTAGCTAAACGCCGTCTTCGGAAGCCGGCACGACGGGAAGTCAGACTAGCAAAAAAGGCGTCTTTTCTCAACGCCGTGTTAGGCGCGTTCCCACACCAGACGCAGCCGCTGCGCCTGCGGCTCGCCCGGCCTGTCGGCGCGGAAGCCCTCGGCGACGAATAAATCCGCGACCATCGCGAGCGCATCACCTGCGAAAACGAGCGGGATCTTTTCGCGCTCCCAAGGCACGACACCCCGCTCTCGCAACAGCGCCTTCACCGTGTGGCTGGGGCCTGTAGTACGAAGGCGGATGCGCTCACCACCGACTCGGGACGTGACACGCAATTCCGCGGGCAAGCTCGAAGCGTTGATCTCACCCTGCGGGTCTGCGATCCAACGCAGACGACCGTGTCCCGCGCCCAACTCCAGCACGGGCTTGCGCCGCCAAGACCATCGATGCTCGATCGGCTCACGCCTAGGCGCATCGGATCCCTGTAAATCGGCTGGCCCCGATTGTGGAGACATCGCATACAGTCGCTGGCGAAAGCGACGGACCTCACCACCTTGCCAACGGACGAACGGTTGCGCATCGCTTCGAGCCGCGGGCAGTTCGACTCGGATACGCTCGAGATGCACCGCATCGGGCATGGCCAAGCCTCGCGAGGTAATCCAGTGACGCAAGAGATTGCGTTGGCGTGCGACATCGAGTGTCTGTAAGGCGACAAGCTGCACCACGCCCGCTTCGATCACTCGACTCGCATCGATCTCGGCCAAGGCCTGTAGCAACTCTCGCGCCTCGCCAAGATGCGCAGCCGTGCGCGCAGCCGTTTTAGATGCCGAGGGCCAACGCGCCTGTAGCAGCGGCACGATGCGATGTCGAAGGTAATTTCGATCGAAGCGCTCATCGAGATTGCTATCGTCCTCGACCCAGCACCCACCGCGCGCCTGCAACCAACTCGACAACTCCTCACGAGACACCTCGAGCAACGGCCGCCACATCGGCAAAGGCTCACGCGTCCAAGACGCCATGCCGGCCATACCCGCAACGCCTGCACCCCGCATCAACTGCAACAAGAGGGTCTCGAGCTGATCATCTAGATGGTGTGCGGTGACGAGCCACTCGTTTGTGCGTAATCGTGCGCCGAGTGCGCCATATCGCGCATCGCGGGCGGCCGCTTCGAGCGACTCGCCGCGTCGCTTAAGCACTTGCACCTTAACGACCGTGCACGCCACACCCGCCTCGCGCGCGATGACGCGACAGTGCTTCGCCGAGTGTTTCGAGGCCGCGCGTAACTGATGATCGATGTGGATCGCCCTAAGTTCGACTCGACGCGATGCACGTTGACGCGAACGCCACTCGACGAGCAGCTGCAGTAGCGCGACCGAGTCGAGCCCACCGCTGAGCGCTAAGCAAAGGCGCAGTGGCTTTTCAGAAGAGGATCGTTCGAAAAGCTCATCGAGTCGCTGCGCCACGCGCAGCGTGAGCTCATTCCGGGCGCGCTTCAGCTCGCCTCCGAATAAACACCGAAGCCCGCGATGCGAGTCGCACGCTCCTCAAGCACCGTTTCGATCGGCTTGGCACGCAAGAGAGCCAAATGCCGGACCAATGCATCCTGTAACGAGCGCGCGGTGACAGTGGCATTGCGATGCGCGCCGCCCAAGGGCTCAGCGATGACCTCATCGACGAGACCCAAAGATTTCAACCGATCGGCGGTCAATCCCATGGCATCCGCTGCCATCTCTTTCTTGTCGGCACTCTTCCAAAGAATAGAAGCGCAACCTTCGGGCGAGATGACCGAGTACGTGCTGTATTGCAGCATCAACAAACGATCGCAAACGCCGATCGCCAGTGCACCGCCCGATCCACCCTCGCCGATCACCACACTCACGACGGGCACGCGCAGCTTTGCCATCTCAAAAAGATTGCGCGCAATCGCCTCACTCTGGCCGCGCTCTTCCGAATCGAGACCCGGATAAGCACCCGGCGTATCGATGAAGGTGATCAACGGCAGCGAGAAACGCTCGGCCAGATGCATCAGTCGCAGCGCTTTGCGATAACCCTCAGGACGCGGCATGCCGTAGTTACGACGTACGCGCTCTTTGGTGTCGCGTCCTTTTTGGTGGCCAATGACGACCACCGACTCGCCGTTCAATCGAGCGAGTCCACCGATCAGCGCACGATCGTCGCCGAACATCCGATCACCATGCAGCTCTTGAAATTCGGTGAACGCCATCGACAGATAATCGAGCGTGTAGGGTCGCTGCGGATGACGCGCGAGCTGGGTGATCTGCCATGGCGAGAGCTTGCCGAAAATACTGCGAGTGAGTTGCTCGCTCTTACTCTGCAAACGAGCGATCTCATCTTGCACGTTCACGGCCGCGTCTTTCGTGACGTAGCGCAGCTCTTCGATCTTGGCTTCGAGTTCCGCAATCGGCTGCTCGAAATCGAGGAAGTTGATAGCCATGGGGTTGATCTTATCAGCCGTAGGCAGTGTTTGCCGCGCCGGGCGGCGGACCGTAGACCACCCGCAGACCCTCCGGGCCGACGAGCTGCTCGAGCGCTTCGAGCAATTCCGGGCTCGCCCGCACCTTCCATTCTGGGCCGAGTTCGAGCGCGGCACTCGCCTGCTCGCCCTGATAACGCACCCCGATGGCGCAAGGCCCCGGTCGGTGCGGTGCGAGCGTGTCGGCCAGACGCTGCAGTAGCAAACTCTGATCGGTGCCCTGCGCGCGAGGCCACACCAGCACGATGCGATGCGCCTGCTGTTCGCGCATCCGATCGAGCTCGGTGATTTTTTTGGCTGACAAGCGCCAGGTGTCACCCTGTTCGTCAAAGCGCAACTGCCCTTCGACCAGCACGAGCGCATCTTTGACGATGAGCTCGCGATAGCGCTGCATGACTTCGTCGAAGAAAGTCACTTCCATGCGACCGGTGCGATCGTCGAGCACGATGGAAGTGCGATTACCCTTCTTGCGCACTTCGTGGATGTATCCCGCGATTGTCGCTTGTCGACCGCCAAACCAGCCGCGCTCGGGGGCGCCTTGGCTCGGCCGATCGCTGATGAGATCGGCGATGCGACCCGTCACGAATCGACCGAGATCTTTCTCGTATCGATTGATCGGATGACCCGAGAGATAAAGCCCCAAGGTCTCGCGCTCACCGGCTAATCGCACGGTCTCGCTCCATTCGGGTTGCGCCGGCGCCAAATGATCTTCGGCTGCACTTGCAGTCGCCGAGGGCGCGCTCAAGCCAAAGAGGTCGACCTGACCTGTGGCCTCGGCACGCGTAGCCTGCTCACCGAGTTGCATCGCTGCGGGTAGACGCGCCATCAACGTCGCGCGATTGACGCCCAGCGTATCGAAACTACCCGAACGAATCAGCGCTTCGAGCACCCGTCGATTGACGCGATTGAGATCGAGTCTGCGACAAAAATCTTCGAGTGATGAGTAAGGGCCATTCGCAACGCGCTCGCTCGTGATGGCCTCAACGGCCGCTTCACCCACCCCGCGAATCGCGCCAAGACCATAACGAACCTGTCGCTCACCGGCCACTTCGAAGGCATATGCCGATGAGTTCACATCAGGCGGCAAGACGGTGATACCCATGCGATCACACTCGTCTTTGAGCGTGACCACCTTGTCGGTGTGCGCCATGTCGGCCGACAACACGGCGGCCATGAAGGCCTCGGGATGATGCGCTTTGAGCCAGCCCGTCTGGTACGAGAGCAACGCGTAAGCCGCCGAGTGCGATTTGTTGAAACCGTAGCCCGCAAATTTCTCCATCAAATCGAAGATGTGTGCCGCCTGGGCTTCGGGCACGCCGCGTTCAACGGACCCCTCGACGAACTTGCCACGCTGCTTCGCCATCTCCTCGGGCTTCTTCTTGCCCATAGCGCGACGCAACATATCGGCGCCACCTAAGGTGTAGCCCGCGAGCACCTGCGCAATCTGCATCACCTGTTCCTGATACAGGATCACGCCATAGGTCGGGCGCAACACCGGCTCGAGACTCGGATGTAGATAGTCGATCGGCCCGTCGATGCGACCATGCTTACGAGCGATGAAGTCATCGACCATGCCCGACTGCAACGGGCCAGGCCTGAACAGAGCCACCAATGCGACGATATCTTCGAATCGATCAGGTTGCAGTCGTCGCACGAGATCTTTCATGCCGCGCGATTCGAGCTGGAAGACGGCGGTCGTCTCGCAATTTTTGAGCAACTGGAAGGTCGCCGCGTCGTCCATCGGCAAATCGACGATATCGAGCGGCGCCTCCCCGCGCTTCGCACGCTCTGCATTGATGGTGCGCACGGCATGATCGATGACCGTCAGCGTGCGCAGACCCAAAAAGTCGAACTTCACGAGGCCTGCAGCCTCGACGTCATCCTTGTCGAACTGCGTGACGACCGAGCCACCGCCATCTTCACAATAAAGCGGCGTGAAGTCCTCGAGCACCGAGGGCGCGATCACCACACCACCGGCGTGCTTTCCGGCGTTACGCGTCAGCCCTTCGAGCGATTTAGCGAGATCGATAAGATTGCGGATCTCCTCTTCCTCTTTGTAGAGGCGCTTGAGTTCCGGCTCCTTCTCGAGTGCCGAATCGAGTGTGATATCGAGCTCGAACGGAATGAGTTTCGCGATCTTGTCGACATAGCCGTAGCCGAGCCCGAGGACGCGACCCGTATCGCGCACCACCGCCTTCGCGGCCATCGTGCCGTAGGTGATGATCTGCGAAACGCGTGTGCGCCCATACTTCTCGGCGACGTACTCGATGACTCGATCGCGCCCGTCCATGCAGAAGTCGACGTCGAAGTCGGGCATGGAGACGCGTTCAGGATTGAGGAAGCGCTCGAAGAGCAAATCGTATTGCAGCGGATCGATATCGGTGATGCCGAGCGAATACGCGACCAGAGAGCCTGCGCCCGAACCACGACCGGGCCCCACGGGAACACCGTTACCGCGCGCCCAACGGATGAAGTCGGCAACGATGAGAAAGTAACCCGCAAAGCCCATCGCGCAGATCACTTCGAGTTCGGTCTGCAAACGCGCGCGATAGGTATCGTGATCGACATTCCCGAGACGCGTCAGGCGCTGCTGCAAGCCGCGTGCGGATTCGGCTCGCAAAAACTCCTCGGTGGTCTGACCCTCGGGTACGGGGTAAATCGGCAGACGACTCTCGCCGAGCTGCAGCACGAGACTGCAACGCTTGGCAATCTCGATCGAATTCTCCAGCGCCTCGGGCAGATCGGCGAATCGTTCGGCCATCTCCTGTGGCGATCGCAGATATTGCTCGCGCGTGTAGTGACGCGGCCTTGCAGCATCGGCGAGCAAAGCGCCCTCGTGGATACACACCCTCGCCTCATGCGACTCGAAGTCATCGGGCGACAAAAAGCGCACGTCATTGGTTGCCACGATGGGCAGCGCCGTCTCGATCGCGAGCGTCACCGTTGAGGCGACGAGCGCCTCATCCTCGTCACGACCCGTGCGTGTTACCTCAAGGTAGTAGCGATCCGGAAAGAGCCCCTTCCAGAATTCGAGCAAGCCGCGCGCTTCGGCCACCTTGCCTTGCTGCAACGCGCGACCCACATCGCCTTCGCGCCCACCCGAGAGCGCAATCAAGCCTTCGGTCGATTCGGGCGTGAGCCACTCGCGATCGATGCGCGGCGCGCCGCGCTGCTGACCTTCGAGGTAGGCGCGTGAGACGAGTCGCGTCAGCCTGCGATACCCCGCGTCGTTCATGCAGAGCAGCGTGAGTCGTGAGGCGGGTGTTCGTTCACCGGGCTCGCGAATCTGCAGATCCACGCCGATGATGGGTTTGACACCCTTCGAGAGCGCTTCGCGATAGAACTTCACCATCGCGAACAAGTTGTGCTCGTCGGTGACAGCGACCGCCGGCATACCGAGTTCCGCTACACGAGCGACGAGCTCGGGTATGCGTACCACGCTGTCGACCAGCGAGTATTCGGTGTGCAGACGCAGATGGACGAAGGCGCTCATCGAGCCGCCGATTTTACCGGCCCGAAACTCCGTCTGTGGACCGAACTCGGTCCTTGGGCCTTGAGGGCCGCAAGATGAGCCGGTGTCGGATAGCCCTTGTGAATCGCGAATCCATATCCAGGATGTCGCGTATCTAATTGTTCCATAACGCGATCTCGAGCCGTCTTCGCCAGAATCGAAGCGGCACTGATCGCCGGCTGCGTGGCATCGCCCTTCACGATGGCGACCGCCTCGGCGATCCCATCGATCCCCGCGAGGGACGGCAGACGATTACCGTCGACCTCGACCCGCACGGCGCCATAGCGACCACCCTCGGCGGTGGTCGATCCCAGCAAGCCGAGCACCGCTCTCCGCATCGCGAGCATGGTCGCCTGCAAAATGTTGATGGCATCGATTTCGATGGGGCTTGCGACCGCAACACACCACCCCAGCGCTCGCGCCTGCAGAAGCTCTGACAAGCGCTCGCGCTCCGCCGCATCGAGCGCCTTGGAATCGGCAAGACCTGCCACGGGTCTTGCCGGATCGAGAATGACCGCCGCCGCGACCACAGGCCCCGCGAGCGGACCGCGTCCGGCTTCATCGACCCCCACGACGAGGTGACTCACGAGCGTTGCACACTCACGGCAAGAGCTCGATGATGGCCTCGGCCGCGAGCGCGGCGCCATCTTGTCGCAAGGCTCGATGCACCGCTTCGAACTCACTCTCGATGTTCGCCCAACGTACCGGCTCGGTGAGCCACTCGAGTAGCGCTTGCCCAAGCACCTCGGGATTCGCCCGTCCTTGAAAAAACTCCGGTACCACTTCACGACCCACGAGCAAGTTCGGCTGCGAGAAAAACCGCACCTTCACGAGACCGAGCTGTTGCAGTAAGAACGCCGTGATCGCGCCCAAGCGATACGCCACTACCATCGGCCGACGTGTGAGCAAGGTTTCGAGCGTTGCCGTGCCGGAGGCTAAAAGCACCACGTCGGCGGCCGCGAGCACTTCGCGCGAGCGACCCTCGACGATGGTGACCGGCGTCTGCGGCGATGTTCTCTGCCACTCGGCTTCGAAGCGCTCGCGCGTCGCAGCGGTGGCGAGCGGCGCGACGAAACTCACTCCTGCTCGACGCGCGGCGAGCCATGCCGCAGCGCCTGCAAATGGCGCCGCCAAACGCGTCACTTCACCCAATCGACTGCCGGGCAACACGGCCACAATCTCGCCAGTCGCCGGCAATCCCAGTGAGCGCCGCGCGGCAGCGCGATCGCTCTGCAGCGGAAATTGGTCGGCCAGTGGATGCCCGACAAAGCGCGCTGCGATACCGTGTCGCTCATAAAAGGCAGGCTCAAAGGGCAGCAGACAAAGAATTCGATCACACGCCGCCCCGATCTCCTGCACTCGGCCCTGCCGCCAAGCCCAGACCTGTGGACTGACGTATTGCACCGTGCGGATGCCATCGGCTTTGAGGCGCCGCGCCATGCCGAGATTGAACTCCGGCGCATCGATGCCGATGAAAATATCAACGCCGCGCTGACGAAATTCGCGCAGCAAACGACGTCGCAATGAAAACAGTCTCGGCAGGTGACGCAGGATCTCGATAAGACCCATCACCGCGAGCTCTTCGCTCGAGGCCAAAGCCTCACAACCAGCTTCGCGCATGCGCGGCCCGGGCACCCCGATGAAGCGCGCGCCCGGCACGCGTTCGCGGATCGCCGCCATCAACGCGGCGCCTAAGTTATCGCCGGAGGCCTCCCCAGCCACGATCGCGATCAGCGGTGCGGCCTTCGAGACCATGCGTCGGACTCAGCGAATGAGGCTGCGAGTCGAACGCGCCACAAACTCGACGAAAGGCACGATCTCCGCTTGCGTTTTGGCAGCTTCGCGCAGCTTTTCCATCGCGGTCTCGAGCGGCAAGTCCATGCGATACAGCGTGCGATACGCGTTCTTGATATTGCGCACCTGCTCGCTCGTAAAACCACGCCGCGATAAACCGGTGGCATTGATCGAGTGCGGCGTGGCCGGGTGACCCACGGCCATCACATAGGGCGGCACATCACGCGTCACCGCCGTGTTGTTGGCGATGAATGCATGCGCGCCGATTTTGCAGAACTGATGTACGCCGGTGAAGCCTGCGAGGATCACATAATCATCGACTTCAACATGACCACCCAAGGTCGCCAAATTCGCAAACACGCAATGACTGCCGACGATGCAATCGTGCGCAACGTGCGATGAGGCCATGAAGAGATTGTCGCTGCCGACCCGGGTGATGCCCTTATCGTGCGTGGTGCCGCGATTCACGGTCACGTATTCGCGAAACACGTTGCGATCACCAATCTCCACACGCGTCGGTTCACCCGCATATTTTTTGTCTTGTGGTGCATCACCGATTGAGGCGAACTGAAAGATGCGGTTGTGACTGCCGAGCTTCGTCCAGCCCGTCACGACGGCATGGGGCCCGACGATCGTGCCCGAACCAATTTCGACATCAGGACCGATGATGGCGTAGGCGCCAATCTCAACGCCCTCGCCTAATTTGGCGGTCGGCGCGACGACGGCACGCGAGTCGATCCGAGTGGACTCGCTCATCAGCCCTGCCCCTTGCCAGTTTCAGGCGCGACCATCAACTCGGCCGATGCCGCTTCGACATCACCGACATACGCAGCGGCCGAGAACTTCCAGATGCCGCGCATCTGGCGCGTGAGCTTGGCCGTCAAAATCAGCTGATCACCCGGCTCGACGGGTCTGCGGAATCGCGCCTCGTCGATGCCGACAAAGAAAAAGCGCGTGTGCTCATCAGGCACCACACCCGCGGTCACAAAAGCGAGAATGCCGGCTGTCTGCGCGAGCGCCTCGATGATGATTACGCCAGGCATCACCGGCCGATACGGGAAATGCCCAGGAAAATACGGTTCGTTGTAAGTGACATTCTTCAGAGCGCGGATGCGGTCACCTTTGTGGCACTCAAGCACGCGATCGACGAGCAGAAACGGATAGCGGTGCGGCAACTGCTTGAGGATGGCATTGATATCTAGGCTGATGATGTTGTTCTCGCTCACGCTGTCATTCCTCACTCGTCGTCGAACCCAACTGTTTCTCGAGGTCGCCCACGCGGCGCGCGAGACCCTCGATCCGTTTCATACGGCCAACGATACGTCGCCAGTCCGTCGCACTCTCTGCGGGAATACCACCCGAATACACACCGGGCTCCCGAATATCACCGGTCACGAGCGTGTAACCCGTGATGGTGACATCGTCGCAAATTCGCAGATGGCCGGCGAGGCCCGCGCCGCCACCGATCCGACAACGTGCGCCCACATGCGAGCTACCCGCAAGGCCAGCACAACCGGCGAGCGCCGAGTGCTCGCCGATCGTGCAGTTGTGACCGATCTGCACGAGGTTATCGATCCGCACACCGTTGCCGATCACCGTGTCCTCGAGCGCCCCACGATCGACGCTGCTATTCGCGCCGATTTCGACATCAGCGCCGATACGGACGGTTCCCACCTGCGGCACATGCACCCAACGCCCTTCGTCGAGCGCATTACCAAAGCCTTCAGAGCCCACGACGACACCCGCATCGAGCACCGAGCGTGGTCCGATCGTCACACGTTCGAGCACGGTCACGCGCGCCACGAGCCGCACATCGGCCGCCAGTTCCACATCGTCACCGATCACGCATCCGGGTCCGATATACGCGCGCGGTCCGATCACCGATCGCGCGCCGATGACCACCAAAGGTCCGATGTGCGCTGCGGGGTCGATATGCGCATCGGAGGCAACGACTGCCGAGGGATGAATCCCCGCAGGGCCCATCGCCTTCGGATGCAGCACATCCGCAATGCGCGCGAACGCGGCATGCGGGTTGTCGGCGAGTAAACAATCGAGCGGGGATTGATCGGCGAGCTTTGGCGGCACGATGACCGCTGCCGCATTCGCACTTGCCAACTCGTCGATGCGTTTGGCGTTCGCCAGAAACGCGATGCCCCGTGGACCGGCGCCGGCAAGTGTGCCGACGTGATCAACGGGGCGATCGGGGTCACCGCGGAGTGCGAGCCCAAAACGGACTGCCAAATCTCCGAGAGTGACCGTCATCGGCTTGCGCCGGCGAGAAATCAGCGGGTCGCGGGCTTCGGAGCGGCAGCGGCGCCACGCGACTGCAAGCTCTGCAGCACGCCCGGCGTGATGTCGAGTGCCGGCGTTGCGTAGATCACACCGTCCGTGACGACGAGATCAAAATTCTGCGCCTTGGCGTAGTTACGGGCCTCTTCGATCAGCGTACGCTGCAACTTGGTCATCTCCTCGTTGCGGCGCGCATTGAAGTCATCGTTGACCTCGGACTGACGACGCGCAAGATCACGCTCGCCATCGCGCAGCTCTTTCTCGGCACGCGAAATCTGATCGGCCGTCATCGTGGCACGATCCTTCAAGAGCTTATCGCGCTTGGTCTGCAGCGAGGCCGCCTGACCCTGCAGCTCACGCTGCTTCGTGGCTGCTTCTGTGCGCAGCGACTCGATGAGCGACTTGCCTTGCGGGCTCTCGTCCATCAATCGACCGAAATCAAGCACACCGATCTTAGCCTCGGCGAGAGCCGCCGGAGCCGTGAACAGAGTGGCCATCACTGCCAGAGCCGGCACCATCATCTTCAGATTCACACGCATCTCGCTTCGAACCTCTTATCCAAAAAATTTAGAACGCTTGTCCGATCGTAAACTGGAATCGCTCTTCTTCGTCCGCAAACTGCACACCGTCACCTTCGAAGGTGTTGAGCGGCAGCGCATAGCTGAAGCGGAAGACACCGAGCGGCGCCAGCCACTGAACGGCAATGCCGGTCGACTGACGCAACTTATCATAGCCGAACTTGTAGTCGACCGGCGTGACGCCATCGGCCCCCGTGAACTTGTAGAAGTCACTGGTCGAGAACACGTTACCGATATCGAAGAAAATCGAAGCACGGGCCGAAGCGCGCCACTTCTCCGGCGTCGGGATCAATAGCTCCGCGCGCGCGGTCACCTTCAGGTTGCCACCATAAGGGTTACCAAAGCTGTCCTTCGGTCCCAAACGGCTCTCTCGGAAACCGCGCACGGTATCCGGACCGCCCGCGAAGAAGTTACGGTATGGCGGCGGCGCCGTGGTGTCACCGAGCTCTTGGCTGTAACCGACTTCTGCGGCGAACGCCATGGTCCAGCTGCCGACGATCGGCACGAACTGCAGGTAGTCGTAGTTAGCCGTGGCGTACTGCACATCGCTGAAGGGCAAGGCGTAGCTCAACGACAACGAGTGACGCATGCCGCGATCGGCAAAGAGCGCGCGGTTTCGGCTGTCATAACTCCAACCGATGACGAGATCGTAACTGTCGAACTGCGTGGTATCGAGCGTCGTACCCGGGATGACAAAACCATCACCGTAATCCTGCTCGGGAACGATCTGCTGACGATAGTCGCCATTCGAACGCACCCACTGACGGGCCTGCAACGCACTGCCCTCACCGGTGATCAAAGATGAACGCTGCGCCGAGAGGCCGATACGTAAACCCTGGAACTCGGTGATCGGATAACCGTAGTCAACGCCGATCGAGAGTGACTCGGATGAGAAATCCGACGAGGCAGAAACAAACTGAGTCACATCGCGATAGGTGAAGGACAAGGTGCGCGCCACGCCATCGATGTTGGTGTACGGATCAGTGTGCGAGATGCCATACACCTTCGAGTATCGACCGGAGTTCAGATCGAGCGACACACGCTGACCGGTTCCGAGGAAGTTACTGTCGGCATAGTTACCGTTGAGGATGAACGACTGCGACTCGGAATAACCAATGCCGCCGCCGAGCTGTGCGGACGGGCCTTCTTTGATCTCGAATTCAACGTCGACGAGATCCGCGGAGCCCGGTACGGGCTTCGTCTCCGACTCGACCTTCTCGATATAAGGCAAGCGCTGCAGACGCTGCTTCGATCGCTCGACCAGCATGTTCGAAAGCCAACCACCCTCGAGCTGACGCATTTCGCGACGCAGCACTTCGTCGTTGATCTTGGTCACGCCGTTGAAAATGATGTGACGCACATAGACGCGATTACCGGGCTCGACGAAGAAGGTAATACCCACTTCGTTCTTGCCTTCAACGGGCGTTGGGACCGGATCGACCTTCGCGAACGCATAACCCTCGAGGCCGAGTCGGTTCTGCAACAGCTCCTGCGTGTTGGTGATGTCTTTCTTCGAGTAGGTCTCGCCCGTTTTGACGAGCAAATAATTCTTAAGCTCGGACTCGGGCACGACGAAGGTGCCCGCGAGCTTGATATCACCCAACTTGAAGACCTCACCCTCGTTCACGTTCACGGTGATGAAGATGTCGTCTTTCTCCGGCGCGATTGCAACCTGGGTCGACTCGATATCGAAGTTCGCGTAGCCGCGATCCATATAGTAGGAGCGCAACTTCTCGAGATCGCCCTGCAGCGATTCGCGCGAATAGCGATCATCCTGCTTGTACCAAGACAACCAGTTCGGCGTCTTGAGCTCGAAGTCCTCGAGTACTTCCTCTTCGCTATAGGTTTTATTGCCAACAAGATTGATCTGGCGAATCTTCGCGCGCTTACCTTCCTTGATATCGATCTTCACGCGCACGCGGTTATCGGGTAGTTCCTCTACCTCTGTCGCGATACGCACGGCATATTTGCCGCGACTGAAATATTGGTCGGTGAGGTATTGCTTCACGTCCTCGAGCACGGAGCGATCAAAGGTCTTACCCGTGGCAAGACCGACGTTACGCAAGCTCTTGCTCAGATCTTCGGTCTTGATGTCCTTGTTGCCCTTGAGCTCGAAGCTCTCGATCGAGGGTCGCTCGAGCACCGCGACGATCAGGGTGCCTTCGTCGAACCGCAACTCGACGTCGCGGAAAAACCCGGTGTCATAGAGCGCGCGAATGGCCTCGCGCACGCGCTGCTGGGTGATGCGATCACCGATATTCACCGGCAGGTAGTTGTAGACCGTACCTTCCGAGACACGCTGCAAACCTTCCACACGAATGTTATCGACGCGCAGTGTGGGCGGATCCTGCGCCATCGCAGCGGTTGCGACGAGCGAGAGGGTGAAACCTGCGATCAATCTTGAGAAAAGCGACAAGTGAGACCCCTGGTCAGCCGAACTGCCGAGCGAAATCATTGAAAAGCGCGACGCCCATGAGCATCACGAGCAAGGCGACACCGACCTGCTGACCAATAGCCTGCAGCCGATCCGAGAGTGGCGAACCACGCACCCACTCAGCCAACTGGTAGACGATCTGACCACCATCAAGGATGGGGATCGGCAACAAATTGAGAAAACCGAGACTGAGCGAAATCACGACGAGAAAGCCCAGAAACTCGGCCACACCACTTTGCGCAGAATCACCCGCGTATTCGGCGATCGAGATCGGACCCGAGAGATTCTTCAAAGAAACCTGACCAAAGATCATTCGCCAGAACATCTTGGCTTGGAGCACGGTCATATCCCACGCCCGCACGCTCGCCTCGCCCACAGCCTCGAGCGGACCAAAGCGCACGACCTCGATCATCGAGGCAGGCCACGGCGGTGGAGGCGGCGTTTGTATACGGATGCGCCCCACTTCGCGGCCGTCCACGAGATCCGCCGTCGTCGCAACGACCGTGTTGCCCTGCACACCGTCTCGCTCGTAGATCACCGCGATCTCACGATTAGGACGCACCGAAATCGCTTCGACGAGCATCGGGAAATCGGTGATCTCGACGCCATCGACGGCGACGATACGATCGCCTGGCAGCAAGCCCGCCGCATCCGCGGGACCACCCACATCGGCCTTGCCGATCACGGCCTGAATCGGCGGCGACCAGAAACGCATCCCGATACCCGGCAGCAACGCTGCGGGCTCAGTGAGTGCGCGGCGTACTTCCGGATCATCGATACGCAATTGCAGATCGCGCAACTCCGACGAGCCGCGTCGCACCTGCAGATCGATCGGTCCAGACTCGCTCATGCCCTCGATCAAACCGAAAAGCACATCTGTCTGGTTGCTGACGGACTTACCTTCAACCGCAACGATCACATCATCGGTCTGCAAGCCCGCCTGGGCGGCAACCGAATCGGTCACGATACGACCCACGACCGGACGCACTTCCGGCGAACCCGAGACCCACAGCATCGCGGCGAGCACGATGATCGCGAAAATGATGTTGAAGGCGGGACCTGCGAGCAGAACGAGAATGCGCTCCCAGGGCTTCTTACGCGTGAACGAGCGAGCGAGATCTTCGGTCGGCACGGGACCTTCGCGCTCATCGAGCAACTTCACGTAACCGCCCAAAGGCCACATAGCGAATACGTATTCCGTGCGATCAGCGCCGGCGGTTTTTTTCCAAAGCGGCGTACCAAAGCCGACCGAGAATCGCAGCACCTTGAAGCCGAGCTTGCGAGCGACCCAATAGTGACCGAACTCGTGGACGGTCACGAGCAGGCTAACGGCTACGATGAAGCCGGCTATCGTCCAAATGAGATCCATCGTTCGCCTCCTCGCGGTGCTAGACCGCCACCCCAGTCGCGCGACTCACCTGCCGCAGTGCGCTCTCGCGCGCCTCGGCATCCGCCGCCATCACGACACCGAGGTCACTCGCGGCTCCAGTTGGCGCAGCCGCCAACACCGCCTCAATGACCCGGGCAATCCCTGCAAAGTTCAACCGCCCCTCGAGGAACGCTGCTACCGCCACTTCGTTGGCGGCATTCAACACCGCAGGCGCCAAGCCCCCCGTCACAGCCGCCTCGCGTGCCAGACGCAGACAGGGGAAGCGCGCCAGATCCGGCGCCTCGAACTGCAGGTTTCCGGCCCGCACCAAGTCGAGAAATTGTACACCGGACTCGAGTCGCTCCGGCCATCCGAGCGCATGCGCGATCGGGGTACGCATATCGGGCGAGCCAAGCTCAGCGAGCATCGAACCATCGATGTACTCGACGATCGAGTGCACAAGGCTTTGGCGATGCACCACCACGTCGATTTGCTCCAACGGCAAACCGAAGAGTATGCGCGCCTCGATGACCTCGAGACCCTTGTTCATGAGCGTCGCCGAATCCACCGAGATCTTGCGACCCATCACCCACTTCGGGTGCTTGCAAGCTTGTTCGGGCGTAGCGGCGGCAATCTGCTCAGGTGACCAATCGACGAAGGGACCACCGGAGGCGGTGAGCAGGATCCGTCGAACACTCACAGGAGCCACCCCGGTGCGGGACCCTGCGGGCCAGCACTGGAAAATGGCATTGTGTTCGCTGTCGATCGGCAACAGGGTTGCACCCGACCGACGCGCCGCGTCGACGAACAAGGCGCCTGCCATCACGAGCGGCTCCTTGTTGGCGATCATCAAACGCTTGCCGGCACGCGCGGCTGCAAGAGATGAGGCGAGACCCGCCGCCCCGACGATGCCTGCCATGACGTAGGGCGCCTCGGGTAGCGTCGCGATGACATCGAGCGCGGCCTCTCCGGCATGCACTTGCGTGGCGAGCCCCTCAGCACGAATTGCCGCCTGCAATTCGGCCGCGGCTGCGGCATCGACGAGCACGGCGTGCGCCGGCTTGAAACGACGACACTGCTCGAGCAACTTATCGGCGTTGCGATGCGCACCGAGTGCAACGACGCGAAATCGATCCGAATGCCGCGCGATGACATCGAGCGTGTTATCGCCGATGGTGCCGGTTGAACCGAGCACCGAGACCCCGATGGGTTCGGCCGTCGCGGATCGCAAGCTCACTCGATGAACTCCGGCGCGAGCGCAGCCCCGATCAAGCCGGCTTTGAGTAAACCCAACACCAGTAACGGTACACCGGCGGTGAGACTGTCTAGGCGATCGAGCAAGCCACCGTGACCTGGGAACAATCGTCCGCTGTCTTTGAGGCCCGAGTGGCGTTTCATCAAGCTCTCGATGAGATCACCGACCACCGAGAATGCTGCAGCACCCAAGGCCAGCATCATCATCGGCGTCGTCGGCCAACCGAGCCAGCGCGAGCCCAAGTAAGCGATCAACACCGAAACGGCAAATCCACCGATCACGCCTTCCCAGGTTTTTCCGGGCGATACTTGCGGCGCGAGTTTGGTTTTGCCCAGAGCGTGTCCGGCGAAATAGGCGCCGACGTCTGCGGCCATGACAATCAACAGAACGAATACCAACAACTCGCCGCCATTGGGTTCGAGTCGAACACGAGCCAGCGCAACGCCAGCAGGTACCAACGCACAGACACCCGCAATCGCAGCCGTTATCGCCCCGCCCCGCTGCGGCGCCAGCATGATCCACAGCAGCGCGATGACCCACCACGCACACGCACCGAGTAGCAAGAGCGAGAGCGATTCGACCGTCGTACTCACCGACCAAGCGGCGATCAAACCGAGCGCGACGAGCGCCACGTAAGCAAGTCGCACAGGTCGACGCTCATGATTGAGAAAGGCGGACCATTCCCAAGCTCCGCCTAACATCGCAAACGCAATCACGAGGACCGTCGCCCACGGCGGTGCCAAAAATACCAGCGCCACCAACAGCGCGAGCAAGACGAGCGCCGTGACGAGTCGCTGCTGCAAACCAACGGGCTTGCGACTCACGAGCGCGACTCCTGTCGCACCTGTTTGCCCGTCAAGCCGAAGCGACGTTCACGACCGCGAAAATCTTCGATGGCCTCAGCGAGCACCTCGGCATTGAAATCGGGCCAAAGTACATCGGTGAAAAAGAGTTCGGCGTACGCAATGTTCCAGAGCAAAAAATTGCTGATGCGATGATCGCCACCGGTACGAATGAAAAGATCCGGATCCGGCAAATCGGCAAGCTGCAATTCACCGGCAAACCGCTCTTCGTCGATATCCGCCGCTCTTAAGGCACCGCTTGCCGCCTGCGCAGCCAAGCGCTTAGCCGCCTCGATGACATCCCAGCGACCGCCGTAACTCACGGCCACTTGTAACTGCAATCCCGTATTGCCTGCAGTCAGCGCTTCCGCCTCGGCGATGCGCTGTTGCAAACCCACAGCGAGACGTTGCCGATTGCCGATAACGCGCAGTCGCACCTGATTCGAGTGCAACTCCTGCACTTCACGCTCGAGGGCTTCCATGAATAGCCCCATCAGCGTCGACACTTCGGTCTCGGGGCGTCGCCAGTTCTCGCTCGAGAAGGCAAAGAGCGTCAGTGCACCCACGCCCAAACGCGCGCACTCGCGAATGGTGGCGCGCACCGGCTCGATGCCGGCACGGTGACCTGCGGTGCGCGGCTCGCCACGGGCTTCGGCCCAGCGGCCGTTGCCGTCCATGACGATCGCGATGTGCGCGGGGACGGGCATGCGGGAGGCTCCTGCCTCAGACCTGCATGATTTCCTTTTCTTTGGCCGAGAGCACCTGGTCGATTTCGGCCACGTGCTTGTCGGTCAACTTCTGGATTTCTTCCTGCGCTTTCTTCTCCTCATCTTGGCTAATGAGTTTTTCTTTGAGCGCTTCTTTCACATCTTGCAACACGTCGCGACGCACATTGCGCACGGCGACACGCGCGTTCTCGGCATCGCCACGAACGACCTTGGTGATATCGCGGCGACGCTCTTCGGTGAGCGGCGGCAGCGGCACGCGAATCACCATGCCGGCCGTATTCGGGGTCAAACCGAGCTCGGACTTATAGATGGCCTTTTCGATCGCCTGCACGGCGCCTTTATCCCAAGGCGAGATCACGAGCGTGCGCGCATCTTCGACACTGATGTTCGCAAGCTGCTGCAGCGGGCTTTCGCTACCGTAGTAATCGACGCGCAGATTCTCGACGAGACTCGGATGCGCGCGACCCGTGCGCAATTTCTTGAGGTCGGCCTGAAACTGCAGCACGCACTTGCCCATACGGGTGGTAGCGTCTTTCTTGAAATCCTCGATCATGGCGTAACCTTCCTAAAAATAAGTTTTGATCAGCTATTGCGCACGACCGTGCCGATAGTCTCGCCCTGCACGATACGCAACAACTCACCCGCGTTACCGAGATTAAACACCTGCAACGGCAAGTTGTTGTCGCGACACATCACGATGGCCGTGGCATCCATCACATTCAAGCGCTCATCGAGCACGCGGTCAAAGGTTAGCGTCGGATAACGGACAGCCGAAGGGTCTTTGACAGGATCGGCAGAGTAAATGCCATCCACTTTAGTGGCTTTGATGAGCAACTCGGCACCGATCTCGATGGCGCGCAGCGAGGCGGCGGTATCGGTGGTGAAGAACGGGTTACCCGTGCCAGCGGCGAACAACACCACCCGACCCTTCTCAAGGTGGCGCACCGCACGTCGACGGATGTACTCCTCGCAGACTTCGTTGATGCGGATCGCCGACATCACGCGTGCATGCGTCCCGATCGACTCGAGCGCATCCTGCATGGCAAGGCAATTCATCACCGTGGCGAGCATGCCCATGTGATCGCCCGTAACGCGATCCATCCCCGCTCGCGCGAGACCCGCACCGCGGAAGATGTTACCGCCACCGATGACGACGGCCACTTCAACCCCGAGGTTCAAGATCTCCTGAATCTCGAGCGCGATACGTTTGATGATCGCAGGGTCAATGCCGTATTCGCCGCTACCCATCAACGCCTCGCCCGAGAGCTTGACGAGGACTCGCTTATAACGGATCGACTGCTTCGACATCTTCCGACTCCCCTTGAAGAAAACCCCGCCGGGGCGGGGTTTTCGTTATCACGACCGGAGCGGATTATTTTCCGCTGCTGGCCTTCACCTGGGCCATCACTTCGCCCACGAAGTCGTCCTGCTTCTTCTCGATGCCGGCTCCGACCTCGAAGCGCTGGTAGGCCTTGATCTCGGCCTTAGCGGCCTTCAACAGTTTCTCGATGGTCTGGTCCGGATCCTTGACGAACGGTTGGCCCAAGAGCGCCTTCTCGTTCAACGTCTTGCGGATACGACCCTCGACCATCTTCGCGACGATATCGGCAGGCTTGCCCTCGGCGAGCGCCTTCTCGGTTTCGATCTCGCGCTCTTTGGCGACAAGATCAGCCGGCACATCGGCCGCCGAGAGGAACTCGGGATTGCTCGCCGCGACGTGCATAGCAAGATCGTGCGCGAGCGCGGCATCGCCGCCCTCGATCGCGACCAACGCACAAATGCGCGTGCCGTGGCGATACGCACCCAAGAAACCCGTCGAGCTCATCGTGGCGTGACGACGCACGGTGATGTTCTCACCGATCTTCGAAATCAACGCACGACGACGCTCGTCGATGGTCTCACCGGTAGCGAGCTTGTTAGCGACCAGGGCTTCGACGTCGGCAGCGCCGGCCGTCAAGGCGACCTTGGCGACATCAGCCGAAAAGCCTTGGAAATCCGCCTCGCGCGCAACGAAGTCGGTTTCGCAGTTCACTTCGACCATCGCAGCCGACTTGCCATCGGCGGACTTCTCGAGCGCTACGACGCCTTCGGCAGCCACGCGAGCGGCCTTCTTATCAGCCTTCGCGAGCCCTTGCTTGCGCATCAACTCGGCCGCGGCATCGAGATCACCGTTGGTCTCAACCAGGGCCTTCTTGCATTCCATCATGCCCGCGCCAGTGCGCTCGCGGAGCTGTTTGACGGCTTCTGCAGTCACACTCATCGCTTAGCCCCTCCGACGCGGCGCGCCCGTGGGGCCGGCCTTGCGACGCGGAGCCGAGGCGCTGGCGGCCGGAGCCACTTCACCATCGGCCGCTTCTGGGATATCGAGCTCCACTTCGGCGCCAGCGGCGACTTCAGCAGGAGCCGGAGCCGCCACGGCAGCAGCCGGACGACGACGAGCAGCCTGCGGCGCAGGACCGCGACGCGGCGCGCCACGACCCGGAGCCTGACGCGGCTTACCGCGCGCAGCCTTCGGCTTCGGGTTACCGTTCTCATCGAGCTCGACGAACTCATCATCGCCCGAGACCGTCAGCGCCGGTGCAGACGAGCGGCCCTCGAGGATCGCATCGGCAATGCCACCCGCGTAGAGCTGGATGGCGCGCATGGCGTCATCGTTGCCCGGGACGAGGTAATCGACGCCATCGGGCGCACAGTTGGTATCGACGATCGCCACGACCGGGATACCGAGCTTGTTGGCTTCGTGAATCGCAATCTTCTCGTGACCGACGTCGACGACGAAGATGGCATCCGGCAGGGACTCCATGTCCTTGATGCCGCCGAGCGATCGCTCGAGCTTGTCCATCTCGCGACGGAGCATCGTGCCTTCTTTCTTGCCGCGACGATCGAGCGAACCATTCGCCTTCATCTCGGTGAGATCGGCGAGGCGCTTGATCGACTGACGCACGGTCTTGAAGTTCGTGAGCATGCCGCCCAACCAACGCTGGTTGACGAAGGGCATACCGGCACGAACCGCCTCTTTCTGGATCGGCTCGCGAGCCGAACGCTTGGTGCCGACGAACAGCACCGTACCGCCATCGGCGGCAACACCCTGGATGAAGCGCGCGGCTTCCGCAAAGAGCGGCTGCGTCTTCTCGAGGTTGATGATGTGAATCTTGTTTCGTTCGCCGAAAATGTACTCAGCCATTTTCGGGTTCCAGAAGCGGGTTTGGTGTCCGAAGTGGACGCCCGCTTCCAGCATCTGTCGCATGGACACGCTGGACATCAGTTTCTCCTTGTCGGGTTGGGCCTCCGCACATCCCTAGTTGCCATTTCGCCGAAGCGAAACACCCAGCAACCAGTTAAACGATGCGCGTGTGGGTTGGTTTACGTTGCCAAAAAAGGCCGCGCTTTATACCATGCAGGTCCCGTAAAAACAACGCTTTACGGGCCCACTTACCATGCCCGTGACCCTGAAATCCCCCGAAGAGCAGCAGAACATGCGCGAGGCCGGCCGTTTGGCTGCCGAAGTGCTCGACATGATCGGTGAACACGTCAAACCCGGCGTGACTACCGAGGAGCTCGATCGCCTGTGCCACGACCATATCGTGCAGGTCCAAAAAGCCGTTCCCGCGAACCTCAACTACCGCGGCTTTCCGAAAACCATCTGCACCTCGGTCAACCACGTGGTGTGCCATGGCATTCCGGGCGATAAACGCCTGAAAGACGGCGACATCATCAATATCGACGTCACGGTCATCCGCGACGGATTCCACGGCGACACGAGCCGCATGTATTTCGTGGGCAAGCCCCAACCGCACGCCCGCCGCCTCGTCGAGACCTGCTTCGAGGGCATGTGGCGCGGCATCCGCACCGTTGCGCCGGGCAAGCGCTTGGGCGATATCGGTCACGCCATCCAGACCTACGTCGAGAGTGAAGGCTTCTCGGTGGTTCGCGAGTACTGCGGCCATGGCATCGGTCGCGTTTATCACGAAGATCCACAAGTGCTGCATTACGGTGACCCGGGTACAGGTCTTGAGCTGCGCCCGGGCATGACCTTCACCATCGAACCGATGATCAACGCCGGTAAGCGCCACGTGAAATTGCTTCCCGATGGCTGGACCGTCATCACCAAAGATCATTCTCTCTCGGCACAGTGGGAGCACACGGTCCTTGTGACCGACAGCGGCTTCGAAGTGTTGACCGAGGGTGCCGAGGCGCGCCGCGAGGCCGCCTGATGCCACTCACCGCGCTGCTCGACGCCCTGCCCGCCCGCCTGCGTGACGCGGGCGATACCGCAGAGGCTTACTCGGCAGCACTGCGCGAAGCGCAAGCTCGACTCAAAGAATTATTTGAAAACGACGAACCCGTCGAAACACTGGTTCGCGCGCGTGCAAAGCTGATTGATGCGGTACTCGCGGAAGCTTGGCGTAGCCAACTCGGCGCTCACGATGCCGACTGGGCACTCGTCGCCGTTGGCGGCTATGGCCGTGGCGAACTGCATCCCTCTTCGGATGTCGACATCCTCGTGCTCGTTCCGGCGGCCACGGATGAATCGGCTCGTCGCGCACTCGAACAATTCGTGGCCTTTCTTTGGGACATCGGTCTTGAGGTCGGCCATAGCGTGCGCACCATCGAGCAGTGTCACGAGGAAGCGGGCAAAGATGTGGGCATCATGACGACGCTGATCGAAGCGCGTCGTCTCGCGGGCTCCGAGCCTTTGGTCGCCGGCATGCGCTCGGCGCTGGCCCCCGCCGCCATTTGGCCGGTGCGCGAATTCTTCGAAGCGAAGGTGCGTGAGCAGAACGAGCGCCACCTGAAAGCGAACGATACGGCTTACAACCTCGAGCCCAACGTCAAAACGGGCCCCGGTGGCTTGCGCGATATCCAGACGATTGCCTGGGTGGCCAAACGACACTTTGGCGCCGATACGCTCGATGATCTCGTTGATCTCGGCTTTCTCACGCCCGCTGAACTTCGTCGTTTACAAAGTGCGCAGTCTTTTTTGTGGAAAGTGCGCTTCGCACTGCACAGCATCACGGGCCGTCGCGAAGATCGCTTGCTGTTCGACCATCAGATGAAGCTCGCGCGCATCTTCGGTTATGAAGATGCCTCTTTCACGCTCGCGGTCGAGCAGCTCATGCAGCGTTACTACCGCACCGTGATGGATGTCTCGCTGCTGAACGAATTGCTATTGCAGCTCTTCCGTGAAGCCATACTCGATGAAAGCTCGGCGCCCGAGCCGCTCAATCCCCGCTTTCAGGTTCGCAATGGCTATCTCGAAGCCCTGCACGATGAGATCTTCGTCCGGCAACCCTCAACGCTGCTCGAAGTCTTCGCGCTCTTGCAGCAGAACCCCTCGATTCAAGGAGTACGCGCGCACACCATTCGCGCCATCGTCAAAAACTTGTGGTTGATCGACGAGGAGTTTCGACAGAACCCGAAGAACCATCGTCTCTTCCTCGAGATCTTGCGGGCACCGGCGGGCGTCACGAACGAACTGCGCCGCATGAATACCTACGGCGTGCTCGGTCGCTATATCCCCTCCTTCGGGCGCATCGTCGGCCGCATGCAATACGACCTCTTTCACGCCTATACGGTCGATGCGCACACGCTCTTCGTCGTGAGCAACTTGCGTCGTTTGGCACTCCCTCGCTTCGATCACGAGTTACCGAATCTCTCGCGCATCATGCAGTCGTTGCCGCGCCCGGAGATCGCCTATCTCGCCGCGCTCTTTCACGACATCGCCAAAGGCCGTGGCGGTGACCACTCGGATCTCGGCGCTGTCGATGCCGAAGCGTTTTGTCTTGAGCAAGGACTGACTCGGTACGATGCACGCCTCGTCGCGTGGCTAGTCCGCAATCACTTGCTGCTGTCACTCACGGCGCAGAAACAAGATATCTCCGACCCTGAAGTCATCAATGCCTTTGCGCGTCTTGTCGGCGATGAGACCCATCTCGATTACCTTTATGTGCTCACGGCTGCCGATGTGCGCGCGACGAACCCGCGGTTGTGGAATTCGTGGAAGGCGTCGCTGTTCGCCGAATTCCATGATCGTGTGAAACACGCACTACGCCGCGGCCTTGAGACGCCTATCGATCAGGATGAACTCAAGCGAGCCAATCAACTCGATGCGCGCGAGCTGCTCGCCGCCACCGGCATCACCGAAGCCGACACCGAGCGTGTCTGGACGATTCTGAGCGACGCTTACTTTCTGCGGCACACACCGCAAGAGATCGCCTGGCACACGCGAGTGCTCTTGGAGCGTGATCACGAAGCCGATGAACCGGTGGTTTCCTTGCAAGCCGAGAGCGAGCGCGGCACCACGTCGATCATGACCTATGCGCCACATCGTGCCCATGGCTTTGCGCGCACGACGGCTGTCCTCGATCAACTTGGACTTAACATCGTCGATGCCCGCATCACGCCGACCCAGGATGGCAACAGCATCGACCTCTATCACGTGCTCGAAGAAGATGGCACGCCGATCTCCGACATCGAACGTCACGAAGAAATCGAGCGCGCACTGCGTCGATCACTCGCTGCACCTCGCGACGCCTTGATGGGCGTGTCACGCAGAGCGCCGCGGCAGGTGCGCATGTTTAATACACCGACGCAGATCCACATCAACATCGATGAGCGCAACCAACGCTCCGTGCTGGAAATCATCGCGGGCGATCGACCCGGCCTGTTGTGCGATATCGGCAAGGTGATGATGGAAGAGCGCATCGACTTGCTTGCGGCCAAGGTGATGACCGTTGGCGAGCGCGCGGAAGACGTGTTCTATGTCAGTGATCACGATCACGGCCCCCTGCCCGCAGTCACCGCTGAGCGTCTCGTCGCTCGTTTGACCGATGCGCTGAACCAGCGCCGCGCTGCATGAACCCGCGACTCGCAGAACTGCAGGCTTATCCGTTCGAGCGACTCGCAAAACTGAAAGCCGGTATCGAACCGCCCGCGCATCTGACCCACATCCCACTCTCCATCGGTGAGCCCAAGCACGCGCCGCCGGATTTCGTACTGCAAGTCTTGCGCGACTCGCTAGATGGACTTGGTCAATACCCCTCGACCGTGGGCTTACCCGATCTTCGATCTGCCTGCGCGCGATGGCTGGAGCGACGCTTCAAGCTCGGCGCCAACCAAGTTGGTCTCGATGCCGTCCTGCCAGTCAATGGCACCCGCGAGGCGTTATTTGCTTTTGCGCAAGCGGTCATCGATCCGTCTGAGCGCAAGTCGCCTCTCGTTGCGATGCCGAACCCGTTCTACCAGATCTACGAGGGCGCCGCGCTGCTCGCCGGTGCAACCCCCTATTTCTTTGAGACGCCCGCTGAGAACAACTTCTTACCGGATCTCGATGCGATCCCCGCGTCGGTGTGGGAGCGCGTTCAGTTGTTGTATCTGTGCTCACCGGGCAATCCCGGGGGCGCGGTGATGTCGATGTCGCAGCTGCGACGCGCGATCGAGCTCGCAGACCGATACGATTTTCTGATCGCCGCAGACGAGTGCTACGCCGAGCTCTATGCCGACGAGCTCCATCCACCGCCCTCGTTACTCAATGCAGCGCTCGAGGCGGGGCACTCGAACTTCGAACGCTGCGTGGTCTTTCACAGTCTCTCCAAGCGGTCGAGCCTACCGGGCCTACGCTCAGGCTTCGTCGCCGGCGACCCGAGCGTATTGCGAAACTTTTTGCTGTATCGCACCTATCACGGCTGCGCGATGCCCATTCCGACGCAGCTCGCGAGCATCGCTGCTTGGAATGACGATGATCATGTCAAAGCCAATCGAGCGCTCTATCGTGAGAAATATGCGCGCGTACTGCCGATCCTCGCGCCGCATCTCGAGGTGAACCAGCCCGCCGGCGGCTTCTACTTGTGGCCCAAGGTTCAGGGTGACGATGCGCGCTTTACGCGCGATCTATTTGCCGAGCAAAACGTTACCGTCGTCCCGGGCTCGTATCTGGCACGCCACACGCGCGGTGGAGCTATCGATCCGAGCGGAGACAATCCCGGCACAGGCCGCATCCGCATCTCACTGGTTGCCGATGTCGAGGATTGCGTCACGGCCGCCAGGCGCATCGTCGATTTCATCCAAGGAATTCAATCTCAAGGAAGAACCTCATGAACGATCACAGCGAATTGAAAACATTGATCGAAGCCGCTTTCGAAGCGCGCGCTGACATCACGCCGAAGAGCGTCTCACGCGAACTTCGGGTGGCACTCGATGAAGTGCTTGACCTACTCGATAGCGGCAAAGCCCGCGTTGCCGAAAAGATCGACGGCCGCTGGCAAGTGCACGAATGGCTGAAGAAAGCCGTGCTGCTCTACTTCCGTGCGAATGACAATCGCGTCATCGAAGGCAGCTACACCCGCTTTTTCGATAAGGTGCCACTCAAATATTCCGCTTGGGATGAGAATGCGTTACGCGCGAGCGGCAATCGCGTCGTGCCCCACGCCTTGGTGCGCAAGGGCAGCTTCATCGGTTCGAACGTGGTGCTGATGCCGTCCTACGTGAATATCGGCGCTTACGTCGATACCGGCACGATGGTCGACACCTGGGCGACGGTCGGCTCCTGCGCACAGATTGGCAAGAACGTGCATCTCTCCGGTGGCGTTGGCATCGGTGGCGTGCTCGAACCGCTACAGGCATCGCCGACCATCATCGAAGATAACTGCTTCATCGGCGCGCGCTCCGAGGTCGTCGAGGGTGTGATCGTCGAAGAAGGCTCGGTGATCTCGATGGGCGTCTTTATCGGTCAAAGCACGCGCATCTACGATCGCGAGACGGGGGAGATTTTGCAGGGCCGAGTGCCTGCAGGCTCAGTGGTGGTGCCGGGCAATTTGCCCTCGAAGGACGGCAGCCACTCGCTCTACGCCGCCATCATCGTGAAGAAAGTCGATGCGCAGACGCGCGCGAAGACCTCGATCAACGACTTGCTGCGATCGACGGATTAACCGTCGACCGCAGCGGATCGAAACACTGTCTTAGAAGCTGGCCGAGATCGAGGCTGAGAACTTCACGCCGCTGTCGTAGCGGTTGAAGAACACCTTATTGCCGCCACGCTCTTGGAATTCCTGATACTCGGTCTCAAGCAGGTTGCGGGCCTCGAACTTGAGTTCGAGGTCTTGACCGAACCAGTTCACACCCTGACGAACCACGAAGTCGACATTCACCCCGGGTGACTCAACCACGTCCGGCAAACCCGAACCACCGCGGCTAAAGGCTCGATCAGACGCGTAGGAAATCAGGAGTGTCTGCTGCGAGAGCGACTCCCGATCCTCAAGCCCAATCTGCAGATTCACGAGATGATTTGACTGACCCGTCAAAGGTGACCCGTCGATGAAGAAGTTGCTCGCCGGCTGCGTCGCCGTACCAAACACACTCACCGTATCGCCCGAACCCACCTCGATCTTCGAGTCGGACCAAGTGTAGTTGCCGATCAGTACACCGCGACGCGAGGCGAAGAACGGACTCTCGAAGACGAGATCCATATCGAAGTACTTCTGGCTCTCGAGCTCCACGCCCACCAACGTGGCCTTCGGCGCGTTCGCGAAGCTCGTCACCGGCGTGTTGTCGTTAAAACCGGTAAAGCTTTCGATCGGATTATCGATCTGCTTGTAGAAGCCTGCGATCGAGAAACGTTGCTCGGGAGCGAAGTACCACTCGTAACGCAACTCAGCATTCGTGAATTCGCTGTCGATCAGCAGCGGATTACCGCGGTAGGCGCGATTCGACTCGGGATCAAAATACGCCTGGAACATCAACTCGCGGAACTGCGGACGTGCGACCGTCTTCGAACCGTTCAAGCGCACCTGCATGTTATCGCCGAACTTATAGGTCAGCGTCAGCGCCGGCAGGATGTAATCATTATCGAGGTTGGTTCCGGCTTCCGAGGTCGACGCCGTCGTGAACACCTTGAGTGGTGACACGATCTGCTCGCCCTGCTCGTAACGAGCACCGACGCTGAGCTCCAAACCTTCGGCAATTTCCGTCTGGATCTGCGCGTAAGCCGCTTGAGTCTCGAGTGTTGCCGTGAAGGCGGGGTCCGTCTCGGTCGACTCGACGAGACCGATCCCGAAGTACTCCACCACGGCCGAGCCGAGCAGATAATCCGGGCGGAACATCGCCACACCCGACAAGAAGCTCGAAGGCGCGAGCATCAGGAACTCGCGACGCTCCGAGTCGCGCTCGGTCTTGCCGTACTCGATACCGGCAGACAGCACCGTTGTCGGAGACACCGAATACGTTAGATCGACACCGTAAGAGAACAAGTCCTCCTCGAGATCCGAGAACGAGATGCGTCCGTATCCCGTCTGGCCGTTATCGAGTCGGTTGATGTAGTAGCCACCATAAGGGCTCGCGGCGATATTGGACTTCGAGTAGCCCATGCCGAGCTCGAACGGCGCCTCACGAGTCGATTTCGCCAACGCGACGCGCGCATCGACTTTGAGCGGATCGAGGTTAAAACCCGCGCTCAACTGCGAGGACCACAACTGACGCTCGTACCAACCCGTTTCCTGCTCGAGGAAATCGAAGGTCGGACGCTGGTTATTCTGCTTACCCTCGGCAAGACTCGTGCGCTTGAGCGTGTCGCGCACGATCAGGTTCGTCCAGCGAAGACGATGACCGTCGCCATACTCATAGCCTAAACCCGCAAGGCCATTGACGACGATGCGGTTTTCGCTAGCGACCTTTCGATAATCTTTGTCGAGCTGACTGAGTTCGAGGTTGGCCGCGTTTTGCTCGGTGATATCTTTTGTGCGCCAGGCGTTGCTGTAGCCTGCGGTGCCGATCAAACCGAGCTCCCCGTCGCCCATCGGAATCGACGTGCCTGCCGTGATGTTGCCAGAGAAATTCGCTGGCATCTGATCGATCAGCTGCACAAGACCCGTGCGGGTATTCACGAATTGTTTAGCGATATCGCCCGTGTCGACTTTGCCCGAGCTCATGCGCTCGCCGCTTGCGAAGAATGCCGCGAGCGCCGGCGGCACATCGCGAACGCCACTGTCCTTACCCGAGGGATCCCACTTGCTACCAAAATGTGAGTAGCCGATCTGCCCCGTGGTCTCAGTATCACCGCTCGTGCTGAAACCGACCTTGACGAAAGGCTCCTTCGGAACGGCAAGGGTCGTGATGTTGATCAGACCACCACCGAACTCACCCGGCATATTGGCCGAGAAACTCTTTTGAACGAGCGACGAAGCCACGATGTCCGTTGGGAACAAATCGAGCGGCACGGCACGACGCAACGGCTCGGGGCTCGGCAGCGGCGAACCGTTCAAAAATGCTTGCGAATAACGATCACCGAGACCGCGAACGTAAACGAATCCATTGCTCGCGACGCTCAAACCGGTCACGCGGCTCAAAGCACCGGCGACGTCACCATCACCCGTTCGGGCGATGTCCTCAGCCGAGAGCACCGAGATGACCTGCGTCGTCGCCTGCTGAATATTGCGATCACGACGACCGACGATCACGATCTCGCCCGCGATATCGATGTCGACGACTTCTTCGACCACCTCATCCGCGGCAGGTTGTTGTTCGGCTTGCTCGGCGGGCGGCGGCACCTCCTGAGCGGCGGCGAGTGGCATGGCGAATGCTGTGACGAGCAACAGCATTCTATGACGGTTGAGCAGGTGATCCATGATCGTCCTCGTGTT